>JACRBC010000138.1 GCA_016213245.1 Candidatus Solibacter usitatus | reverse complement strand
GGCCGACACGGTGGGCGCCAACCTGCAACTGACGATCGAAGAGAAGCAGGAACTGCTGGAGATCTTCGACCCGATGGACCGGTTGACGCGCGTGGCCGACATGCTCGACATCGAGATCGAGAAGCTCAACGTCGACCGCACCATCCAGGGCCGAGTGAAGCGCCAGATGGAGAAGGCGCAAAAAGAGTACTACCTCAACGAGAAGATCAAGGCCATCCAGAAGGAACTCGGCCGGGGCGAAAAATCCGAGTTCGACGAGATCAAGAAGAAGATTGACCAGTCGGGCATGACCGGCGACGCCAAGGAGAAGGCGCTGGCCGAGTTGCGCCGCCTGGAGCAGATGCCGCCCATGTCGGCCGAATCCACTGTGTCGCGCAACTACCTGGACTGGATGCTGGCCGTACCGTGGAAGAAGAAGTCCAAGGAGATACGCGACCTCCGCTTCGCCGAGGAAGTGCTCAACTCCGACCACTACGGTCTGGAGAAGATCAAGGAGCGCATCCTGGAGTTCCTGGCCGTGCGGCGGCTGGTGAAGAACCCCAAGGGCTCCATCCTGTGCTTTGTCGGACCTCCCGGCGTGGGCAAGACGTCGCGCGGCATGTCCATCTCCAAGGCCACCGGCCGCAACTTCTTCCGCCTCTCGCGGGGCGGCGTGCGCGATGAGGCCGAGGTCCGCGGCCACCGCCGCACCTATATTGGCGCGCTGCCTGGGCAGATCCTGCAAATGATGAAGAAAGCCGGCACTCGCAACCCGGTGTTCATGCTGGATGAGGTCGACAAGATGTCGACTGACTTCCGCGGAGATCCTTCCGCCGCGCTGCTCGAGGTGCTGGACCCGGAACAGAACTTCATGTTCCAGGACCACTATCTGGATGTCGAGTACGACCTGAGTGAAGTGTTCTTCATTGCCACGGCAAACGTGATGCACACCATCCCGCCGGCGCTGCAGGACCGCATGGAAGTGATCCGGCTCTCGGGCTACACCGAGATGGAGAAGATGGAGATCGCGCGCCGCTTCCTGGTGCCGAAGCAGATGAAGGCCACCGGGCTCGACCTGGACAACGTCGAGTTTCAGGACACGGGGCTGTTGTCGCTGGTGCAGGGATATACCCGCGAGGCCGGCGTGCGCAACATGGAGCGCGAGATCGGCAACGTGTGCCGCAAGATCGCGCGCCAGATCGTGATCGCTCAATCGAAGGCCGAGGTGGAAGGCGGCGAGCAGGCGGGCGCCGAAGCGGTGATAGCTCCGCTGAGCGTCTATCCCAAGGTGACGGTCGATGCGGCCAAGGTGACCGAACTGCTGGGCGCGGCCCGGTTCCGCGATTTCAGCAAGGATAAGCTGCCGGAAGTGGGCATCGCCACCGGCCTGGCCTGGACCGAGGTGGGCGGACAGGTGCTTACCACCGAGGCCACCGTCATGGAGGGCCGGGGCCGCCTTTTGACAACCGGCAAGCTGGGAGACGTCATGCAGGAGTCGGCGCAGGCGGCGATGAGCTTCGTTCGCTCGCGCGCCTCCATGCTGGGCCTGCCTCGCGACTTCTACCGCCATCTGGACATCCACATTCACGTGCCGGAAGGCGCCATCCCCAAGGACGGCCCTTCGGCTGGAATCACCATTGCCACTACGCTGTCTTCGGCGCTCACCAAGTTGCCGGTACGCGGCGACATCGCCATGACCGGCGAGATTACGCTGCGCGGCCGCGTCCTTCCCATCGGGGGCGTCAAGGAGAAGTTGCTGGCCGCCCACCGCCACGGCATTTTCGAAGCCATCATGCCGCGCGATAATGAAAAGGACCTGGCGGACGTACCCGAGAACATCCGGAAAGAAATGAAGATTCACTTCGTCGAATGGATGGACGAAGTGCTCAGGATCGCGCTTGCCGGCGATCTCGATTCCCTCGCCTCGCGGCCGCCGGCCCACCCTCTGGAGGTGGTGGCCGAGTTGCCCGCCGAGGAGAATCGCGCCCACTAGAACCCCAACCGTAAGGGAGGGGATTGCGAATGGAAATGCCGCCGCCGCAGGGCAGCGGCGACCCGAAGGATCAGTGTTCAGCCGTGGTCACTCCGGCACAGTTTCTGCTCAGTGCGACCCGCTCCGGGCAGTTCCCTCCGCCGGGGCTGCCCGAGGTTGCATTTCTGGGAAGAAGCAACGCCGGGAAGTCCACGCTGCTGAACACGCTGCTGGGACGGAAACTGGCGTACACTTCCAACACGCCGGGCCGCACCCAGGCGGTGAATTTCTTCCGGGTGGAAGATCGGCTCATGTTTGTCGATCTCCCCGGGTACGGATACGCCAAGGCCCCGAAGGCTGTTGCCCGGGCCTGGCAGGAGGTGATCGAAGTCTACCTCCTGCAGCGTGAAGGTCTGTCGCTGTGCGTCCTCTTGTTGGACTCGCGGCGGGGCTGGATGGAGACCGACCTCCAGCTCAAACAGTGGCTCGAGGTCCATCAACGGCCATTCGTTGTGGTGGCCACCAAGGTGGACAAGCTGAATCAGAAGCAGAAGAACGCGAGCCAGAAGGCCATCCGAGAGCAATACCCCTCCGGAGACCTCATCTGGTTCTCGGGCCTCAATGGCCAAGGAGTGAAAGAGATTTGGCAAACGATCTGGAAAAAAACGGCTCGGTGAGCCCCGAACCCGTGCCCGCCGAAAACTCCGCCGAGTCCAAGCCGGCCGAAGGCTCCCCCAAGGAATCCCCAGCGCCTCGCAAACGCTCTGAAGCCAAGCCCAAGCCCGACAACGGCGGCAATGGCGGCGAGGCCAAGCCGGCTAACGGTCCCGAGGCCAAGCCCGACAACGGCGAAGCCGCGGCCGCCGCCGAGGCGCCCGTGGAGGAAAAGCGCCAGGGCGCCCTCAACAAGCGCGGCAACCTAGACCTGGGTGAGCTGAAGGAGATGTCCATCTCCCGGCTCAACCAGATCGCCCGCGACCTCGACATCAGCGGCGTCGCCGGCATGCGCAAGCAGGAGCTGATCTTCAAGATCCTCCAGGCGCAGGCCGAAAAGGCCGGCCTGATCTTCTCCGAGGGCGTCATCGAGTGCCTCCCCGACGGCTTCGGCTTCCTCCGCGCCCCGGAGTACAACTACCTGCCCGGCCCCGACGACGTCTACGTCTCCCCTTCGCAGATCCGCCGCTTCGACCTGCGCACCGGTGACACCGTCAGCGGCCAGATCCGTCCTCCCAAGGAAGGCGAGCGCTACTTCGCCCTCATCAAAGTGGACGCCATCAACTTTGAGCCGCCGGAACAGTCGCGCAACAAGATCTTCTTCGACAACCTGACGCCGCTTTATCCGCAGGAGCGCGTCAAGCAGGAGACCACGCGCGAGAACTTCACCGGACGTGTGATGGACATGCTCACCCCCGTGGGCAAGGGCCAGCGCGGCCTCATCGTCTCGGCCCCGCGCACGGGCAAGACCATGCTCTTGCAGTCCATCGCCCACTCCATCACGGCCAACCACCCGGAGATTGTCCTCATCGTGCTCCTGATCGATGAGCGCCCCGAGGAAGTCACCGACATGCAGCGCTCTGTCAAGGGCGAGGTGATATCCTCTACCTTCGACGAACCCGCCCAGCGCCACGTGCAGGTGGCCGAGATGGTGATCGAGAAGGCCAAGCGGCTGGTCGAGCACAAGCGCGACGTCGTCATCCTGCTCGACTCCATCACCCGGTTGGCCCGCGCCTACAACACCGTGGTCCCGCCCTCCGGCAAAGTGCTCTCCGGCGGCGTGGACTCCAACGCCCTGCAGCGCCCCAAGCGCTTCTTCGGCGCGGCTCGCAACATCGAGGAAGGCGGCTCGCTCACCATCATGGCCACCGCCCTCATCGACACCGGCTCCCGCATGGACGACGTCATCTTCGAAGAGTTCAAGGGCACCGGCAACATGGAGATCCACCTCGACCGCAAACTGGTCGACAAGCGCATCTTCCCCGCCATCGACATCAACAAGTCCGGCACGCGCAAGGACGAGCTGCTCATCCCCCGCGATGAGCTGAACCGCATCTGGGTACTCCGCAAGGTGCTCGCCCCGCTCTCGCCGGTTGAGTCCGTCGAGCTGCTCCTCGACAAGCTCGGCAAGACACGCTCCAACGCCGAGTTCCTGGCCGCCATGTCGGCCTAACGTGCGGGCTCATCGACCGCCCTTTCGCCGGCGCTAAGGCGTCCACCAGAGGTGGATTCCGTCCAGCAGCGCCGTAAACGCGACCGCGGCACAAACAACGGCCGCTCCGGGCGGCCGGACCGGAATCTGGGCACCGGTGACGGTGTCCGGCATGAGCTTCTTCAGGTTGATTGTATGCCCGCCGCATCCGCGAACCGGCACTCCAGCGCCAGCGCGGCCTTCAGCCGCTGCCGGTACTCGGCTGCCGGAATCTCCACGACGCCGAACTGCGCCAGGTGCGGCGTCCAGTACTGCACGTCCAGCAGCGCGAAGCCGCGCTCCTTCAGCCGCATCACCAGGTGCGCCAGCGCCACCTTCGACATGTCGCGCATCCGGTGGAACTTCGACTCGGCGAAGAACGCGCCCCCCAGGTGCACGCCGTACGTCCCGCCGGCCAGCCGCCCGTCCATCCACACCTCCACCGAGTGCGCCTTGCCGGCGCGGTGCAATTCGGCATACGCGCGCTTCACCCCGGCCGTGATCCAGACGTCTTCGCGGGCCGCGCACGCCTCCACCACCGCCGTAAAGTCCCGGTCCACCGTCACCTCATACCGGCCGCTGCGCAGCGTGCGCGCCAGCGACCGCGATATGTGAAACTCCTCCAGCGGCAGCACCCCGCGCAGCCGCGGGCGATGCCAGGTGAACACACGGCCGCCCTCGTGTCCCATCGGGAACAGGCCCTGCCGGTAGCCGGCTTCGATCTGCTCCGGCTCGAGCATGGCCGAGACCTTGACGATGTCCAGCACCGCTTCCACTCTCGCACAGGCCGCCAACCTGGATACAATCACCTGCATGAAGGCTTTCCTGCTCCTCACGGCGGCCGCCTGCGGCCTCGCCGCCGCTGATCTCCGCCTCGGCATCGTCGGAACCGATACCTCCCATGCCGTGGCGTTCACTTCCTTGCTCAACGACCCGAACCACAAGGACCATCTTCCCGGCGCCCGCGTCGTGGCCGCCTATAAAGGCGGCAGCGCCGACCTGAAGGAGAGCTCCGGGCGCGTGGATAAGTTCGCCGCCGAGATCCAGTCCAAGTACGGCGTCGAAATCGTCCCTGACATCGCCACGCTACTCGCGAAGGTGGACGCTGTTTTGCTGGAAAGCGTCGACGGCCGCACCCACCTGGCGCAGTTCCGCGAAATCGCCAAGGGCCGCAAGCCGGTGTTCATCGACAAGCCGCTCGCCTCCACCCTGGAAGACGCCCGCGCTATCGCCCAGCTTGCCCGCCAGAGCGGCATCCCGTGGTTTTCCTCCTCCTCGCTGCGCTTCGGCGACGCCATGGCCGGCTTGAAAATCGACGGGCTGAACGGTGTTGTGGCCTGGGGCCCCGGACCGCTCGAATCGCACCATCAACTCGACCTCACCTGGTATGGCATCCATACCGTCGAGATCCTCTACGCGCTCCTGGGCACGGGCTGTGACGAGGTCACGCGCACCTACTCCGACGACGCCGAAGTGGTCACCGGCAAATGGAGAGACGGCCGAGTCGGGACCATCCGCCTGCACCGGCCCTACTCTTCCTTCGGCGCCGCCGTCTTTGCTCCCAAGACGTTCAAGGCCACGGAGAAGGCGATCGACGCCGGTTACGCCAACCTGGTCAGGGAGATCATGAAGTTCTTTCAGACCGGAAAGCCGCCGGTGAGCGAGGCCGAGACGCTGGAGCTGTTCTCATTCATGGACGCCGCCCAGCGCAGCCGCGCGGTCGGCGGCGCGCCCGTGAAGCTGCGTTGACTTGACGCCCATGCGGACGGACTTCGTTCTCTTCGGACCGGTCCATCTCGCCATCATGGCCGCCGTCCCGCTGGTGGCGGCCCTGCTCATGTGGCCCGCGCGCGCTGAGCTTGCGCTGGGCCGCCGCATCCGGCTCGCCGCCGGCTGGTTTCTTCTCATCAACGAGCTCGTCTGGTACGGCTACAAGCTCAAACTGGAGGGCAGCCCCTTTCCGCAGTACATGCCCTTCCAGCTCTGCGACCTCTCGCTCTGGCTGACCATCATCTCGCTGCTGACGTTGCGCGCCTGGCTCTTCGACGCCGCCTGGTACGCCGGTCTGGCCGGGGCCTCCATGGCCGTACTCACGCCCGAACTTTGGGCGCCTACTTTCTCCTACCCCACCGCCTACTTCTTCACCGCCCACGGCGGCATCATCAGTTGCCTGCTCTTTCTGGTCTGGTCGAAACAGGCCCGGCCGCGTCCGGGTTCGATGTGGCGCGGCCTCATCGTGCTGAACGGCTGGGGCGCGTTTGTCGGCGCATTCAACGCGCTCTACGGGACCAACTACATGTTTCTCTGCCACAAGCCCTCCGCCGCGTCGCTGCTCGACTACCTCGGCCCCTGGCCCGCCTATCTCCTGGCGGGCGAAGCGCTGGCAGTGTTCTTCTTCTTCCTGCTCTGGCTGCCCTTCCGCCGGCCGGCCCCGCGGTAGCATCAGGTTGTGCGCATCCTGCTCTCTCTCCCGCTGTTCGCGCTTTCTCTCCTCGCCCAACCGGAAGTCACCATCAGCCGCATCCAGGGTCCCGGCAACACCTCGCCGTTGAAGGACCAGGCCGTCACCACGCGCGGCATCGTCACCGCCACGCGCGCCAACGGCTTCTACATCCAATCCCGGCCCGGTGACGGCGACAACGACCCCGCCACCAGCGAAGGGCTCTTCGTCTTCACCAGCAAAGCCCCGCCTGCCGCGGCCGCGCGCGGCGCCGTCGTACGCGTGACCGGCGCCGTCGCCGAGTATCGCCCGGCCTCCGACCCCGCGTCGCCCACGTTGACCGAACTCTCCGGCGACATCCAGGTGGCCGCCGAAGGCCAGGCCGCTCTGCCGGACGCCGTGCCGCTCACCCGCGCTCTCGTCTACTCCGGCCGCGGCTTCGACAACCTCGAGCACCTCGAAGGCAAGCGCGTCGCTGTGGAGACGATTCTGGCCGCCGGACCCACCGCATCCAACGGCTCGTTCATCGGCGTGCTGGCCGGCGCGCCCCGCCCCATGCGCCTGCGCGGCGTCTCCGAGTTTCCGGAACTGTTGCGCATCGACACCGCCGCGCAGCGCGGCCCGCGCGTCGAAGCCATGACCGGTACGCTGGTCTCCGGCCTCGTGGGCCCACTCGACTTCAGCCAACGCATGTGGACACTCATCGCCGACCCCGCGGAACGCACCGCCAGCGAGTTGAAACCCGCCCGCGCATTGCCCCTCCCCACCGCATCCGAGTTCACCATCGCCAACCTGAACCTTCTTCAGCTCGCCTCCAACGCCCAGACCGGCACGCGTCTCGCCAAGCTGTCGCTGCTGGTCCGCAATGTTCTGCGATCGCCCGACATCCTGGCTGTCGAGGAGTGCGAGACCCTCGCGGTCCTCGAAGCCGCCGCCGCGCGCATCAATCAGGACACCCTTGCCAGCGGCCTTCCCGACCCGCGGTACCAGGCCTTTCTCGAAGAGGGCAACGACTCCTCGGGCATCGACGTTGGCTTTCTCGTCAAAGCCTCGCGCGTCGAAGTTCGCTTCGTCAACCAGTACGGCAAGGACGCCATCTACATCCGCCCGGACGGCCGTCCGGAACTTCTCAACGACCGGCCGCCGTTGGTCCTCCGCGCTCGCGTCGACGCCCGCTTCCCCGTCACCGTCGTCGCCAGCCACCTCCGCTCCATGACCGACATCGACTCGGCCTCCTCCGGCCCGCGCATCCGGCTCAAGCGCAGCCTGCAGGCCCGCTATTTGCGCGACCTCCTCCAGGTTTTGACCCTGGAGGCCCCCGGCGAGCCTATCGCCGCCACCGGCGACTTCAATGCCTTCACCTTCGAGTCCATGCCCGGCGACGATCCGCTCGCCGTGCTGACCGCCGGACCGCCCTCCATGCAGGCGTTGACCGATCGCCTGCCCCTCGACCAGAACGGCTCCTACATCTACAACGGCGTCTCCCAGACGCTCGACCACATCCTGGTTAACCGCAGCCTGGCCGGGGCGCTCAGCCGTATCGCCTACACGCGCGTCAATGCCGCTTACCCCGCGTCGTTCTCCGCCGACCCGTCCCGGCCGGAGCGGCTCTCCGACCACGAAGCCGTCATGGCCTGGTTCTCCTTATCCCCGCCCGCATTCTCGGCCGCCACCGTGTACGACGTCTCCACCGGCCTCACCGGCGCTTTCGCTCCCGGCTCCATCGTCGTGGTCGAGGGTCCGGGCCTCACACCCGGGCAGACTATTACTGTCAACGGAAGCGGCGCGTCCGTGCTCCTGGCCGCGCCGGGACTGCTCTCCCTCACTCTGCCCTCCGGCATCGACGGCACGGCTCGCCTCGCGGCCGGCGAAGCGGAGATCGAACTGCAGATCCAGAACGCCGTGCCGGGCATCCTCAGCGCCGCCATCGTCGGCGACACTCTGGAGATCCACGCCACCGGGCTGAACGGCCAGCCGCCCACGCTCACCCTGGGCGGCGGCGCCTGCGAGATCCTCTCCGCCGAACCCGCGCCCGATCGCGTCGCCGGCATCACTCTGCTTCGCGCCACGCTGCCCCTGGTGAAGGACTTCACACTCATTCTCACAGTGGGAGAGAATAGCTCTGACCCCATCAACATACGGCCATGAGACGCTTCATCCTGACCGCCCTCCTGCTTGCCTCCGCGGCAATCGCACAGAAACCCTTCATCGAGAAGGAAGACATCTTCCCGCTCGATGCCAAGCACAATCACGCCTCCAGCATTCTCCTCTTGCCCGGCG
Organism: Candidatus Solibacter usitatus; assembly: GCA_016213245.1. Classification (GTDB taxonomy): domain Bacteria; phylum Acidobacteriota; class Terriglobia; order Bryobacterales; family Bryobacteraceae; genus Paludibaculum; species Paludibaculum usitatum_A. The sequence goes on along the minus strand of JACRBC010000138.1, from coordinate 10,161 downwards.
GCAACCTGCTGGTCTGCTGGTATCGCGGCTCCGGAGAGCGCACCGCCGATGACGTGCAGATCATGGGCGCACGCAGGCGCAAGGGAGCGAAGTCCTGGTCCGCCCCCTTCGTCCTCGCCGACCAGCCGGGCTTCCCCGACACCAACCCCACCTTGTTTCTGGACCGCGACAAGCGCGTCTGGCTCATCTGGCAGACCATCGTGGCCAACCGCTGGGAGACGGCCATCTCCCCCTACCGCATCTCTTCCAACTACGCGCGGGACGGTGTCCCCGCCTGGGAACGATCCGACGTGCTGCTGCTCAAGCCGGCCGACATCGAGAAGCTCGTGGAGGCGGCGGCCGCAAAGTACAAGGACGGCCCCTTCGCCGAGTATTGGAAGCGCCAGGTCGAAAAGGCCAAGGACAAGTACTTCGCCCGCATGGGCTGGATGACCCGCGCCCACCCCCTGCAACTGGCCTCCGGCCGCATCCTCATGCCGCTTTACTCCGACGGCTTCAGCTTTTCGCTGGTGGGCATCAGCGACGACAAGGGTCTCACCTGGCACGCCTCACAGCCCATCATCGGCGGCGGTAATATCCAGCCGACCTTCGCCGTGAGGAAGGACGGCGCCATCGTCGCTTATATGCGCGACAACGGCCCTCCTCCCAAGCGCGTGCACGTGAGCCGCTCCACCGACAACGGCGAAACCTGGTCCCCGGCCGAAGACACCGACATCCCCAACTCCGGCACGGGGCTTGAGGTGATCAACCTCCGCGACGGCCGCTGGCTGATGATCAACAACGACACCGAGCGCGACCGCTACTCACTCGCCCTGACCATCTCCGGCGACGAGGGCAAGACGTGGAAGTGGAAGCGGCACATCGAACTCGACACGCGCGCCGACAGGCGCGGCTCGTTCCACTACCCGTCCATCGTTCAGGCCCCCGACGGAACCATCCACGCCAGCTACAGCGTCTTCCACAACGAGATCCCGGAAGGCCAGCCGAAGAAGACCATCCGTCACGCTCACTTCAACCTGGCCTGGGTGGAAGAGGGCGACCGCTGAACCCGCCTCACGAATAACAGCGGATCTCGAACACCCTCGCCATGTCGCTGCCGTTGGTGGCCGCAATGTGCAGACGCACGCGGTCCGTCGTGACGGACGCGAAACGGTGGCGCCGCAGCCGCTGGTGGTTGCCCTGCACGGCGGCGACCTCCGCCCCGCCGGCCAGAACCCGGTAGTCCCGCGCCGTCTCCGGCTGTGGCCCGCGAATGACACCCCTCATCGCGCTGTCCTGGGACGAGAGCGTCAGCTCCCGCTGAAAGCCCGTGTCGAAAGTGATCTGCACTTCCGAGATCGCCACCGGTTTCTCCCACCGCAACTCGATCCACGCGCCGCCGGCGGCCATGCGGCCCGTCCACTGATGCGTCTCTTTTCCCGGAATGTCGCGCACCAAGCCGTCCAGCGCCTTCGCCGCTTCGCCGCCCGGTTCCTCGGCCGATGCCGATGCCGACGCCCGCGCCTGCCGCGCCAGGTCCAGCGGATCCTCGTTCCTCACGCCCCGCAGGCTCTGGTCGTCCCGCAGCAGCGTCTGCTGCAGAGCGGCCACGTGTTTGCGGTCCCGCGCCAGCTCCCGCGGCCCGACCCGTGCCTTCACGCACTGCGCCGCCGCCGTACCCGCCGCCTGGCCCACGCAGGCGCAGGTGGCCATCACGCGCGTGGAGGTGAAGGCGGCGTGCGTCGCGCTGATGTTGCGACCTGCCATCAGCAGGTTCGGCACGTTCCGGCTGTACAGCGAACGGAGCGGGATGTTGTACACCTCCGGCGTTTTCAGCACGGTGTTGGGAGGCAGGTCCGGACGGTCGAAGCCGCCGGGCGGATGGTCGTCCATCGGCCAGCCTCCGATGGCGACCGCATCCTCGAAATCGCCCTTCAGCAGGTCGTGCTCGGTGAGGATATGGTCGCCCACAACACGCCGGCTGCCGCGCTTGCCGGGCATCATGCCCACCCAGTCCAGCGCCCAGTTGGCCGATGTGGGGTGGTTCCCGCTGTTCTTGATGTAGTCCCACACGCCCATCGTGATTGCCAGCAGCTCGAACCGGATGCGCTCGTTGTCCCAGATGGTGTTCCGGTTCCCGCCCCACTCGATCCACCAGTATCCGTACTCCCAACTGTTGGTCGAGCGGAAACGCAGTTGCTCTTTCGTGACCTTGCGCGCCCACTTCGGCGGCTGGAACGCCATCGGCTTGCCGTAATCTCTCGAGGTGAACAGCAGGCTCGAGCCCAGCGTCTCCTCGTCGGCCTTCTCCGGCGCCAGCGACTCGTTGAACTCGGCCCGCGCTTCCCGGCCCGTGCGCATCTGCGCGCCCGCCTCCAGCGCCAGCCGCGAGTCGCCCGTGCAGTCGATGAAGATGGGGGCTCGCACCCTGTACAGGTGTTCGCTCTTGTCGCACCTCGCCATCACGTGGTCGATGGCCGGGCCTTTCTTCGCCACCGTGTAGAGCGTGGTCTCCAGTAGCAACGTGATGTTGGACTCGCTCACGATCTTGTCGTACAGCAGCAGGTCCCACAGTTCCCAACAGCGCTGCGGATTGGCCGCGGCGTCGTCCAGTTTCAGTTCCTCGACAATGCCCCCCTCGCGCCAGCCGGGGCGTCCCTTGTGGCTGTTGGCCCCCACGACGTGCATTTTCACTTCGCTGGACGAGTTGCCGCCCAGCCGCGAGCGGTCCTGCACCAGCACCACCTTGGCGCCGTGCCGCGCCGCGCTCAATGCGGCGCACACCCCTGCCAGGCCCCCGCCGGCGATGAAGACGTCCGCCTGCAACTCCACCAGCGTCATGTTTGGCTCTTGCGCAACGGCGTGCCGCCTGTTGCGGGGCGGGGCGATGCGGTCGAAGTCCGGCCTCGAGGGCGGCTGGTCCTGCGCCCGGACAATCAATGAATAGCCTGTGAGGGGAAGGGCGGTGAGCAGGTCGCGGCGTTTCACGGAACCAGAATACAAAGATCCTTGAGGTGCCGGTACCGTTGCTCGAAATCCAGCCCGTAGCCGATGACGAACTTGTCTTCGATCGTGAAGCCGATGAAGTCACCGCGGACTTCAATGCGCCGCCGGGACGGCTTGTCGAGAAAGGCGACTGTCTTCAGGCTCCGCGGCTGGCGCTGCGAAAGGACGTGCAGCAGGTAGGTGAGCGTCAATCCCGTGTCGATGATGTCCTCCACCAGGAGCACGTCCTCATCCTGAATCGGCTTGTCCAAGTCCTTGGTGAGTTGCACCTGGCCCGAGGTGGTCGTGCCTTCATAGCTCTTGGTGCCGATGAACTCGATGCGCACTGGACAGGAAATGTGCCGGACCAGGTCCGCCAGAAACATGAACGAGCCCTTCAGAACACCGACCAGCACCAGGGCCCGGTCCCCATAGACGGCGCTGATTTCCGCGCCGAGCTCGGCGATGCGCTTCTGGATCTGCTCGTGCGGGATGAGGACTTCGACTTTCGCGGGCGCCATGGCACTCAGTCTGCCACACGCAGCCGTGTGCTGGCGGGGCCGATGTGGATGTGAGCGGCGGTCGCCCGCCCGAGGACCGCGCCGCGGAAGGCGTAGTACGGGATCTGTTCCCGCTGGAGGTACTCGCGCAGCCAGGCGCCCTCCGCGGTATCCGGCGCCAGCGCAACGTCCACGCGGCCCCGGTGGTCGAAGCCCATCGACTTGTGTACCGCCGTCTCGCCGTTGGCGCTGATGGGCAGCGGACGGGCAAACTGCTTCTCGAAAGACAGCAGGACCTTGCGGAACACACCTGCGCTCATCTGGCCGTTGCCGTCAAAGCGCTCCTGAATGGGCCTGTAGCCCGTGTCGTCGTCTTGCGTGTCGAACGCCTGCTCGGCGCGCGCCATCTCGGACAGTCCCTTCAGGAACCGCGCGCGCGACTCGGCCAGGCTGAGCGCCGAGCGGCGATAGGTGAGCTCCTCGGTAAGCGGCTGGATCTCGTTCCGCGCCAGAATGCCCTGGTCGATCATCTCTTTGGCCTGGTCGATGCGCTCCTGCACGCGGTCCACGCGCCTCTTGGCCGCCTCCACCATCAGGGCAGCCTGCTCCGGCGTGGTTTCGTCGGCACGCAGCGGGCCGTACAGCGTGCGCTTCAGAACGAGGTCGTCGTCCATGTCGGCCGCGCTGGATGTGACGCGCTCCAGCAGCGGCTGGCGGGTGTAGAGGCTCTGCGCCGGCAGCCCGAGAGTGGCCACGAACATGCAGCAAACAAAATACTTGCGCACTGTACTAATTGTAGTACGATGCTCGATAAGGAGAGGTTACAAGCCTAGCTCTTGCGGAAACACATTAAGAACGGGGCAGCGGCTCCTTCCGCCACGGACAGCCCCACGTGGCTCATCGCGTTGCGGGCGGCGGAAGCAAAGAAAGCTTCCGGCCTTCGCATCCTGGACCTGCGCGAGGTCACCTCCTTCGCCGACTACTTCCTGATCTGCAGCGGGACGAATGCTCGCCAGAACCAGGCCATCTGGGATGAAATCGCCCAGCAGATGAAGAAGAAGGCCGGCGAGATGCCAACCAGCGTCGAAGGCTACGAGAACGGCGAGTGGATTCTCGGGGACTTCGGCGACATGATCGTCCACGTCTTCTCAGCCGAGAAGCGGGACTATTACCAACTGGAACGCCTTTGGCGAGACGCCAAGGACGTTCCTCTTCCGCCTGAAGCGGCGGCCTGAGGCCCAGAGCCGCGAGCGTCAGCAAGCGGGTTCCGAAACCCGCGCGCTGAGTCTGTTCATCAGTTCTCAGAAATCGTAGCGAAGCGCCATCTGGAAGATGCGGGGGTTGATGGCGCTGCTGATCTTTCCGAAAGTCGCCGGCGTGGTCAGAGCCACGCTCGGGTTGCCAAAGTTGGAGTTGTTGAAGATGTTGTACCCTTCGGCGCGGAATGTGACCCTGTGCGCTTCGTATATCTTGAAGCGTTTCACGATCGACACGTCGGCGCCGAAGTAGCGCGGGCCACGGAAGGTGTTCCGGCCGGTGTCGCCGGTGTCACCGGCAACCGGGAATGAGAACTTGGCGAGATCATCGGCGGACAGCCACCAGACTCCGTCGCCCTTGCGGGCCACGTTGCCCACGTTCCGGCTGCCGGTGTAGTTGGCCCAGGTGGTGGTTCCCCATGTGGTTGCGCGCGAGGAAGTCACCGTAAAGACCGAGCCGCTCTGCCAGATCATCAGCCCGCCGAGCTCCCATCCGCCGATGGCGGTATCGAGCCAGCCGGGCATCTCGCCACCGATCATCTTGCCCTTGCCGATGGGGAGAGCGTAGATGACCGAAGCATTGAAAGAGTGGGGGCGGTCCCAGTCGCTGCGGCCACGGCTGAGGATGAGATTGTTGGAGTCGAAGGGCTGCGCGGCGCCGTTACCTTCCACCGAAGAGTTGTCAATGCTCTTGCTGAAGGTGTAGTTGGCGAACACCTGCAGCGCCGCCATGTTGCGGCGAACGCTCACCTGCATCGAGTTGTAGTAAGAGCGGCCATGGTTGCCGCCCTGTAGCACCGCGTTGTACTGAGGATAGTTGCGCAGATAGTACTCCGAAACGCCCGCCGCGGCGTAGCGGTTGAAGTTCGTGGCGGTGCGGTCAAGATTGGCCGCCACTGTGCCGACGGCTCCCTGTGTGAAGTTCGTGGAGCCGAGGGTGGAAATGGCTGTGGCCGGCGTACCGAAGATCTTCACCAGCGTATTGCCGGGCGAGATCGGGGAAGCGGGATTGGTCTGAAAGGCCTGCAGTTCCTTGAAGGCGGACAGGAAGTCGCCGTAGACGCGCTGCTGGTTCAGGTCGGTGTTCATGAACAGCTTGACGCCGCGGCTGCCGACGTAACCCACTTCAACCACTGTGTTCCGGGCGATCTCGCGCTGGAAGTTGAGGTTGAATTGGTGGACGTAGGGAGTCCGCAGGTTCGGATTGAACACCACGATGCTCGTCGAGCGGGTCACCGGCAATTGGAGCACCGGGGCCGCGGGCTGCGCAGGCAGTGGAATGCCGTCGCTGATGCGCACATCCGACCCCGCGGTTTGGTTGGGGAAGGTCTGGACGCTCTGCGAGAAGCCCGGCGTGTTCCCATCGATGGTGCTGATTGTGGCGCCGATCAGGCGGTCGTTGAAGAAACCATACCCGCCGCGGACGGCCATCTTGCCGTCCCCTTTGATGTCCCAGGCAAAGCCGAAACGGGGGGCGAAATTGTTCCAGTCGTTGTTGTACCAGGCGCCGGAACGCGTCACCTTGAGGTCGTTCAGCCAAGTGACGGGGCTGAGTTGCGCGATTTTGTCGATGGTTCCCTGGAGACCGTCCTGCTCCTTGGGGATGCCACTGAACTCCCAGCGGAGACCGAGGTTGAAGGTCAGGTTACGGCGGACCTTCCAGTCGTCCTGGAAGAAGTAGCCTTGCTCCTTGATCGTGAAGTTCCTCACACGCGGCGCGCCGGCGGGTTGGAACTTGTTGAGGTCGCTGTAAAAGGTCTGGGTGACCTGGTTCATTCGGCCGAGGTAGTCGTTATATAGGCCCTCGAAGATCTGGCGTGTGGCTGAGGCGATGACGGCTGTCCCATTCGGGCCGATGGTGGCAGGGACGGCATTGCCGAAACCGGTGCCAGTGGTGACGTTCGGATAGATGCCGCCTTCGTTGTAGCCCCACTGCTTGGTGAAGCGCAGATTCGCCCCCATCTTGATGGTGTGGCTGCCCTTGATCTTGGTGAGGTTGTCGGTGAACTCCCATACGGGCGAGTTGCGACCCTGCGGGAAGGCGGAGTTGTAGGGGTCAGTGAAGTAGTTGGTGATGACGGTGGGCCCTGGCAGGCGGCCGGGTCGCGCAAAATCGACGCTGGCGCTCTGCGTGCCAACGCGGAGTTCATTCACCACCGTTGGCGTGATCACCCAGTCTGAACCGGCCGAGAAGCCGGCGCGGATGCCGCCCTGCCAGCCCTGGGGCATACCCGGGAAGGTGGCGTCGGCGCCATTGAGGGCATCGATGGAATACGTCTTGAACCAGCTATAACGGAAAAACAGGCGGTGCCCGTCCTTCAGGTTGTGGTCGGCCTTGCCGGTGTACTGGTTATTCCAGCTGCCGGCGGGATTGTTGAAGCGGAAGCCCGCATAGTTGAGCCCGTCGCCGACGTCGAAGTTGTTCGGATTCGGGTACAGCCCCCAGATCTTGGCCACCGCCGCATCCTGGCCCTTGCCACGCACATCGTTTCGCCCGATGTCGTAGGTGGAGATGGAACTGCTGCCGGGTGCGCGCCAGCGGAACAGGCCCTGCTTCATCTCGGCGGTCGGGACGGTGCGGTTCCGGACCATCTCCTGTGAAACGCGGCTGCCCTGGTAGTTGAAGAAGAAGAACGTCTTGTTGCGGATGACCCGGCCGCCGATCGACCCGCCGAAGAGGTTCTGGATGTACTTGGGCCGCTTGACGCCGGAGGAGTTGTTGAAGAAGTTGTTTGCGTTCAGCACCGTGTTGCGCAGGTAGTCGAACAGGTTGCCGTGGAAGTCGTTGCTCCCCGAGCGGGTGATCAGCTCCACCTGGCCGCCGGCGTTGCGCCCGTACTCGGCCTTGGCGCCGTTCGTCACCATCCGGAACTCGCCCACCGAGTCCGTGTTGTTGGCCGTGAGCGAAAGCCCAAGCCGCGGCACCACCGCGTCGTTCACATCGATGCCATCCAATGTCGCGTTGTTGCTGCCCTGGCGCATGCCATTGACGTAGGCAAAGGTGGTGTCACTCGGATTGATCGCCACACCCGGCTGAAACACCGCCAGGATGATCGGGCTGCGGCCCAACTGCGGCAGCGTGTCGATATCCCTAATCGTGACCGACCGGCCAAGTTGCGCGTCGGAGGTCTGCACGCGCACCGCCTCCGCCTCCACCACGACGCTTTCTGTGACCTGGCCTACTTCGAGTTTCACCCGTTGCGTGGTCGCCACAGAGACATTCAACTCCACGCTGTTGATGACGGATTTGCGGAAGCCCTTCGCTTCCACCGTGACCGTGTAAGTTCCCGGCTGAAGCGACGGAAACACGAACAGCCCCTCGGGGCCGGTGGTCATCTCCGCGCGCGCCTGGGTCCTGTCGTTGACCGCAACGACCTTGGCGCCTGGAATGACGGCGCCGCTCTCGTCCTGAACGCTTCCTTCCAGACGAGAGGTGGAGACCTGAGCGACGCCAAGCGTCGCTAGAACGAGGAGGATGACTACGATTCTCACAAGTGACATGTTGAGCCTTTCCCTGAAGTTCGGCGCACACTGAGCGCTATCTAGCTGCCGTTTGCCAAAGATTAAGCCGTTGCTTTACAAAAGTCAAGGAACCCCCTGGTTAACGAAAGTCAACCCGCGGACCGCAAATGCTCGGCCGGGGTTCTCCACCGTCAGCATCCGGATCTCGTCCTGCGAAAACGAGGCGCTCCGCAGCCGTGGCAACAGGCCCGTGAACAGCTCCGTGTACGGCCGCATTGGTCGCTTCCCCCCCGCCCTGAACGAGTTGCCGTCGTGCGAGAGAAGCACCTGGCTCAGCTTGCCCTGTTGCCTGAGCGACAGGCACAACGCCAGGTGGCGCTCGAGCGTCGTCGGGTCCAGACCATCCAGCGAGATCCAGGCCCCCTGCGAGGCCGCGGCCAGAACCGCCGCGTCGTCCTTGCACTGGTTGGCATGAACCCAGATCCACGACGCCGTCGAGACGCCCTCCGCCTTGAGGATGGCCAGTTGCTGTTCCACGGCCGCCGCATTGTCGCCTGTATGCACGGCGATGACCAACCCCGTCGCCCTGTGGGCGCGGGCGCCGGCAACGATCAGCTTGCGATCGATCGCCGAGAGCGGCCCGGCATCCACGCCGAGTTTGATGAAGCCGGGGCGGATGCCGCTGGCGCCGATGCCCTCCCTGGCCTCCCTGATCCAGCGGGCAGCCAACTGGTCGGCGGACTCATCGAAGGCGAACTTCGGCACGTACCGGTCGTTGGCTGCACCGTAGTACCCCGTGTTGGTCACGAGATGCAAACCGGTCATTTCAGAGACCGTCCGCAGGATTCGCGGCGCGCGGCCGAAGTAGGCCGCCGTGGCGTCCACGATGGTGGCGCAGCCGAGCTTCTGGACCGACTTCAAATACGGCACGACAGCCGCCAGCAGGGCGTCCGAGTCGTACTGGGCGTGCTCCGCAGGTTCCTCGCCGAACATCGAGAAGAGGTGCTCATGCGGCAGCATGAGGCCGAGAGTGGAAACAGCGGCGAGGCCGCGCACCGTCATGACGGCCGGCGCCGGAGGCGCGGCAAGCGCGGCGGCCGACGCGAGGAAAGAGCGGCGATCCATGCTGTCAGGCTATATGATTTGAGACATCTATGAACCGCAGACAGGTAATCCTCACTTCGGTGGCGGCGGCCTCGCCACGCATCCAGACTGCCGGCACCCGGCTTCCGATGCGAATGAAACTCGGCACCCAGCACACCATGCAGCCGGCGGACCTCAAGATCCTGGCCGCGTTGGGGGTCACGCACATCTGCGGCACGCTGCCTTCCCGCAGCCTGGATCAACACTGGACCGTGGACGCGTTGACCAGGCTGCGCGAATCCGTCGAGTCCGCCGGCATTCAACTGGCCATGCTGCCCCTGCCCCTCAGTTCCTCCGTGATCGAGAAGGCGGAGTACCCGAGCCTCCTTCTCGGCAAGTCCCCCGAGCGCGACAAGGCGGCCGGCGAGATCTGCGAGATGATCCGCAACTGCGCCCGCGCGGGCATCCCCACCGTGAAGTACAACATGAGCATCCTCGGCGTGGTCAGAACCACGCCCACACCCGGGCGCGGCGGCTCCCGGTACAGCACGTTCAAGTACGCCGAGGCGAAGCAGGAGCCTCTGAGCGCGGCGGCGCCGATGGGCGAAGACCTCTACTGGGAGCGCATCACTTGGTTCCTGGAGCGTGTGGTTCCGACCGCGAACGAATTCAAAGTGCGCCTCGCCTGTCACCCCCATGACCCGGGAATGCCAAGGGGCAAGGGCTACCGGGGCGTCGAAACTGTGCTCGGTTCGGTGGACGGCCTGAAGCGATTCGTCTCGATCAGGGAGAGCCCCTACCACGGATTGAACTTCTGCCAGGGCACCGTGACTGAAATGCTCCAGGATCCCAATCGCGAAATCGGCGGCGTCATCCGCTGGTTCGGCAGCCGCGGG
>JACRBC010000139.1 GCA_016213245.1 Candidatus Solibacter usitatus | reverse complement strand
GATACCGGCAGACCAGCAGTTGCTCCGCCAAACCCAGTCCGAGATTCAGGCCCAGATCGAGCACCTGCGGTGCGAAGCCGACGGCATCATGACTCAGTGGTGGGAGGTCCACCGCGCGGTCGGCGCCGAACTGGCCGAGGCGGCGCGACAGGCGCCTGCTCTGCTGCCGCCCCTCGAAAGCTTCAGCCGGCTCCCCACGCCGGGTAACTCGCACCCGAAGCTCCAGGTCCTCAAGCTGCGGGAGTTGCTCCGAAGTGCGATGCAGGCGTTGGCCCCTGCGGAGTCAGCAGCCGCGCCGAGGGAATCCAAGGAGGCTCAAGGGGCCGGCGGCCTCCGGACAGCCAAAGAGATCGCCGCCGCACTCGGCATCTCGGACAAGACGATCTACCGGCTCGTCAAGGAAGGCCACATGCCCTATGTGCGCATCCAGTCCGGCCTCCGCTTTCGTCCGGCTGAGATCGAGGCATGGTTGGAATCGAAGTCATTCCAGCCCGCGGGGATGAAGAAAGCGCCTCCGGGCAGGAGGATTGTTTCAAACGCCGCCTGGAAGCGATGAGCCTTTGTCCCGCCTACGCCGCTTCGCCCTCCGTCTTCTGCTTGTCCACGAGGCTTGGCAGGTGCAGCCGGTTCACGGCCGTGCGCTTCAGGCCGACGTCCGGATTCAGATACCGTTTCGTCGTGTCGAGGTCGCTGTGGCCCAGCAGGCGCTGCACCGTGACGATGTCCGCACCGTTCTCAAGCAACCGCGTCGCATAGGTGTGCCGGAACTTGTGCAGCGTCGCGTCAGCGACTCCCGCCCGCTCGGCCGCACGCTTCAGCCGCCGCAGCAGGTGCGTTTCCAACTCGCCGCTGGTGCTTGGGAACACCCATTGAGACTTCTTGGACAGCGTCCGCAGCATGTCAGCGAGCTCGGTCGAAATCGGGATCTCGCGCTCTTCGTAGTCCTTGGGTGAGAAGCCCGGCTTTCTTCGCACTACGACCATCTCCCCACCTTTCTGCAGGCTCGCATCGTCCCACGTCAGGTAGCAGAGCTCCTGTTCGCGCAATCCGGTCAGCAGCAACGTGGCGAAGGCCACGCGGTCCTGCCCTTCGCAGGCGTTCAGGAGCAGGTCGACTTCTGGCTGCGAGTACGTCGGCGTGCGCCCGTGGGCCTTTCCCGAAGCGTCCCGCAGAGGTTTGAATCGCGCGCAGGGATTCTCCATCTTCACCTGCCGTTCGTGGATCAGGAAGTTGAAGAACGTCCTCAGGACGCTCACTTCGAAGTTCACGGTGCAGGGCTTGATCCGCTCGCCGGAACGCCCATTGGGCTTCTCCAGGCTGCGCGCGGCCTTGTACTCGTCCATGTCGCCCCGGCTGACCACTTCGACCAACAGCCTCTTGCCCAGCAAGCGTTGGAAATGATCGAGGACAGCGCGATACCGCGCCAGCGTCCTCGGCTTGTCAGGCGAGTGCACGCCCACATGCGTCAGGAAGGCTTCGGCCGCCTCAGTGATGCGGGTCCCCTCACAAATCTCTGCAGCTTCAGCCTTGGCCGGACCCTTTCCCTCCAGCAGCTGACCAAGCAGCTCGTGACCCTTCCTGCGCTGAGCTTCCAGAGCCTCACTCGGCGAGGCGCCGGCAACCTCACGCCGCCGCTTCGGGCCCTCCCACCACTCCAGATAATACTGCCCGGGCCTCGAATCCCAGAGGTACCGGCCCCCGGATCGCTTCAAGCTGACGAACCGCCAGACGCCCTTTTCCGCCCTGATCTTCTTGAGAATCCGAACGCTCTTCCGCTGCTTCATGGCCGACCCCTTTGGTGTCTAGAATTGCAGATCGATAGACACCAACAGCGTAGGCGAAGTCCTAAGTGATTGCAAATGAAATGTGATACGGGTGGCTGGCGGAGAGGGAGGGATTCGAACCCTCGATACAGTTTCCCGTATACACGCTTTCCAAGCGTGCGCCTTCAACCACTCGGCCACCTCTCCTATCGGGTGTGTGGAGGCCGGTTTGAAACGGGCAGTGAAGCCCTCGGCCTACCAGAGCGGGTTCAACAGCCAGTGTAGCATTCCGGGCTACGGAACCGGAAGTTTCTGATAGAGATAGTCGCGGGCGCGGAGCCACCATTCGGCGCCGCCGGGGGCTGGGGAGCCGGCCTCACAGAAGGCCTGGGTGGAGGGCCAACCGCCGGCCTTGAGGAGCATGCCGGCGATGCCGTCGCGCGGTTCCTCGCTTTCGCGGACGCGGGCCAGGGCGAGGTCCTGGCGGACGTTGCGGTCGACAAAGGCGCGGACGTTGGCAGGCGGGCCGGCGGCCTGACCCGGCTTGGCGGCGCAGATGTACTCGCGCAGGGCGGCGAGGGCCGCCGAGTCGATGCGGGAGGAGGGGGGAGGCAGGGCCTGGGCGGGAGCGGAGGTGGCGGGGACGAGCGCTTCGCGGACGCGGATTTCGAGCGGATAGATGACCCAGCGGTCATTGGAGTTGAGCTGGATCTCCAGCCGGAAGCGGCCGGTGGGGGTGGAATCCGGAACCCAGATGTCGAGAAGGTAGGTCTGGATCTTCTGGCCTTCCGGCAGGGTGGCGGAGAGAGGGGTATCGAGACGCTTGACGGCGTCGGGAAGGTACTCGCCGCCAAGTTTGGAGTACTCCTCCTGATAGAGGACAGGCTTGCAGGAGTCGTCGGGGTTCTGGGCGATGTAGAGGTGGTAGGAGGAGTTGGGCGGCGCTTCGACGGCGACACGGAAGGTGGCCCAGGCGTTGCGGGCGACGGCGGGGGAGAGGATCTCGCGGCGGCGCTCGACGCGGTCGGCGGCGGCGGTTTCCCCGTCGGGGCGGAGGCGCTGGAATTCGCTGGCGAGGAAAACGCGCTGGCCGCTGAGGGCAAGGCCCCCGGCGGCCAGCAGGATCGCGACGCAGAGCAGGCGGTTCACGCCCAACATTCTACGCGAGGCGGTTCAGGCGAGGTCGAACTTCTCCTGGTGGAGAAGCGGGTCTGCCGTGACAAGCACGGGCCGGCCGAGAACCTCTTCCAGTTCCTCCAGATACTCGTTGTCGATGGAGTTGAGCATCTTGGCGACCTCCGGATTGACGCGCAGGACGACGTCCTTGGTGTCGACGACCTTGGCGTACTTCTGGGCCTGGGCGAGGATTTCGCCGATAACGGTAGTGACGCTCTTCAGGTAGCCGGCGCCTTCGCACTCCGGGCAGGGCGAGCAGAGGGCGCGCTCCAGCGACTGCTTGACGCGCTTGCGTGTGATGGCGACGAGGCCGAAGTCGTTGAACTGGAGAATCTTGTAAGGCGCCTTGTCGGCGCGCATCGTCTCTTCCAGCGATTGCATCACCTTCTGGCGGTTCTTGCGCTCGTCCATGTCGATGAAGTCGACGACGATGATGCCGCCGAGGTCGCGCAGGCGCATCTGGCGGACGATCTCCTTGACGGCCTCAAGGTTGGTCTTGACGATGGTGTCTTCCAGGCGGTTGGACTTGCCGACGTACTTGCCGGTGTTGACGTCGATGGCCACCAGCGCCTCGGTCTGGTTGATGACGATGTAGCCGCCGGACTTGAGCCAGACCTTGGGCCGGAGGGCCTTCTCCAGCTCCTGGGTGATGCCGAAGGCGTCGAAGATGGACTCAGGGCGGGTGTAGAGCTTGACGCGGCTGAGCAGGGCGGGAGCGACGCGCTCGACGGAATGGAGGACCTGTTCGTAGAGTTCCTCGTTGTCGACCCAAACGGCCTTGAAGCCGTCGGTGAGCTGGTCCCGGATGAGGCGCTGGACCACTTCCACGTCGTGGTGGAGCAGGGCGGGCGCGCGGCGTTTCTCGGCCTTGGCTTTGATGTCGAGCCACAGGCTGGCGAGGAACTGCATGTCGGCCTGGATCTCTTCCTCGGTGCGGCCTTCACCGGCGGTGCGCATGATGTAGCCGCCGGCAACGCCCTCGCGGTGCTTCTGGAGAATGCGCTTGAGGCGCTGGCGCTCCTCGTCGGTGGAGATGCGGCGGGAGACGCCCAGGTGCTCGACCGTGGGCATGTAGACCACATAGCGGCCGGGCAGCGCGATGTGGGAGGTGATGCGCGCCCCCTTCTGGCCAAGCGGTTCCTTGGCGATCTGGACGATGATCTCCTGGCCTTCGCGCAGGAGGTCGGCGATGGAGGGCAGGGGGGAGCGCTCGCGCTCCCGTTCGCGGCGGTCGCCGCGTTCGGGCGGCTCAGGGCGATCGGAACGTTGGGGCCGCTCCGGACGGTCGAAGGAGGGCTGGCGGAGTTCGGGCGTGGCAGGGGCGTCGAGGCCCTCCCCGGCGGCATCGAGGGCGCTCCCGCCCTCGGCCGGAGCGTCCTGCCCGCGACCGCCGCGACCGCGGCGGCGCATGCGGCGCGAGATGCGGTGGGGCGAGCGGCCGCCTTCGGCGCGCACCGTGGCGGTCAGGCTTTGGGGCGCCCCGGAGGCTTCCTCGCCGTCGCCCGGGAGTTCGGCGGGAGCGGGTTCCATGTCCGGGGCCTCGCTGTCGGGGCCGGGCTCGGCGTCGGGCTCGTCACCCGGCTCTTCGCCGGACTCTTCGCCGGAGTCGTCATCGGACTCTTCATCGGGGTCTTCTTCGGGCTCTTCGTCGGAATCGATGGGCGCGGCCCCGCGGTGTTCCAATTCCTCGACGCGATCCAGGATGGATTCGGCGGCCTCTGCGGCGGCCTCTTCGGCGGCGGCCTGGAGTTCGTCCGGGGTCGGCTCGGGGGCCGGGGCCGGCTCATCGGAAGACAACGCGGGCGCCGGCTGCCGGTATTTCCTCAGGGATTCACCGGGCAGCAGGATGACCTCGGCGTCGTCGCTTTGCCGGGGTTCGGCCGCGGTTTCGACGGTCCCGCCGGCCGGTTCCGAGTCCAGCGGCGCGGATTCGTCGCCGGAGCGCTGATCGGAATCGGATGCCGATGCGTATTTCGACTCCGGGAAGCCGCGTCCGCCACGGCGGCGGCGGCGGGAACGGCGGCCGCGCTGATCGTCGCGATCGGCCGCGGCGGCGGCTGGGGACGCGTCCGGGCCTTCGGCCGGCGCGGCGGCGGGCGAATCGGCGCCTTCGACGGGCGTTGCGATGACGGGCGAGGCGCCTTCCGGTTCGCGGGAGCGGTCCCGGCCTCTGCCCCGGCCGCGGTCACGGTCCCGATCACGGCCAGGATCGCGGTCGCGGTCGCGTCCGCCGCGGCGGTCGTCGCCGACACGGTCTATTTCGTCGGCATGTTCCTCGAAGAAATCCGAGACATAGAGGAAGCAATCCCGCTCCAGTCCCAGGTCGACGAAGGCGGACTGCATCCCGGGCAGGACGCGGGTCACGCGGCCCTTGTGGATGCTGCCGGCCAGAGAGTATTCGTTGGCGCGTTGGAAGAAGACTTCAACCAACTGGCCGTCTTCAAGGATCCCCACTTTGGTTTCGTGGCGGCCCTGGCTGATTACCAGCTCTTTCGATGACATCAATGCGAGCCTCCGCTCCTCGTGAACGCCACGGAGTTGGAGCGAGCGGGTGAGGGAGATCTCACGCCCTGCGGCTCAGGTGCGGCGCCAGCCGGGCGCTAACGCGGGGCCGGCGGACCTTCTCAATTCCAGAAACCGTTGACCAGCGAACCGCCGGGGCGGCGTCCCTGACCGATCTCGGTTACCGGGTCACGCCCTGACGGTGGCGGCCGGCAAATCCGGCCACCCCTGAAGAAACCTTAGAATTGACACCTGGCGCCGGCGGGACACCCCTTCCGGCCCACTCAACTCACAAACAGCGTCACGAAACAAACCGCCGGAGCCGGACGTTGTGGACCAGCCCCAGCATCATGAATACCGACAACATGCTCGACCCCCCGTAACTCATCAGGGGCAGCGGGATGCCGGTCACCGGCATCCGCCCTACGGCCATTCCAGCGTTGATCAGCAGATGGAACAGCAGCAGCGAGCAGACTCCCATGCAAATAAGCATCCCGGCGCGATCCGGAGCTGTTTGGGCATTCTGCACGATCTGCATCAGGAGCAGAAAATACAACCCCAGCACGACCAGGATGCCGACGAACCCGTGTTCCTCGGCAAAGGCCGAAACCAAAAAGTCCGTGTGTGCCACCGGCAGGAACCTGAGCTGCGTCTGGGAGCCGTGCGTGACTCCCCTGCCCCAGACTCCTCCGGCGCCGACGGCGATCTTGGACTGGATCACCTGGTACCCTTTGCCCGTCGGATCCTTCATCGGATTGACGAAGGTTTCCAGGCGGGCCTTCTGGTAGTCCTTCAGGAAGAACCAGCCGACGGGCATGAGCACGGCAACCAGGGCCAAAACCGCAACCGCGTGCTGCCAGCGCATGCCTCCTAAGAACAATCCAATCAGCAGGATGGGCAGGTATGTCAACGAGGTGCCCAAATCCGGCTGAGCGTAAACAAGGGCGAATGGCACTCCGACCAGCGCCCCGAGCTTCAACAGGTCCCGAATCTCCAACCGGTCGCTCTTGAGCTCCGTTAGATACCGGGCTACCAGTAATACTATCACTAGTTTGACAAACTCCGAAGGTTGGAACTTGAAACCGTAGCCGAGCGGGATCCAACGCTTGGAGCCCCAGACGAGCCGTCCGATCAAAGGGGTGAGGACGAGCAGGACGAGGCTGGCGCCGTAGAGGATGGGCACCTGGCCGAGCAGGGTGTGATAGTCCACCTGGGTCATAATCCACATGGCCAAGAGGCCAACACAGAGGTAGATGGACTGCTTCCACCAGGCGGCGCGCCAGACCGTATCGAGCGTGGCGCTGTAGATTTGGAGGATGCCGAGGGCGCAGAGAATGAGGGCGATGACCAGCAGGGGCCAGTCGAGGCCGCGGATGGAACGGTAGCGGGCCATCTAGCGATCCGTTCCGCCCAGGCCGAGGTTCCGGGCGAGGCTCGGCGCGGGCTGCTGGAGTTTGTTGAGGCGGGCCTTCTTGTCGAAGTAGGCCTTGATGATGTCGCGGACGATGGGGGCGGCAAGGGGACCGTGTTCGCCGTTTTCGAAGAGGGCGGCGACCACGATCTCGGGTGACTGGCGGGGCGCGAAGCCGACGAACCACGCGTTGTCCTTGAACGCCTCGCCCATGTTCTTGCTCTTGAGTAGGTCGTTGGAGGCCAACTGGGCCGTGCCGGTTTTGCCGCACAATTCGACGCCGGGGATGCGGGCGGCGCCGCCGGTCCCCCCTTCATTGACGACGGCGTACATGCCGTAGACGATCTTGTTGACGTTTTCAATGTCCAGGTTCGCCTTGCGGACAGGTTCGGCGGCCTTCTCATCCTTGACGAGATGGGGCCGCATCCACACGCCGCCGGCAGCCAGACCGCCGATGGCATGGGCGAGCTGAAGCGGGGTGACGGTGAGGGCGCCCTGCCCGACAGAGACGGAGATGGTCTCGCCGGCGTACCATTTCTCACGCTGCGTGCGGATCTTCCATTTCGAAGAGGGGAGGATCCCCTCCTTTTCGCCGGGCAGATCGATGCCGGTCTTCCGGCCCAGCCCCGCCATTTCGCCGTACTCGGCGATCTTGTCGATGCCGAGCTTGTTGCCGACAGCATAGAAGTAGACGTCGCAGCTTTGGGCGATGGCGGTCTTCAGGCTGACGGCCCCGTGGCCTTTCTTGTTGTGGCAACTGAACCAGCGGCCGTACCAGTTGGCGCCGCCCGGGCAATGCACGGTGAAGTTCTCGTCGATGGCGCCGGACTCCAGGGCGGCCAGCGCCATGATGGGCTTGAAGGTGGAGCCGGGGGAGAGCTGCGCCTGGAGGGCGCGGTTGAAGAGGGGTTTGTGGGGATCGTCGCGCAGGGCGCTCCACTCGCGCGTGTCGATGCGGCCGACAAAGTGGTTGGGGTCGTAGGCGGGAGTGGAGACCAGGGCGAGCACCTCGCCGTTGCGCGGGTCGATGGCGACGACGGCGCCACGCCGGCCTTGCATGGCGAGCTCGCCGACCACCTGGAGGTCGAGGTCGATGGTGAGTTTGAGGTCCTTGCCGGGCTGGGCATCCTTGATGCCGAGCACGTCGCGGGTGTTCATGCTGGAGTCGATGCGAACCTGGCGCTGGCCGTCGATGCCGGTGAGGTGTTCGTTGTAGTGGCGCTCGATACCCATCTTGCCGATGACGTCGCCGGGATTGTGGCTGGCCCACTCGGGCGAGTTGAGCTCCGGCTCGTTGATTTCGCCGACGTATCCGAGCAGGTGGGCGGCAACGCCGTTGCGGGGATAGATGCGGTACTGGCTCTTGATCAGCTCCATCTCGGGGAAGTTGTCTCCGCCCTTGTGGGCCTCGACGAAGGTGAGCTCGTCGGCGGTGAGCTCCTCCTTGAGGGGGATGGTGAGATAGGTGGGCTGGCGGCGAACGCGGCGCACCTTGGCCTCGAGGTCCGAGGGTTCGAGGTTGAGGCCGAGGGCGATGGGGCGCAGATGCTCCTCGCGCAGATTGTCGCGCGAGAGGATCAGCCGGTAGGAGGAGTGGTTGTCGACGATGACGCGCCCGTCGCGGTCGACGATCTTGCCGCGGGGCGCGGGGATGGGCAGGCTCTTGATCTGGTTCTGGAGCGCCTTGCCGTAGTAGAACTCCTCGTTCCGCACCTGCAGGTCCCAGTAGCCGAGGGCGAGAAAGACGAAGACGCCGACAGCCACGTATTGAAAAGCGGCGATCTTGCCGGCGGCGAACTTGGTGTCGTCGCGCAGCAGTGGCCGGCTGATGGATGCGTCGGGCTGCCTTTCGGCCGGGATGTATCTCACGCGTCCGCCTATCTGTCCTCTATTTTCAGTTTATCGAGAATCAGGAACAGCGGCACCGCGACCACGGAGTTGAGGAAGGCGAAGATGATCTTCTGTGGGATGAGGAGGTCGAGGTTCTGGCCGAGCAGGCCGCGCGCCAGGACCCAGAAAAAGACCTGGTGGAAGAGAAAGAAGAAGAAGCTCAGGATGAAGCGCAGCGCGCTGTTTTCCACGTCGAACCGCTGGCTGATGGAGGCGGCGAAATAGCCGGCGAGAGTCATCACGATGCCGAACATGCCGAGCGGATGGCCGGAGAGCGAGTCCTGGAGCAGTCCGATGGCGGCGCCGATGATGGCGCCGGCGACGGGCTGGCGGCGCATGATGGCGAAGTAGACGGTGACCATCAGGGGGAGTTCGAGGTAGGACAGGTATTCGACGAAACGCGGGACGTAGACCTGAAAGAGGATGGCGGAAAGCGGGATGAGGACGTAGGAGGCGGGCCGGAAGCGCGAGATCTTCGTCTTGCTGGTGAGGCCGGGGATGAGGTTCTCGCTGAAGTCGCTCATTGTTTCACCGGCGGAACGGGCTTGGCGGCGTTGGGCTTGGCGGCTCCAGGCTTGGCGGCGATGGGCTTGGCCGCCTCGGGCTTGGCTGGAGAAGCTTCGGGCGGAGGCGTGCGGTTGAAATCGGCCACCCGCCCGGGGCTGGCGCCGAACTCGATGCCCTGGCTCTCGCCGATGCGCTTGTATTTCTCGCGCAGCCTGTCGGCGTCCGTCAGGCCGGCCCCGGAAGGCTCACCGGCGCTGGAGGCGGGCTGAGTGGAGGAGCCGTCCGGTGGCGGAGGAAGTATGCTGACGTCGGCGGAGGCGGGCGTCTGCGGGTCCGGAATGAGCCCGTGGACGCCGTCCAGCACGATCAGCATCTCCTCCAGGCCGGCCTGGAGCGCGCTGGGAGCGACGATGACTTCCTTGCCCCCCCTGCCTTCCCCCACCATCTTCACCTGGCCGACCGGGAGGCCGCGCGGGAAAATGCGGTCCGCGCCGGAGGTGAAGAACCACTCGCCTGCCTCCAGCTTGTCCTCGTTCTGAATGTACTCAACCACGCAGTTGGCGCTGCCCTGGCCCTTCAGGATGCCGCGCACGCGGCTCTTCTGGGAGATGACGCCGGCGACCGACCCCTGCTCGGTGATCAACTGGACAAGCGAGGCGGTCGGGTAGGCGGCGACCACTTTGCCGACGATGCCCTCCGGGGTGATGGCGGCCATGCCCTTCATGACGCCGTCGGTGGAGCCGCGATCGACGTAGACAACGCGCGCGTTGGCGCCGGTGCCGGTGCCGATGACGCGCGCCGGCAGGGTCTTGGAGGGCGACGAACTGCGGAATTCCAACAGCGCCTTGGCCCTGTCGGCGGTGGCGAGCTCGGCCGAGAGAAACTGGTTCCTGAGCCGCAGTTGACCCGCCTCCTGGCGCAGCCGCTGGTTTTCCACCTGGACATCACGGAGCAGGATGTAGCCGGAGAAGAAGCCGCCGGTGCCGCTGCGGATCCACTCGATGCCGCGCGCCAGGGGAGTCACCGCCGTCACCGCCCAAACCCGGATGAGGCGGACGTCCTCGCGCGCCTTCACCTGGTAGGCGAGCAGCAGGAGCTGCGCGACAATCAGCAGCAGCAGCACGCTCAAGTTCCGGTACCGGCTGAGGAATGATTCCATGTTGAGGAATCCGGCGGTTCGGGTAGCCCGCCGGGAGGAGCCTCCGGGCTCCGGCGTCTATTCGATGGCGATGCGGCGAAGCAGCTTGAAGTCGGTCAGCATGCGGCCCGTGCCGAGCACCACGCTGGCCAGCGGATCCTCGGCGATGGAAACCGGCAGACCGGTCTCCTCGCGGATGCGCTTGTCGAGATTCTTCAGCAGCGCGCCGCCGCCTGTCAGCACGATGCCGCGGTCGCTGATGTCGGCGCTGAGCTCCGGCGGCGTGCGCTCCAGGGCGACGCGGATGGCGTTCATGATCGTGGCGACGCATTCGGAGAGGGCCTCGCGAATCTCCTCGTCGTTGATCAGCAGAGTCTTCGGGATGCCCTCCACCAGGTTGCGGCCCTTGATTTCCATGGTGATCGGCTTGTCCAGAGCGAAGGCGCTGCCCACCTGAATCTTGATCTGTTCGGCCGTGCGCTCGCCGATCAGCAGGTTGTACTTCTTCTTGAGGTACTGCATGATGGCGTCGTCCATCTCGTTGCCGGCCACCCGCACCGAGCGCGAGTAGACGATGCCGGAAAGCGAGATGACCGCCACGTCGGTGGTGCCGCCGCCGATGTCCACCACCATGTTGCCGGAGGGCTCCGTGATGGGCAGGCCGGCGCCGATGGCTGCTACCATCGCCTGCTCGACCAGGTGCACTTCGCTGGCCTTCGCGCGGTAGGCGGAATCGATCACGGCGCGCTTTTCCACCTGGGTGATCTCGCTGGGCACGCCGATCACGATACGGGGGTGGACCAGCATCTTGCGGCCGTGCGCCTTCTGAATGAAGTAGTTCAGCATGCGCTCGGTCACCTTGAAGTCGGCGATGACGCCGTCCTTCATCGGCCGGATGGCGACGATATTGCCGGGCGTTCGGCCCAGCATCTCCTTGGCCTCCTTGCCCACGGCTTCCACTTCACCGTTCGTCTTGTTGATGGCGACGATGGAAGGTTCATTGACCACAATGCCCTTGCCGCGGGCGAAGACCAGGGTGTTGGCCGTGCCGAGGTCGATGGCGAGGTCGGATGAAAACAGGCTGAAAAGCGAACGGATATTCATGTCGGCGGTAAACCCTCAAGATTTCGAGGACGAAGGAGCTGGAGGCGCGCGTGGAGACGCGCCCGCTTCAGCCGGCGCTCGATTACAACTTGAGGGTAGCATACCGCCTCCCAAGTCCCATTCGGAATAAGACGGAGGGGCCCCCGGGGCCATCGACGGGCGCCTCAGCGCCGCTCAGGCGCGAGCGTACGTTCGCGCCCTTCCTCGCAACACTGCAAACAGGTGCTTCGGGGGACAGGACTCCCCTGGGTCTCCCTGAGTGCTTCAAAGGTGTATACCGGTTGGGCGTTTCGCTCTGGTACGCTCGACACTTGCCGCTGCCCGGCCCGAGGTGTCATGGATTTTGCTGGAGTCCGAAGGCTCACGATTGTTGCGTTGTTCTCCGATGACCAACTCTTTGAGCAGATCGTACTGAAAGGCGGAAACGCGCTCAGCCTCGTCTATGGACTGAGCGCTCGAACCTCTCTCGACCTCGACTTCTCCATTGAGCAGGACTTCGCCGACCTGGACGACACCCGGCGGCGCATCTTCCGTGCCTTGAAGGAGCGATTCGCCTCGGCCGGTATCGTGGTCTTCGACGAGAGTTTCGAGCCGAAGCCCCAAGTCCCCGGCCCCGACCAACAGCCCTGGTGGGGCGGCTACGAACTCAAGTTCAAGCTCATCGAGGAGGCCAAGCATAAGGCGTTTGGCGAGAGCCTTGAGGCGATCCGCCGTAATGCCCTGGTGGTGGGCCCCGAGCAGCAGCGCAAGTTCTCGGTGGACATGAGCAAGTTCGAGTATTGCAGGGGGAAGGTCGAGTTGGAGCTTGATTCCTACACCATCTACGTCTACAGCCCCGAGATGATCGTCATCGAGAAACTACGAGCGATCTGCCAGCAGATGCCGGAGTACGCGCTGCGCAGCCAACCCAGCCCCAGGGCGCGGGACTATTACGATATTTGGCGCGTTGTGACGGCAGCGCGGCTCAATCTTGCCACTGCGGAGAATATCGATCTTGCCCGCCACATCTTTGCGGCAAAGAAGGTTCCGCTGGCTTTGCTCGGCAAGGTGAGGGAGCAGCGCGAGATCCACAGGCCAGACTGGCCGGCGGTGGTAGTGGCAGTTGCCGAAACTCTGAACGACTTTGATTTCTATTTCGATTTCGTGGTGGAACAGATCGCAGCTCTAAAACCCCTTTGGGTAGAATAGCCGCCAGTCCGCATCGTACGCCGTCTGGCGCATATCGTGGGCGAGGTAGAAATCGAACTCCAGCCCGAGCTTTTTCAGGCGCCCGTACCGCTTCTCGTCATAGCCGGCACGCTGCATGTAGAAGCCGACGGCTTGATGGTAGGGGTAGACGTAGTCGAGTTTCTTGAGCGTCGCAATCAGGGTGCCGGCAGAGAGCCGGTCTTTGGCGTTACGGTAAGCTTCAAGCACCTGGTAGACTCCCCCGCCGTAGGCCGGGCGCACCGCAATGTCGATCAACGTGCGCTCCAGTTTCGTCACCTCAAGGCTCTCTCCATCCACGACCATCGGGCCAACTTCGAGGCGCTGCGTGTGCTTGCCGTTGATGAGCACGAACTTCGAGCCCTCGTACTGAATAGAGAAATTCGATTGCCGCTGCTCTGCTGCAAAGGCGCGCTTGATGCCCTCCTGCGTGAGATTGCCTCCCCGCGGCTTCTCGCTCTGCTCTGAGTTCACGTAGATGGTCTTCGGGAGCTGCTCGGTGAGCGAGTGGAGGAAGACTGCCGTGCCGTGGCAGAGGTAGGCGTTGCGCTTGAGCGAGAGTGCAAGCGCATAGGGAGAGGCCTCGCCCCAGACGTAACGCACGATCTCCTTGGCTCCAGGGTAGTTCTCCGCCGCGAGCCGAATCTCCTTCAAGCGCGACTTGGCCATTAGGTATGCAATGAAGCTCCGGGCGTTCGTTGCTTGTGTGAGGCGCCAGTCGCTGCGATACCGCGCTAGAATGCTAGCCAGTTCGGCCGGCCAGTAGATCTTCTGCGCTGAACGCTCGAAGAGCTTCAGGATGTCGGGTTTTGCGATGTCGATGCGAGACGGTCTTCCGCGTGCCATGTTGGGTCCTCTGCTGACTTGTTCCGATAAGGTATATATACCATATCGGACCCATCAATAAAACCGACGGTTCCAACCCCAAGTGCTTGAAGGGACAAGGTTAGCGCACAGATATACCATAGCACTGCGGAGTATATATACTCCGCAGTGCTATGGATCCAATTCCTCCCATCCACTCTCTGGATCTTGTTTAGAACGCAGGACCTTCTCTCGAACCAACGCAATGAAGCGCCTCTTACTGTGCCTCTGGACGAACGCCATGGTTGGCGCAGACCGAGACAGGGCTAATCTGCACTGCAGTGGCCCCGGGGCCGTTGACAGGCGCCTCAGCGCCGCCGGAGGCGCCGGGCATCCGCCCCGTCCAGGGCGGATGCCAAAACTTTGACTGGCCCCCTCCCCGCCGCCAGAATCACCCCGCCAACCACCGCGCACCACGCTCCGGCCCACCCGGAAAGCTCAATTCCAGCGGCCCCAAGCCTCACACCAAGCCTCG
>JACRBC010000136.1 GCA_016213245.1 Candidatus Solibacter usitatus | reverse complement strand
GGCTGCGCCGCGGCAGGCGGCTGCGCCGCGGCGGGCGGCTGCGCCGGGGCAGGCGGCTGCGCCGGGGCGGGAGGCTGTGCCGGGGCAGGCGGCTGCGCCGGGGCTGGAGGCTGCGCCGGGGTGGCGGCCCCGCCGGGCAGCTCCACCTTCACCGGGTACGACTTGGTGTTGTAGGAGACCACTCCGGCCTTGAATTCGGCGGCGACGATCTCCATCGCGCGGTCAATGGGCAGGCGGATGAGGCCCTTCTCCTTGTCGATGTAGGCGTACTTGTGGAGCTGCTCGTCCTCGCGCGCCTGGATGGCCAGCAGCTCCTTGCTGGCGACGCCGGAGTACTGGTCATGCTCCACCTGTTCATAGGCGACCGTGTAGAGCCAGTAGACGCCGACGATCATGGCCACCAGCATCACGACGGTGGCGGCGGAGACACCGGCCACGACGCCGGCACGGGCTTCACGGCGGTCGTAGTCGACGCCCTCGGTCATCACTGCCGTGTCGGGCATCTTGGGATCGGGATTCTGTTTGTGCTCAGACATCTTCGTATTCCTTATTCCCTATGCATTGTGGAATGCCAGGCACTGCTTGAGCCGCGGGTCGCCCACGGGCACCAGCGGTTTGCGGCGGAAGCCGGCCCAGAAGACCAGGGCATAGGTGGAGCCGACGGCCAGCCACGCGGCCGGGTCCATCCAGCTCAGGACGAAGCCCTTGGCGTGCAGCACCGGCATGACCTGCCAGAAGAGGTCGCAGTAGTGCATGACGATCATCCAGCCGGCGAAGAAGCCCAGCAGCTTCAGATTGCGCTTGCTGGCCCGCGGCATGAGCGCAAAGAACGGGATGATGAAGTGGCAGACGATGAGCAGCGGCCGGAAGTGGGCCCACGAGCCCACCAGGCGCCGCTGGAACCAGACGTTTTCTTCCGGCAGGTTGCCGTACCAGATGAGCATGTACTGCGAGAAGGAGATGTAGGCCCAGAAGACGGTCAAAGCGAAGAGCCACTTGCCGAGGTCGTGGTAGTGCTCTTCCCGGATCGAGTTGGTGAGGTAACCCGCGCTGCGCAGCCCCAAGCAGATGGCGATGAGAATCGCCATGAACGCCAGCGCGCCGCCGGCGATGAAGTAGACGCCGAACATGGTGGACCACCAGTGCGGGTCGAGCGACATGATCCAGTCGAACGACGCCAGCGATCCGCTGAGGAACAGGACCAGCACGCCGGGTGCGGACCACTTCTCGGCCGCCTTGGTGTAGCTCAGCGAGCCGGAGCCGTCCTGCCGGCGCGAGATGGAATACAGGCGCCAGGAGAAGAGGCTCCACAGCGACAGCACGATCAGGCCGCGGATGACGAACCACTGGTCGTTGAGGAAGTTCAGCTTTTTGGAAAGGATGGGATCGTGGGCGGCGCCTGCATGGCCCCACTCATACATGTAGTGGGTGCCGAGGAAGACGGGAACAATCAGCAGCAGCCCCAGCGGGATGGCGCGCATGATGTTCTCCATCAGGCGGCGGACCGTGACGCTCCAGGCCGAGCCGGTGAGGTGCTGCACCATCACGTAGAACATCGCGCCGAGCGTCACCGAGACGAAGTACAGGAAGGCCACCAGGTAGGAGAAGTGGGCCTGCTGCCGGTCAAGCGCAAAGCCCGCGGCGACGGCGATCCAACTCACCAGGGCGATGAAGACCAGCGAATTGCGGACCTTCGTCCAGGCTGAGTCGGAGAGCAGGTAGTTGTCAGCGGCGTGTGGATGATCGTGGTGCGCCATTCGCGTTACCTCACTTTGGCCTGAAGCCCGGCCGGGACGTCGGCCATGGAGCCGCGGCCGGCGCGCTGCAGTGCGCGCACGTAGGCGACAATCGCCCAGCGGTCCTTCTCCTGGATCTGGAAGCGATAGCCCGGCATGGAGCGCCGGCCCATGGTGATGACGTGGAAGATCTCGCCGTCGACAAAGTTGACGACGCGCTCGTCGTGCATGTTGCCGGGGATCCAGGTGGCCTTGGCCGGCACGATGCCGCGGCCGGAGCCGGTGCGGTCGTGGCACGGCGAGCAGTAGACGTTGAACTTGTTCTGGCCGCGCAGCAGCACTTCCCGGGTCAGCGGCTCGGGGTTGCGCGCGACGTAGAGGCCGCCGTCGGCCACGCCGGTGAAGTAGGCTTCGTCGGCGCGGTAATGTTCCTGCGCCAGGGCGCCCTCGACGGGGCGGCGGCTGGCGCGTCCGTCGGCGAAGAATGCCGAGGACATCTGGGCCTTGTACTTGTCCTGCTTCTTCATGTCGTCCCACACCCAGATGGGCGTCTGGCGCGACGGGAAGTTGGAGCAGGCGCCGAGGATGAGGCCGGCGGCGGCGATGAGGAGGAGTTGGGCGGTGCGCCGGGTCTGCATGGGACTCAGGCCTCCACCAGTTCTGCGTGGCGGCTGCCGCAGGATTCCAGGAGCGTCTTCACTTCGGCGGCGTCGAACTTCGGGTCGCCGGCCTCGATGGCCAGCAGGAAACGGTCGTTGGAGGCGCCGGCGGCGCGCGAGTAGTTGAAGAACGCGTGGTAGTAGGTGGGCAGCCGGTTCAGGTGGAACATGCCGAGCACGGCGCCGAAGGCAGCCAGCAGCACGCTGAGCTCGAACATGATGGGCACCGAAGGCTCGATGGCGAACAGGGGCTTGCCG
Organism: Candidatus Solibacter usitatus; assembly: GCA_016213245.1. Classification (GTDB taxonomy): domain Bacteria; phylum Acidobacteriota; class Terriglobia; order Bryobacterales; family Bryobacteraceae; genus Paludibaculum; species Paludibaculum usitatum_A. The sequence goes on along the minus strand of JACRBC010000136.1, from coordinate 62,470 downwards.
GCGATGGAGAGCGGATAGTCCACCGCGCCGGTCCACCACTGCAGGAGCACGGCCGAGACCAGGCCGGTGAGGCCGCAGACGATGACGATCCGGCCCAGCGGCGAACGCGGCTCGCCGAGAGCCTCGTCGATGCCGTGGATGGGGAACGGCGTGTAGGCCTCCAGCTTCGTGTACCCGGCGATGCGGGCCGTGCGGACGGCGCGGAGCAATTCTTCCGGCGTGTCGAAGTCGGCGACGACGCCGTAGTGGTCGGCGGTATTGGCCTCGAAACCGGGCAGGTTCAGGCGGGCCAGGAGATTGGCGGCCATTAGTGCGCAGCTCCCTTCTCGGTATTGATCTGGTGGTGCAGCACGCCCTTCACCTCGCTGATGGCGATGGCGGGCAGGAAGCGGAGGAAGAGCAGGAACAGCGTGAGGAAGAGCCCGATGGTGCCCATGAAGGTGCCGATGTCCACCCAGGTGGGCCGGAAGTAGCCCCAGGAGGCGGGCAGGAAGTCGCGGTGCAGCGAGGTGGCGATGATGACGAAGCGCTCGAACCACATGCCGATGTTGATGAAGATGGCCAGGATGAACATGGCCGGGATCGACGTGCGGACCTTCTTGAACCAGAAGAACTGCGGCGAGATCACGTTGCAGGCGACCATGATCCAGTAGGCCCAGGCGTAGGGTCCGAAGGCGCGGTTGGCAAAAACGAAGCGCTCATACTGGTTGGCGCTGTACCAGGCGATGAAGGCCTCGGTGCCGTAAGCAAAACCGACGATCATGCCGGTGGCCAGCATCACCTTGCACATGTTCTCCAGGTGCTTGATGGTGATGAGGTCCTGGAGGTTGTAGACCCAGCGGGCCAGCACCATCAGCGTCACCACCATGGCGAATCCGGAGAAGACCGCGCCGGCGACGAAGTAGGGCGGGAAGATGGTGGTGTGCCAACCGGGGAGCACCGAGGTGGCGAAGTCGAACGACACGATGGAGTGGACCGAGAGCACCAGCGGCGTGGAGAGCCCGGCCAGAATCAGGTAGGCCAGCTCATAGTGCTTCCACTGCGTGGCCGAGCCGCGCCAGCCGAGGCTCAGCAGGCCGAAGACGGTGCGGCGGACGGGATTGACGGCGCGGTCGCGCAAGGTGGCGAGGTCCGGCACCAGGCCGACGTACCAGAACAGCGCCGAGACGGTGGCGTACGTCGAGACGGCGAAGACGTCCCACATCAGCGGGCTGCGGAAGTTCTGCCACATGTGCAGCGCCTCGTTCGGCATGGGGAAGAGCCAGTAGGCGGCGCGCCAGGGTCGCCCGGTGTGGAACAGCGGGTAGATGCCGGCGCAGGCCACGGCAAAGAGCGTCATGGCTTCGGCGGCGCGGTTGATGGAGGTCCGCCACTTCTGGCGGAAGAGGAAGAGGATGGCGGAGATGAGCGTTCCGGCGTGGCCGATGCCGATCCACCAGACGAAGTTGGTGATGTCCCAGCCCCAGCCCACGGGGTTGTTGTTGCCCCACACGCCGATGCCGGTGGAGACCAGGTAGGTCAGGCATACGACGAGCAGTGCGGCCAGAGGCAAGGCCACGCCCATGGCGTAGTACCACTGCCGGGGCGGCTTGCCTTCGGTGATGGCGCTGATCTTGCCGGTGAGGTCTGAGTAGGTGACGCCGCCCTTCACCAGGGGCGGGTTCAGGTCCATTCTCGGGTCGAGTGCGAGATCGGCCATGGTTTAAGGAAGCTCCGGATTGGAATTGCGCAGCTTCGCCAGGTACGTGGTGCGAGGCTTGGTGTTGACCTCTTCGATCACGGTGTAGTTGCGCGGCTGCTGTTTCAGCTTGGCAACGCGGCTCTCGGGGTCGTTGATGTTGCCGAAGACGATGGCGCCGGCGGGGCAGGCCTGCTGGCAGGCGGTGAGGACTTCGCCGTCCCTGACCTGCCGGCGGTTGTCGGCCTTGGCCAGGCTCTTGCCCTCCTCGATGCGCTGCACGCAGTAGTTGCACTTCTCCATGACGCCGCGCATGCGCACGGTGACGTCGGGGTTGAAGACCATCTTGCGCTCTTCCGGAACGTCTTTGTTCCAGTTGAAGAAGTTGAAGCGGCGCACCTTGTAGGGGCAGTTGTTGGCACAGTACCGCGTGCCCACGCAGCGGTTGTAGGCCATCTCGTTCAGGCCTTCGGGGCTGTGGGCAGTGGCCGCCACCGGGCAGACAGACTCGCAGGGGGCCTTCTCGCACTGCTGGCAGGCCATGGGCTGCACCACCGCCTGGGGCTCGTTCACGTCGCCGGTGAAGTAGCGGTCCATGCGGATCCAGTGCATCTCGCGGCCGCGGCTCACCTGGTCCTTGCCGACCACGGGGATGTTGTTCTCGGCGACGCAGGCCACCAGGCAGGCGTTGCAGCCCACGCAGGAGTTCAAGTCGATGGCCATGCCCCACTGGTAGCCCTTCGAGTAGTCCCAGGCGGGGAACATGTCCACCATCTCGGGCAGGTGCTGCTCGGCGTGGATGAAGCCCGGCGCCTTGCGGTACTCCTCGGTGGTGACCTGGATGACGATGCCGGGCCGTTCGGCGTTGGTGATGGGCTCGACCAGGGTGTGGTGCTCCTGGGTGGTCACCAGCTTGTAGGTCTCACTGGTCTTGGCGACCCTGGCGGCGGCGATGTGGAATCCGGAGGTGGTGCGCAGGCCTTCGACGCGGTGGCCGACGCCGCGGCCGACTCTGCCGCAGGAGCTCCGGCCGTAGCCGAGCGCGAGCGAGATGGAGTTGTCGGCGTGGCCGGGCAGCGTCACGGCGGGCAGACGGGCATCACGGCCATTGGCGGAGATGGCGACCATGTCGCCGTCGGCAACGCCCAACTGCTTCGCCGTGGCCGGGCTCATCAGCGCGGCGTTGTCCCAAACCAGCTTGGTCATGGGGTCGGGGGCTTCCTGCATCCAGGCGTTGTTGGCGAAGCGGCCGTCGTAGGGACCGCTGGAGGGGTAGAAGACCACCTCGATGCCCGGCGCGGCCGCGGGCAGCGCGGCTTGGGCGGCGGCCAGCACCTTGGCCGCATCCGCCTTGGCGTCCACGGGCGCGAGCTTGGTGCCGTCAATCACGCCGTCGTGCAGGGCCAGGTTCCACTTCTTATTGGCGGCGCCGGCGCCGAACTGCGCCGTCCAGGCGTTCTTCACCAAGTCGTGACCCTTGATCACTTCAGAGCCGGCGATGATCGCGGCGAGTTCCAGCACGGAGCGGCCGCCGTGGAGCGGTTCGATCAGCGGCTGGCGGATGCTCGCCGTGCCGTCCAGGGCGCGCTCATCGCCCCAGCTTTCAAACTCGTGCGCCTCGGGGAGCCGCCATTCCGCCGCGGCCCAGGTCTCGTTCTCATCGGCGGCTAGCGCCACGGTGGAGGCTACCTTCTTCAGCGCGCGGGCCAGTCCCAGATCGGCCGGCAGCGTGTAGACGGGATTGCCGCCCAGCAGGAAGAGCGTCTTCACCGCGCCGCTTTCGATATCGGCGGCAAGCTGCGTGACGCCCGCCACCGAGTCCGTGGTCTCAACGACCGGCTTGGTGTAGACCACGGTCTGGCCGGCGTTGCCGAGCGTCTGGTTGATCAGCGCCACCGCGGCGTGCACGGCCGCGGGCTGGCGCGGGCCCGCCGCCACCAGGCTACGGCCCTTGTTGGCCAGCAGGTCCTTGGCCAGCGCGGACAGGAAGCGCCGGCTCGGGCCGGGGACGCCGCCGTCCAGCACCTTCAGCTCGGCGCCGGTCACGTTCAGCTCCCTGGCCAGGGCCAGCACGAAGGCGCCCACATCGGAGGAGCGCAGGCGCAGCCGGTGGTCCGCCATGGCGCCGGTGATGGTGAAATTCGATTCGGCCGCGTACAGGCGGTTGATCTCCGTGTTGGAGTCCTCGCTGCGTCGCCTGGCGGAGAACTGTTTCGTAGGCAGGACGGTGGGCGAATCCAGTCCCAGGAAGTCGAAGTCAAGGGTGAAGACGACGGCGGCCTTGTCGTACTGATAGTGCGCTTCCAGCGGCTGCCCGAAGGCCATCTGCGCGCCGAGCCGCGGCTGGTCGGAGTTCACCGAGCCGTACTCGACCCACTGGGCTTTCGGGTACTTCTCCAGGATGGCGGCCTTCTGCGCCGCAACAGCAGGCGATGAAGAGCGCTCGCTCAGGATGCGCAGGCCGGCGCCGGCGCCGAGTTGTGACGATTGGGCCTTCCACCAGGCGGTGAACTCATCCCAGGAGGACCTGGCGTTCTGCCGGGAGACCCTGCGCGCCCGGTCCGGGTCGTAGAGGTTGAGGATGGAAGCCTGAGCATGGGCGCTGGTGGCGCCGAGCGAGTAGGGATGGCGCGGGTTGCCCTCCACTTTGGTGGGGCGGCCTTCGTTCGATTCGACGACGAGGCCGGTGGCGGCGCCGCCGAGGGAGATGACCGTGGCGTAGTGCAGCGGCCGTCCGGGCACATAGCTTTCCACGCCCTTGGCGAACGGCAGCACGTTTTCGACGGGACGCCGGCAGGCGGTGAGGCCCGCCAGGCCGAAGCCCGCGGCCATCAGCTTCAGCAGGTTCCGGCGCGAGCCGCCGGCGAGCATCTCCGACGCGCCCTCCTGAAACTCGCGCTGCGCCCAGGCGCGGAACTGGGGCGTGTCGGCCAGTTCATCCAAACTGCGCCAATACTTCTTGCCCGTAAGGCTCGACGGGTTGATTTGTATGAGATCGTTCATCGTCTTCCACCAATGGGCCTAGCGATGGCACCCGGAACAGTTGATGGGCGGTTTGATGCCCTTGGCCCGTATCAGCGAGGCGCCGAGTTGGGCTGCGTCGCCCTCCGGCTTCCAGTCGAGCTTGGTCACATACTCGGCCGGGCGGATGTGGGGGGCGGGATTCTTGTGGCAGTCCAGGCACCAGGCCATCGACAGCGGCTGCACCTGGCGCACCTCCACCATCTGGTCCACGCGACCGTGGCAATTCACGCAACTCACGCCGGAGGTGATGTGCGCCTGGTGATTAAAATAGACGTAGTCTGGAAGGCGATGCACTTTGACCCACGGGACGGGCCGGCCCGTCGCGTAGGAGTCGCGGACCAGTTGGAGCTTGGGGCTCTTCTCCTTCACCCGCACATGACAGTTCATGCAAGTTTCGGTGGCGGGGACGGCAGCGTAGCTGGCGCGGTCCACTGTGTTGTGGCAGTAGAGGCAGTCCAGCCCCAGGTTGCCGGCGTGGAGCTTGTGGCTATAGGGCACGGGCTGCATCGGGGTGTAGCCTGTGTCGAGCTGTTTAGGATGAAGGAGGTAGCCGAGGACCGCGCCGGCGGCGCCCAGCAGCAGAATCGCCGCACCGGCGGCGAGACGCAGTTTGGTGTCGAACTGCTTCGAGAAGATAGCACTCATGCCAAGATGTCTTTAGCCAAGATGTCGGTCGGTGGTCAGGCCCGAGCCCCTCTGAATTGGCCAGGCGGGTACAGCTTGCTCCAAACGGATTGGAGCCATAGTGTTTTTTCTAGCACAGCAGCAAAACTTCCGCAATAGGAGCACGAATTCTTGTCAGGCAATAATTCGATGCAACGCAGGGCCGCCGCGACTCAGGTGATTCGCAGCGTCGCCGGCGTTTCTTCGAAGATTCTTGAGCCCCAGCCCCTGACCGGCATGAGCCGGCGCTTTGGCGACCTGCTGGTGCGCCCCAAGCTCATGGTTCTGCACAACCTGTTCTTCCTTGTGCTGACCTGCGGGGTGTACTTCACGGTGCTCAACCTGGCCGAGGAAAGGCTGAAAGAGGCGCAGTCGCGAGAGCTCACGCTGATCCTGAACATCTTCTCCTCGCTTTCGCCCGAGGCGGGCCAGCAGGAACTGGCCGCCTATGACCTGCGCACCGGAAGCGCGGAGGAGTTCGGGCTGCCGGACGGAGCGCGGAGCTGGATGACGCGGTTTGCCGGGCGCACGTGGCAAAGCGCGCCGTTGAGCGAGCACATCTTCAAGCAGGTTCCCGGCAGCGACAGGTTCTACCGGCTGACGCTGCCGCTGGAGTTCTACCGCGGGCTGCTGAAGTCCGTCCGGCTGGCGGTGCTGGGCGTGCTGGGCTGCGTGTACATTCTGGCGGTGCTGGCCCTGGAGCTGATCATCATGCCGCGTTACGTCTACCAGCCGATGCGGCTGCTGCTGGACGCCGACACGGCGACGCGCGAGGGAAACCGCGAGGCCGAGATCATCGACGAGGGCTACATCCCGGGCGACGAGATCGGGCGCATCATGCGCTCGCACAACGAGACGGTGCGCAAGCTGCGGAAGCGCGAGGACGACCTGGAGACCGCCAAGCACAACCTGGAGGCGCAGGACCGGCTGGTGAGCCTGGGCCTGCTGAGCGCCAGCGTGGCGCACGAGATGAACACGCCGCTGGCGGTGCTGCACGGCTCCATCGAGAAACTGATAGAGACCACGCCGGGAGAGCCGGCGCAGGCGCGGCTGGCGCGCATGATCAGGGTCACAGAGCGGCTGCGAAAGATCAGCGAAGGCCTGCTGGACTTCGCGCGTCTGCGGCGGCAGGAGACGGGCCCGGTGGATCTGCGGATCATGATCGATGAGGCCTGGCAGCTTGTCGCCATCGACGAGAAGGCCTCCGAGGTCTGCTTCGTGAACGACGTCGGGGAGGGGCAGAGCGTCACCGGCAACGCCGACCGGCTGCTGCAGGTGTTCGTCAACCTGCTGCGCAACGCGCTGCTGGCGGCGCCGGCCGGAGAAGGGCGCATCCGCGCCAGTTCCAAGGCTCGCGTCATCGATGGCCGTCCAGGCGTGGCGGTCGTCGTCGAGGACAACGGCCCGGGCATCCCGCCCGAAGTCCTGCCGGAGATTTTCGAGGCCTTCGTCACCACGCGGCTGGACGCGCGCGGGACGGGCCTGGGACTGACGGTGGCCGAAGGGATCGTCAGCCAGCACGGAGGCGCCATTTCGGCGGCCAACTGCCCGGGTGGCGGCGCCCGGCTGGAGGTGGTCCTGCCCGCATCGCCGCAGGAGCAAGCATCATGAGCGCAGAGCCACTCGCCGGCAATACCGGCCTGATCGACATCGCGGTGCTGGATGACGATCTCGATTTCCTCACCTACATCGAGGACTTCCTCAACGATGAAGGCCTCTACACCGTGCGCACAGTCGCCAGGCCGGCGCTGCTGTTCGAGGCCGCCGAGGAGCAGCGGCCCGAGATCGTCCTGCTGGACATGAAGATGGGCGAGTCGCGCGGCGACAAGGTGCTGGAGCAACTGCTGGCGCGCTACCCCGGAATGTGCGTGATCATCGTCACCGGCTATCCGTCGCTGGAAGACATGCGGGCGACGTTCCAGCTCAAGGTGTTTGACTATCTGGCCAAGCCGTTTTCGCTGGCGCAACTGCGGCAGTCGCTGGCCAACGCGGCCGAGCAGTACGGGCTGGGGCGCACGCTGCAGGACCGCCTGCGCGACAGGCTCGGCCAGCGCATCCGCGTGTTGCGGGCGGAACGCGACTGGTCGCTGAAGGAGCTGGCGGCGATCTCCAAGCTGAGCATCAGCCAGATCAGCTCGATTGAACGGGGGGCCAACCTGCCCTCGATCGAGAGCCTGCTGGCGATTTCGCGGGCCTTCGGGCTGAAGCCGAGCGAGATCCTGGGGGCGATTGAGTTCTGACGGCTTACTCGTAGCGGAGGCAGGAAGCCGGATCAACGCGCGTAGCTCGCCATGCCGGCAGCACCGCCGCGCCGGCCGATACGAGCAGCAGGAAGAGCCCGGCCAGCGCCGTCGTCCGCAGATCGGCCGGCGGAAGCCCGTAAATCTGCGATTGAACCAGTTTCCCGCTGAATAGCGCCAGAGGAAGTCCTGCGGCTATGCCGGTCATGACCATCCAGGTGCACTCGCCCAGCACCATGCGGATGATGGACGCGCGCCGGGCGCCGATCGCCACGCGGATTCCAATCTCCCGCGTCCGCCGCGCCGTGGAATACGAAAGCACACCATAAAGCCCGATCGCCGCCAATGCCACGGCCAGAGAGCCCAGCGCAGTGGAAAGCAAGGCCAACAACCGTTCCGCCGCCAGCGCTTCGTCAATCTGCGCTTCCAGGGTGGTCAAACGGTCCAGCGGCAAGCGCGCATCGGCGCCCTGAAGCAGGACCCTCATCTGCGCCAGCACCGTCTCCGGCGGCTCGGAGCTGCGTACCTGCACGAAGGCGCTATCGGGGAAACTGCCCGCGGCAGCCGGCAGATAGATGATGGGCTCCGGCTCCTCACGCAGCCACCGGTACTTCGTCGTCCCCACGAGTCCCACCACTCTCACTTTCCGGCCGCCGCCATAAGCAAACGTCTTGTCCAGCGCATCGCCTGCCAGGTACCGCCGCGCGAACTGCTCGTTCACGATCACCTCACCCTCGCCGCCTGCCCGAGTCTGCGCCGTGAAGTCGCTGCCGGCCAGCAGTGGGATGCCCATTGTTCGAAAGTAGCCGGCGCTCACTCTCGTGAAATAGGACGTCGGCCGCATTCCCTTCGGGTCGACGTAGCCGGGGATACTCAACACAAACGAGGCCATCGAACCCGTTAACAAGTTGACCGTCGAGAGGCTGGCCGATTGCGCTCCGGGCAAGGTCCGCGCCCGCAGCAGCACATTGCGCATCGCCTGTTCCGCCGCCGTCTCGGAATAGCCCAGCCGCCCGAAATCGACTTCAGTCTGGACTACGTTCTGCGGCCGAAAACCCAAGTCAATCGCCCGCAGATTCTTCAGCGTCTGTGCCAGCAACCCCGCCGTGAACACCAGCGCGACCGACACCGCAATCTGCACAGCAATCAAAACGCGGTACGCCCCGGCCCGCTTGCCGGCTGCCAGCAACGTGCCGGACTGCACCAGCGGCATCGGATCGGTGCGCCACGCCCGTAACGCGGGCAGCAAGCCGAACAGCAATCCGGAGCCGATCGTCGCCACGCAGAAAAAGCCAAACACCATCGGATCCGGCCGCACGTGCTGCGCCAGCGCCTCTCGTTGCGTATCCATCAGGCGCAACAGTCCGGCCACGAAGAACTGGGCGATCCACCAGGCGAGAACCCCGCTCGCCGCGGACAACAGGAGACTCTGCGTGAGGAACTGCCGGATGATATCCCAGCGCGTCGCCCCCAGCGCCACGCGGGTCGCCGCCTCGCGCGCTCGTTCCAGTGATCGCACCAGCCAAAGCGCGGCCAGGTTGGCGCAAGCCATGAACAACACCAGGCCGACGATCGACAACAGCAACAACACCGGCTGACCCAGCTTCTCCTTGCGTGAGCCGAATCCCTGGCTGCCGTCCCGCAGCAGGAAATGATCAGCATCGCTGACCGTGAAGCCCTGGCCCCGCTCAATGGCCATGCCCACCTGGTCGATCCTTGCGGCCGCCTCAGTCATCGACACTCCCGGCCGCAGGCGCCCGATCAACTGCAACCAACTGAAGTTGTCGCGGGGAGTGCCATAGAAGGTCTCCGCCCACGCCGTCGATACCTGCACGTCCCTCCGACCGTGCAAAGTAGCGCCCTCAAATCCGGCCGGCGATACTCCCACAATCTGAAACGGCTCCTTCTCCAGCACGATGCGCCGCCCCACCACGCCGGGTGATGCTGCGAACAGGCCTCGCCAGAGACGGTCGCTGATCACGCACGCACGCGAGCCGTTTTCCACGCGATCGTCAGACTCGTCCAGCAGGCGCCCCAACTGCGGCCTGACGCCCAGCACCTGAAAGTAGTTGCCGCTCACCAATTCCACGGTCACGGCCTGACGCCGGTCCCCGTCCACCAGACCGACGTCCTTCGCAGCGGCGGCCAGCACATTTTCGAACCCGGTCTCCGCCTTGCGGAATTCCCGAAGAAACACATGGGAGAAGCAGCAGTTTTCCATGTGGAAGGTCTCGTTTCTCTGCCGTAACAAGACCAGCCGTGAAGCATCCCGGACCGGTAGCGTCTTCAGCACGATGGCGTTCACGAATGAGAAGATGGCCGTCGTCGCCGCCAGCCCCAGAGAGAGCGAGCCAACCGCCAGCAGTGTGAACGACGGACTCTTTCTCGAATTCCTGGCAGCCAGCCGCACGTCGGCGCTCAGCTTCTCCAGCCACCGGAACGCCCAGATGTCATGGCTCTGCTCCCGCAGCCCGGCCACGTTGCCGAAACGCCGCCGGGCGGCGTAGAGGGCCTCCCGCGCTTCAACGCCTTCTTCCCGCAGTCGCCTCGCCCGGAGTTCGAGGTGGAGACGAATCTCCTCATCCAATTCGTCTTCCAGTTGGTCGCGGCGCACGAAATGACTCAGCCGGCGCCAGAGTTCGCCCAAGGTCATGAAGCCCTCCTCAGACAGGTTGCAGAATGCGCGTAATGGCTTGCGAGACGCGCCGGTATTGTTCGATCTCCTGATCCAGCCGCCGGCGGCCCGCCGCACTCAAGCGGTAATAGCGCGCCCGGCGGTTCCCGGACGTCTTCCCCCACTCCGCCTTCAGCCAACCCTTCAACAACATGCGCTGCAAGGCGGGATACAGCGACCCCTCCTCCACCTGCAAGACCTCGGCCGACGACAGTTGGATCGAGTCTGCGATTTCGAATCCGTGCATCTCGCCATGCCGGGCCAGTGTCTGAAGAATCAGCATGTCCAGAGTGCCCGGCGGGATCGGGTCGCGAGTGGAACCTTCATTGTTTGGCATAGACTGTCTATGGTCGCTTACATAGACAGTCTATGCCACAATTCGGGCGCGCGCAATAGGAAACTGCGGAGCGGGCGGCGGTCCTCAGGAAGCCGGCGGCCTGTATCGCGGGCGTTCGGGCTGAAGCCGAGCGAGATCCTGGGGGCGATTGAGTTCTGACGGCTGGACCTCAGGCCAGCGGATTGCGCCATTGCAGGCGGGGCTCCGTGCTCAGGCGCGGGCGCAGCGCAGGGAGCGCTTTTTGCTCAGCTCTTCGTCATCCATCGCTTCGGCCGTAGAGAGAGCCTTGTCCCACCTGAAGTACTGTTGGGCACCCATCGCGTAGGTCTTCTGCACGAAGCGGCACGTGGAAGGGGAGCGCCGATAGGCCAATCCCCTTCTGACGGCCTCGTTCAGCGCGGCCTTGAAAGAGATCCCGCGCTCGCGGACGGCGCAGTCGAGGAGCGCTTTGACGTCCGGGTCCAGTGTGACGGTGGTCCGCATCGAGTCAACATAGCATTCTGCGGTTTCCGGAATGAACCGAACTCGCGGGCATCCGGCGTCACTTCTCGCGTTTGGCCAGCCACTCGATGGTCTGCCCGCCCATGGCGCCTTCCACGGTGAACTTGATCTCGTCCCCGTTCACCTTGCCCTTGTAGTTGACCTTCATCTCGTTGTCCTGGAACTTCACGACGATGGTGAACGTGACGATGTCGCCCTCCACCTTGCCGTCGTTGATCACGGACTTGCCGAACATGGAGCTGACGGTCTCGCCGGTCAGCTTCGCGCCGTCCTGCTTGAAGGCGAAGGTCCTCTGCATGGCGCCGTTCGGCCCCTCCGCGGTCGCCTTCCAGTTGCCCGTGATGTCGGCCGCGAAGGCGGCCAGAGCGGTGATGGCCATCAAGGCCAGAAGTCTCTTCATGTGGATTCAACCCTTTCTGACCGCGCCCAACGCATCGCCGGTCACCGATTACTCTCTTGAATCCTGCCTCCGGCGTCAAGGGGTGGCGGAGATTAATCGCCGTTCTCTTCCTCGATCTGGTGCACCAGGGGGTCTCCCTCGTAAGGTCCGAAGTCGTCTTCGGTCTTCGACGCGAACCATGGATAGAGCAGCGGCAGCAGGAAGAGAGTCAGCAGCGTGGAGGTGATCAGCCCGCCGATGACCACGGTGGCCAGCGGCCGCTGCACCTCCGAGCCCGTGGAGGTCGCGACGGCCATCGGCAGGAAGCCAAGGCTGGCCACCAGCGCGGTCATGAGCACCGGCCGCAGGCGGCGCGCGGCTCCAGAGAGCAAGGCCCCTTCCATGGGCATGCCCTGCTCGCGCAGCCGGTTGATGCTGGCCACCAGCACGATGCCGTTCAGCACGGCCACGCCGAACAGGGCGATGAAGCCGATACCGGCCGAGATGCTGAGATTCAATCCGCGGAGCCAGAGCGCGCCGATGCCGCCCACCATGGCGAAGGGAACATTGGTCAGAATCAGCAGCGCTTGCCTGGAACTGCCGAAGGTAAAAAAGAGCAGTCCGAAGATAATGCCGATGCTGGCCGGCACCACCAGCATGAGGCGGCGCGTGGCGCGCTGCTGGTTTTCAAACTGCCCACCCCAGTCGACCGAGTAGCCGGCAGGCAGTTTCAGATCCGCGTCCATGCGCCGCTGGGCCTCGCTGACAAAGCCTCCGAGGTCGCGCCCGCGCACGTTGCACTGCACCACGATGCGCCGCTGGCCGTTTTCGCGCGAAATCACCTCCGGCCCTCGTGCCATGGTCACGCGCGCCACGCTGCCCAAGGGGACGCGCTCGCCTCCGGGAGCAAACAGAATCAGGTTGCGCACCGCCTCGTCGTCGCTCCTGTAGCGGTCCGGCAGGCGCACGACGATGGCGAATCGGCGCTGGCCCTCGATCATCTCCGACACCTGCCTCCCGCCGATGGCGGCGTCCATCAGGTCACGCACGTCGCTCACGTTCAGCCCGTAGCGGGCCAGGGCGTCGCGGTCGATTTCGATGCGTAGTTCGGCGACGCCGGAGATGATCTCCATCTGCTGGTCGGCCGCACCCGGCACGGCGCCGATCGACCTCAGCGCCCGCTCTGCAAGTTGCGCGAGCGCCTGCGGATCCTCGCCGTAGATCTTCACCGCCACGTCGGCCTTGATGCCGGAGATGGTCTCGTCCAGCCGCATGGCCATGGGCTGGGTGAAGTTGAAGTTCACGCCCGGCACCACGTTCAGCGCCTTGTCCAGAGCATCGATGAGCTCCACCTTGGTGTGGAAGCGCGTCCACTGCTCGCGCGGCTTGAGCAGCACGTAGACGTCGCCCTGGTTGATGCCCATCGCCTCGGTGGCCACGTCGGGCCGCCCGATGCGGGTCACCACGCCGGTCACTTCGGAAAAGCCGACGATGATTCTTTCGATGCGGTTGCTCATGGCAACCGAATCGCTGAGCGAGATCCCCGGCAGCTTGCGCGTCTCCACCAGGATGGAGCCTTCATCGAGCCGGGCCATGAATTCGCTGCCCATGAAGGCCACCGAGCCGATGCTCAGCACCAGCACCACCGCGCTGGCCGAGACCACCAGGACGCGCCGGCGCAGCGCCCAATGCAGCAGCCGCAGGTAGCGGTCCCGCAGCCAGTTGAACCACGCCTCTTTGTGCTCCTTGACCCCCTTGCGCAGGTGCACCGCCGTGGCCGCCGGCACCACGGTCAGGGCCAGGATCAACGAGCCGAGCAGCGCCGAACAGACGCTGATGGCCATGGGCCGGAACATGCGCCCTTCCAGCCCCTCCAGGAAGAACACCGGCATGTAGACGGCGATGATGATGGCCACGGCGAAGACGATGGGACGGGCGACTTCATGGGCGGCGACCCGCACGCGCTCGGTGGGGTGAAACTCCCGCGTATCGCCGGGGCGCCTCTGCAGCCGCCGCACGGAGTTTTCCATCATCACCACCGAGCCGTCGACGATCATGCCGAAGTCGATGGCGCCCAGGCTCATCAGGTTGGCCGAGACGCCGAACAGTGCCATGCCCATGAAGCCGAAGAGCATGGACAGCGGGATCACCGCCGCCACGATCAACGCCGCCCGGATGTCCTTCAGGAAGACGATGAGGACCACCAGAACGAGCAGCCCGCCTTCCACCAGCGCCCTGGTGACGGTGCCAATGGTGCCGTCGATCACCGTGCTCTGGTCGTAGAAGGGCACGACCTTCACGCCCTCCGGCAGGCGCAGCGAGGCGAACTTCGCCTTGACGCGTTCGATGACGCGCTTGCCGTTCTCGCCCTTCAGCATGATGGCCATGCCGCTGACCGTTTCGCCCTTGCCGTCCCTCAGCGTCGCGCCCTGCCGCTGCATGGGTTTCAGCTTGATTTCCGCCAGATCCCGCAGAAGAACCGGCGTGCCGGCGCGCGCCAGCACCACGATCCTGCCGAGATCCGCCGCACTCTGCGTGCGGCCCAGGCCGCGGACGGTGTACTGCTCCATGGCGTGCTCGATGAAGCCGCCGCCGAAATTGGAGTTGTTCTCCTTCACGCGATCGAAGACGTCGCGCAGGCTCACGCCGTAGCGCTGCAGCCTGACCGGGTCCACCTCCACCGTGTACTGCTTGGTTTCCCCGCCCCAACCGTTCACCTCGTTGACGCCCGGCACGGTGCGCAGCGCAAAGCGGATCTGCCAGTCGTGGATGGTCTTCAGGTCCATCGGCGTGTAGCCTTGGCCCTCCACCGTGTACTGGTAGACTTCGCCGAACGCCGTCGCCATGGGGCCCAGCGACGGGTCGAGCCCCTCGGGCAGCCGGGCCCTGACCTCCTGCAGCCTTTCGTTCACCAGTTGCCGCGCGAACCACGTATTGACGCCGTCGTCGAAGATGAGCGTCACCATCGACAACCCGAATTTCGAGATGGACCGGATCCCCTCGGTGCGCGGGATTCCCATGAGCGCCGACTCGATGGGGAACGTCACCAACTGCTCCACCTCGCCGGGCGCCATCGACGGGCACTCGGTCACCACCACCACCTGGTTGTTGGTCAAGTCGGGGAATGCATCGACGGGGATCTGCATCATCGTGGCCACGCCGGCCACGATGAGGAGGATCACGCCCAGCAGCACGATCAGCCGCTGCTTCAGGTGGAAATCGATGATGCGTTGCAGCATGGAGTGCGTCTACTCCTCGGCCAGCGACGACTTCAGCAACTGCGACTTGAGGATGAAGCTGCCCTCGCCCACCACGCGCGCGCCCGGCGGCAGGCCGCGCAGCACCTGGACCAGGCCCTCCAGCGTGCGGCCCAGCTCCACCGGGTGCGGCTGATACCTGCCCGGCTGGCGCTCCACGAAGACAGTCGCCTGCCCGTTGACGTCCTGGACGGCGACCTGCGGCACGAACAGCGCCGGCTCGCTGCCGCCGGCCTCAAGTTCGACGGTGGCGTACATCTCCGGTTTCAACAGCCCCGCGCGGTTGTCCGATTCCACGCGCACCGACACCGTGCGCGTCTGGGCGTCCAGCTTCTCGTCGATCTTCACCACGCGCCCGGCGAAGGAGCGCTCCGGGTAAGCCTGTACCTGGATGTGAGCGGCCATTCCGGCGTGCAGCCGGGACAGGTGTTCCTCCTGTACCGCTGCGATGGCCCAGATGGTGGAGAGGTCGCAGATGGTAAAGAGATCGCTCGACGCCGTCACCACCGCGCCCGGCGTGATGCCGCGAACCAGCACGATGCCCGACGCCGGCGCGCGGATCGGGATCAGGTCTTCGATGTGCTCTTCCGCGCTCGCCTCGTGCTCTTTCTCCTGCGAGCCCTCGACGGGAATCTGCAGGAACTCCACCAGGTGCAGCCTGGTGCGGTTGACCTCGATGGCGGCGTTGTCCAGCGCCGTCTGCGCCGTGCGCAGTTCGTTCTCCGCCTGCTCCACCTGCTCCTGGCTGGCCGCTTTCATCTCGAAGAGGCGCCGCACGCGGTCCCGCTGCTTCTGCGCGAAGCCGAGGCTGCCCTGCAGCCGGTTGAAGTCTCCCATCGACTTTCTGTAGAGCGCGCGCGATTCGTGGATATCGTGGCTGTGCATGCGGGCGAGAACCTGGCCCTTTTCCACGCGGTCCCCAACCTTGACCTCCACGCGCACGATGCGGCCGTCGGTGATGGCGCCGACACGCCAGGTGGTGTTTTCATTCGTCGCCAGCCGTCCGCTGGCACGGATGGTGATGGGGATGCTGCGCTGGATCGCCGCGGAGACCTTCAACGTCACCTCTTTCATGGAGGCCGCGTCGAGTTCGACGAGTTTCGTCTCCTCACCGCCCGTGCGCTTTTTCGTCTCTGGGCCGGGCCCCGGCGCCGGGGCCTTGGCACACCCGGCAAGAAGGAGCGTCAGCATCACGGCCGAACCGGCGATCCATTTCATGGCGTCGTCCCCACGGCGTTCTCCAGCGCGACGATGCTCTGGCGGTACTCCATCATCGCCCGGAAGTTGATCAGTTCAATCTCGATTCGCAGCCGCTCGGCGTCCAGCAGCCGCAGCAGGTCCGCCCCGCCCAGCCGGTAGGCCGCCTGCGCGATGCGCGACGATTCGGCCGCCTGCGCCCGGAAGCGCCCGAGGAACTCCGTCACCTGGCGGCGCCGCATCTCATACTCCACACGGGCGGCCGACACCTCCGCGCGGATGATCGCCTCCGCCGCGGCAACGGACGCTTCGGCCGCTTTGATCTCGGCGTGCGCCGATTCAATCGCGCCCTGGTTGCGATTGCGGAAGGGCAGGTCGGCTTGGACACCGCCCAGCACCGTGTCCAGACCCGCCGTCCGCTTGTATCCGAAGACGACCTCGTAGTTCGGACGGGCGTTGGCCTGTTGCAGCACGAGGTTGGCGCGCGTCTGCTCCAACTGCGCGCGGGCGTACTGCAACTCCGGCCGCTTGCGCAGCGCCTCTTCGGCATCGGCGGCCAGCAGCCGGTCCTCCTTCAACTCCAGCGGGTCCGCCAGCCTCGCCTCGGGAAAGGCCATTTGTCCCATCTCGCGGTACAACTGGATCCTCGCCCTGTCCGCCTCGAGTTTGGCGTTGTTGGCCGCCAGCGCGATGCGATCGGCCTCCAGCCGCACCCGCAGCAGGTCGCTCTCCGCCATGGCGCCCTCGCGCACGCGGATTTCGTGATACTCCACGATCTGCTGGAAGTTGCGCTGGTTTTCCACCAGCAGTTCGTGGATGCGTGCCATGCCCGCCGCCGCCCAGTAGGCATGTCGCACGCGCAGCGCCACCTGGCGGCGGAGGATTTCGACTTCGAACTCGGCGCGCCTCAATCCGTGCGACGCCAGTTCCACCCGCTTGCCGCGCTTGCCCGCGGTCTCCATCGTCTGCTGCAGGTAGGCGAAGATGTCGGTGTCGCGCCCAAGGACGTACGGCGTGGATCCGGGCGGCCGGAGGTTTTCCGACTGCAAGACCAGCCTTGGATTCAGGGTCAGACCTGCCTGCGTGGACTGTCCCCGCGCCGACGCCACCCTCTGCCGCCCCTCGGCCAGCAGCGGATGACCGGCCAGCGCGGTGGATACCGCCTCGTCCAAGGTCAACGCCTGCTGAGCGGCCAACGGGGACGACAATAGGCAGGCCAGCGCGAGGAACTTCATGGAAAGACGAGGATCGGCCCTATTCTAACAAGCCACCCGGCTTCATCCCACGCGCGCCAGGGCCCGGACCACTCCCGAGGTGAGCTTCTCCGCCGCCCGGGTCTCCAGGTAGCTCGTCTTGGCCCGCCAGGTCTCGTAGCCGCCGGCCTCAAACGCTTCCGCGGTGGGTATGTAGCCGCAGGCGTCGTTGGCGATGGAGACGGCGAGCGTGGTCCGGAAGCCGCTGGCCTTCTTTACGTGGAGCCCCAGCTCGACGAACGTCTCGCCCGGAAACGCGCCGATGCCGGCGTCGCCGATGCGCAAGCCCTGCACGGGCGCTCTCACGGCGGCGGGGAATTTCGCCACGAACACGGTCTCGCGCGCATAGATCAACCGCCGTTCCCGGTGGTTGTTGGCGGGCGAGGCGCCCACCAGTTTCACCGCCTCGGCCAGTTCGTCCGCCGATGGCCGCCGCGTGGAGAGTTCCACTTCCTCCATCGCGCCGCCGAGCGCCGCCGCATCGCTGAACCGAATCGCCTTCAGCACACGTAGCGATTCGGCGGCCAGAGCGGCGGCCGTCCGCTCGATCACGGTGTAGTCGCGCCCGGCGGGCATGGCGCGGGTGAAGTCGATGCCGTTGACGTTGGCCGAGCAGCCGTTGCTCAACAGGGCGGCGCACTCGCCGCCGGCCTCGCGCTCCAGGCGGCGCGCCCAGGCGCCGAAGTAGTCCGCGCTGGCGTGGTCCGGCGGATTGAAGCCCGCGTAGTGGAGGGCGTAGTTGCCGTAGACCCAGATGGGCCGCCCGTCCTCGCCCACCGCGGCGATCAGCGCATGCTCCGGGTCGACCGGCCCGGCCGGGCGCAGGATGTTGGCGCTCTGCGCCGGCGGGTTCATTTGCACCTTGTCCGTCGTCCGTCCGAACGGGTCGGCGGGAATCGAGCCCTCGCGCATGAAGTAGCGGCGGTTGAAGACGAGCGCCGGCTCCCTGCCTGCCGCCGCGCCTACGCGCGCCGGCCTCAGCCGCCGGAAGGCCATCCGCGCGGCATCGCCCAGCCGCTGCTCGAGCAGGCCGGCGTACTTGTCGTCGGGCAGGCTCTGGAACAGGTGCATCGCCGGCGGCGCGCTGTGCGAGTGCGTCGAACTCATCAGGATGCACGCCGGCTCCACGGAGTTTTCCCTGGCGATGCGCGCTCGCGCGCGGTCCAGAACCGTCCTCGGGACCATGCAGGAGTCGATGGTCGCCAGCAGCAGACGCGTCGAACCGGACTCCAGCGCCGCACATCGCACCAGCAGCTCATCGTGCACCTCGGCGGCCGCGCGGTCCGTCATGAAGCCGGCCAGCGACGCGCCCAGCGCCGGCGAGATGTTGGCCGTCGCCGCGCCGGCCCGCAGGGCGCCCGCGGCCCGCACATACGGCGCGGCGGTGAGCGCGGCGGCAAATGCTCTGCGTGAAAGTCCCATACCGGGCACACTACCATAGAGCTGAAAACTGGAGTAGGGCTGATGAAGGGGAGGCCGCGGTGCGGCCTCCCCTTCATCAGCCAGTCCTGAGTGAACTAGAACGTCAGGTGCATCGCCAGCTTGATGAACCGCGGCAGGTTGCTCTGCGTCGGGCTCAACCGTCCGAACGCGGCGTTGGTCACGTCGGTGGAAGCCACATTGGCAAACCACGGATGGTTCATCATGTTCACCATCTCGAAGCGGAACTGCAGCCGGATCTCTTCGTGGATGGGGAAGATCTTCGACAGCGACGCGTCCCAGTTCTTGTAGGCCGGGCGGCGCACGTCGCTGAAGAGGTAGGGGAAGGTGCGCAGCGTGAACGCCTCCTGGGTCGCCACAGGCGTCCCGGAAGCGGTCTTCCACAGCGACGTGTTGAACACCTGCGTCCGCGTCGGGTTGTCCAGCTTCGCGCTGCCCGGCGCGTTCTGCGGCGCGTTCGGGTAATCCACCACCCAGCCCTTCTGGTAAGTCACGTCGTAGTTGATCTGCCAGCCGCCGATCAACTGGTTCATGAAGCCGGAGGCGCCGGTCGCCCACTTCTTGCCTTTGCCGAAAGGCAGCTCGTAGATGCCCGCGATGACGAACTTCTGCGGCGTGTCGATATTTTGGTCGGGCTCCTTCACCCGAACGGTGTTGCCCCAACCGGCCAGCGTGAAGTCCTGCTGGTTCAGGATCCGGGTCTGCCTCAGGTTCTTGCCGATGCCGTAGCTGGACAGGAAGCTCAGCCCGTTCGACATGCGCTTGGTCACCTTGAAGTTCACGCCATGAAACTGCGCGCTGCCCGTCGGGACGGAGTTCATGGAGACGCTGCCATATTGCGGGTAGGATCGCCACAGGATCTGCCGCTGGATGGTCGCGCCATTCAGGGCCGCATTGTTGGGAATGAGCCCCGCCATCGGGTTCGGCACCAGCGCCGTGTAGTAGGCGTTGTCGATCACACCCGTGGAGGTGCGTTTGCCCAGTTCGCTGGTTGGAACATAGTTCAGTTGCAGGCCGTTGATCGGAAGCCGCCGCGCGGTGTTGCCCGCGTAGCCCACCTCCAGCAGCACGGAACCCTTCAACTGCCTCTGGATGTCGAAGGAATAGGTGTGGACATGCGGCAGCGCCCGGTCCCGCATGAAGGCCGTGACGCCTTCACCCAGGAAGCTGCTCGCGCCCAGCGAGGAGCCCACCGGGTCGAGCAGTTTGCCGCCCGGCAACGCCACGAACGGATTCGCCGTCTTCATGCCGGGATAGGGCGTCAGGCCATCGCTGGACACCACGGCGTCGGTCTGCCGGCTGAACCCGTTGCTGGAGCCCAACTGGTCCTCGCCCATGTAATACAGGCCGTAGCCGCCACGCACTACCCACGCGTCGCCCAACCGGTAGGCGGCGCCTACGCGCGGCTGCCAGTTGTTCCTTGGGGTGTCGATGAGCGCCTGCGGCGCGCCGCTCAGGCCCGCGAACACCACCGCGCCCGTCAACTTCAGTCCCGTCACCCGGTTCGCAATCGGGCTGGCCGCGTTGAAGTCGAGCCCATTCACCATGCGGTTAAAGCGTTCCACGTTGCCCGATTCGGCGTCCCACCGCAGGCCCATGTTGATGCTCAACTTCGGCGTGATCTTCCAGTCGTCGTGGAAGAAACCGGCATAGTAATAGTGCCGGTAGTAAGGATCGATGTTCTTCTGCACGGACGCCCCGCTGGGATACCCGAGCAGGAAGGTCGCCAGCGAGTTGCCGGAAACGGCGTCCGCGCGATTGGACACCGCCTGCGTCCAGTTCTTGTTGAACGAGAAGATGCCCGACGGGTAGCCGCCGCCGTAGTTGGCGCGGTTATACTGCCTGACCTCCGCGCCCATTTTCAGGAAGTGCCGCCCCATCACCTTGTTCAGGTTCGGCTGTGCGCTATAGGTGTCGCGGATGCCCGGGCTCACCGCATTCGAACCGATGTTCTGGTAGCCCTCCAGACCGATGTACGGGAACTGATAGGCCTTGTACTGCGCCACCAGCGCCGGGTCGAATCCCAGTTGCTTGGGGTCGTAGCCCGCGCCGATGGTGCTGCCGCCCGCATCTTCCCAGCGGTTCAGTCCCGCTCTCAAGTCGAACGTCATGGTCGGCGTCAGCGTCGAGGTCCAGTTCATCATCACGTTGCGGCCGTTGCGCAGCAACGGCGTGTTGCCCGACGGCTCCGCCTGATTGCCCAGCCCGAAAACGATCGCCCGGTACTCCGAGAACGGGTTCTCGTTGTAGCGGAAGAACACGTTGTTCTTCGAATTCACCACCACGTCCGTGCGGCCCACGAACTGGTCGAAGCTCGCCCGCCACATCGACGGATACGGATAGTTGTTGATCCGCGCCGGGCCGGTGCCCTGTGCCGACGGCTGCGGATAGAAAGTCAGCAGCTTCAACGCCACCGGGTCCAGCCTGCTGGACGGAATCCTGTTGCCCGCAAACGGGGTCCGCGTGCCATCGGCGATCGTCGTGGTCGGATCGTAGATCAGCACCTGCTGACCGGCCGCGTTGAACAACTGGCTGAAGTCCCCGCCCCGGATCTCCGGAATCGGGAACGTCTTCACGTCCGGGTCGGCCGAACGCTGCCGCATGCTCTCCCACGACAGCATCCAGAACACCCGGTTCCTGCCGTTAAACAGTTTCGGGATGATGATCGGGCCAGACCCCATCGCGCCGAATTGATTGATGTGGTTCGGCGGCTTGCGGCCCTTCGGGTAAAACACCCCCGCCACCGTCGCCGGCTGGTTCAGCTCGCTCTGGTTGGCGTTCAGCTTGTCGTTCTGGAAGTACTCGAACGCCGTGCCATGGAACGCGTTGCCGCCGCCTTTGGTCACGATCGTGATCACGCCGCCCGACGTGCGCCCATACTGCGCATCGAACGTGCTCGCCTGCACCTTGAACTCCTGCACGGATTCAGTCGTCGGGATGCTGATCACCGTCCACTCCGCACGCACGTTGCTGATGCCGTCCAGCAGGACCTCGTTCTGGCCCTCGCGGCCGCCGTTGATCGAAATGCCGGTCGTGCCAGCGATGTCGAACGACCGCAGATAGCGCCACGCTCCGCTCTTCACCACGCCCGACGCCGCCCATGCGATCTGGAACGGATTGCGCCCCTGTGTCGGCAGGTTGGCGATAATCTCGCTGGCCACAACCTGCGAGCGGCTCGCCGTCTCGGTCTCCAGTTGCGTCGCCGACCCGGTCACCATCACGCTCTGCGTCAGTTCGCCCAGCGTCAGCTTCACGTCCAGGCGCGCTCTCTCTTGCGCCTGGAGCGTCATGTTGTCGCGTACGTACTTCTGGAAGCCCTTCGCCTCTATCTCCAGCCGGTAGGTGCCCGGCGTGAGGAAGGGTGTAATGAAACTGCCCGATGCGTTCGATTCCACCGTGACCGTCGTGTTCCTCTCCAGGTTGGTCACCTTCACCGTGGCGCCTGGAACCGCCGCATCCGACGAATCCGTCACAGCGCCCACAATCGTGGCCCGAACCTCCTGGGCTTGGGCGCAGGGGATCAGCGCCGCAAGCACCACCAGGATACAGATGACCCAGCGACTAATTCGCATGACAACATCTCCTTTTCAACTGCATGCTCATCTTCTCACCTGACTGTTCAGATTATCACTTGTCGGTTTAGATTATGGCCTGGCTGTTCAATTTTTTTTCTTACATGTCCAGTCCGGTGTTCGTTGTCTACCGATCCGCAGCCAGTCGAGGGTAGTATAGGCCCTGACTCTAATAGAGTCAAAGGTCTGGCCCGGTTGTTGTCACTGGCGTGTGACCTGTCCGGCCCAGTCCGATGGCGTCTTGGCGTCAAAGACGGGACCGGCCGCGGGACGAGGCCCTGTTTCCGCACCAGTTCGTCAGGACCTTCCAGTGCGGCCAGTGCCGGATCGAAGGAAGCGCTGGAGCCAAGTCCCGCATGCGGCATGGCCCGCTGGTCCTCGTCCCAAGCCACCGCGTCACCGCTGCCGGCGGAGAAGAATGCATGGCCGGAGCCGCTGATCCGGCACCCCCTCAAGATCGGCGGGACCCCGGCCGCGACGACTGGCCAGCCGGGGACCGGCGCGGCCGCGCCGCCGATCAACAGTCGCGACTGCGCATTCATCGTCGAGGGCTACTCCACGCTGTCGGCGATGCCGTTGCCGTCCTTGTCCGGGAACCGCACCAGGAAGATCTGCCGGAAGTCGTTCCCGCCGGAGTCCTTCACCAGCGCGCCCGCGGCGTTGTAAGTGGGCACGCGGCGGTTGTAGGCCAGCAACTTGCCGTTGTGCGACCACACCAGCGCGTCGGCCGCGGGAATCTGTGCGCCCCTGGGCGTCAACCACGCCGTCTTGCCGAACAGCGGCCCGGGTTTCACGCACACCGCCGCCACGCCGCCGTCGCTGATGACCGCGATCGAATTGCCGGACGGATGCCAGCGCAGCCCGCCAGTGGCCCCCTTCTCAAACGTCGTCACCTGCACCGGCCGCATGGCCGGATCCTGGTGCTGGTCCGAACCCTGGGCGTTGATGATGAAGGCCTGGCGCGAGCCGTCGGCGGCGTTGGCGAAGTACCCGATCCTGGTCCCGTCGAGCGACCCGCGTACGATGCCTCCCGCCGGCGTCGTCGTCAGCCGCCGCACCCTGGTCCCCACGGGCGGTGACGGGTATACCGTCTTGGTCCCCGAGCCGGCCGTGGTGATGTCCACGTTCTCGGGAATGTCCACCACGAAAAGAGAACCCATCACCTTGCCATCAGCCTCTTTCACGTTCCCGATGAACGCCCGCATCAAACCCTTGGCCCCCACCCACGAATCGTCGGCGGCTCTTTCGAGGTCGCCGGGCTTGGATTCCGCCGCCGGAACCACCGGCGCCAGCAGCGCCGCATAGAATGAGACGCCACAGGGCGCTTTCTCGTGGGAAACCATGTAGCCGATGTTGCGGCCATATTGCGTCAGCAGCGCGTCGTCATATGTAAAACCGATCCGGCTGCCGTCGGCGCTGAACTCGTGTCGGTGCGAGCCGCCGCGGTGCGCGCCGGGCGGTGTCGGCTCCGATTGCACGTCGCGGCAATCCAGGTATCCCACATCGCCGCTTCCGTCGGCTCGCGCCACCCCGCCGCGCCGGTTGGTGCCCCCATAGAACCCCAGTTTCGCCGTTTCACTCACCAGCGGACCGTGGATGAAAACGACCACATCATCTACTGGACTATAGGACGCCGCCCCGAGTCCGGGCGCCGCCTGGCTGCCGATCAACACCGGCCACGGCGCGTACACAAAGTTTTCCAGCCCTGTCGAAATCGAGACCTTCATGATCATCGTCCCGTTGCCTATCCCGCCTCCAAACGTCTCTCTGGTGTCGTATACCAGGAACCTGTCGTCGCGGGAGAAACTGTCGTTGTTATCCAGCAACTTGCTGATGGGAGAGAAGGTGAGTTGCCACTCCCCCTCGGCGTCTTGAGCGAGTGAGACGCCGGCCAGCAGCGAGAGTGCGGCCACACACAGGACGCTTATACAGATGAAAATAAACGGTTTACGCATGAGAACACAGCTCCTTTCAAACATCCTCGGGTGGATACATTAGTATGATCTTCCCGGCCTGGAAATTGAAGGGGATATCACGGTGAGCTTACGGTGATGTCGGACTTGAATCTGCACCAGTCCGCCTCCTGCTGCGAAGCCCATGCCACGTCGTCGACGCCCGTGAACGCCTCAGAGTCCAGAGACTTGCCGTATCCGCCGTGCGCTTGGCGAATCCCGGGCACCGTGCTTCTTCGGCCGGCAATTCATCCGCGGCCGAACCGGCAGGCAGGCGCCTGGGTCCGGATGTTGGAACTGGCGCCGTCGAAAGACCGTCACGGGTCATCAGTACTATGCCCGCCGATAGCGTACAATGTGATCTCACCGTGCAACTTACGGTAATCGCGCCAGGTTGAATCTTCGCCTGATGTCAGACAACAAAAGTCGCGAGTTGGTCGCCCGCGTGGCGGACAGCCCCCGGTTCCAGAAGTCCCCGCGGCTGCGCGATTTCCTGCTTTTCATCTGTGAACACAAGTTGAACGGCTCTTCCGCGCCGCTGCACGAGCAGGAGATCGGCCGCCGTGTCTATGGCCGGCGTGGAGACTACAGTACGGGCGACGATAACATCGTTCGCGTCGAGGCCCGCCGTTTGCGCAAGGAGTTGGACGGCTTCTTTTCCGGCGAAGGCGCGGGGGAACCCGTCCGCATCGTCATTCCCAAAGGCAGCTATCTGCCGGTGTTCACGCCGCGCGAGGCCCCCGTGCAGGCCGTGGAGGAGGCCCCCCGCCGTGGATGGACGGCAGTTCTGGCCGCCCTCGCGCTGGTTTCCACCCTCACTTCGGTCTGGCTATGGAGTAGCCGCCGGCCGGACTCGAACACGACGCAGACCGCACCGCTGTCCGGCATGACGGTCTGGCCCTCTCTGCTCGACCCGGCGTTGCGCACCCACATCGTGCTGGCCGACGCCACCCTCTCTCTGATTCAGGACATCTCCGGCCGCGAATTCTCCCTGGCCGGCTATGCGGCCCGGCGCCACCTCACCGGGCTCGGCACGCGCGAACTCGGCATCATCTCGCAACGGCCCCTGGTCGGTCTCGCCAATGTGATGGTGGTGTCCAAGATTCTGCAATCGGAGGGCTGCCCGCGAGGCAACATCCTGGTTGGCCACGCCCGCGACGCCACCGCGCGCCAGTTCCAGGCCGGCAATCACATCCTGCTCGGCAGCCGAAATTCCAACCCCTGGAGCGGGCTGTTCGACGAGAAGCGGAACTTCCGCGCACGGCCCAACTGGCACTCCTCCGCCCCTGCCTACCTCAACGTGGCGCCCCAGGCCGACGAGCAGAGCGTCTATCAGGCCGGCCCCGCCTCGGATTCCCACTACGGAGTGGTCTCCTTTCTGCCCAATCTGAACCGCAGCGGCAGTGTGTTGATTATTGAAGGAACCTCGATGGCCGGCGCCGAGGCTGCCTGGGCCTTCCTGGACGACCACGCCGCTTTCACCGCCCTGGTCCGCAAACTCGGACTGGAGCAGCAATCTGGGCGTGTCCGGCACTTTGAACTCCTGCTGCAGACCGCCTCGATCCAGGGAACACCCAAGACCGGCGCCTACGTCGCCCACCGGCTCCTCAACGAGGCGCGATAGCCGGCAGGAACGCCCGGGAGAGCGGCCAGCGCCCGCGCGCAACCGCGCCGCGCGCCTCAAACACCCCGCCGGCCAGGAGTCCGGACAGGTCGGCGGGATCCGGTTTCTTTCCATCGCGGGCCAGCAGCTTGACGAACATCTCAGTGGTGCGCGTCAGCCGGGCGGCGATTTCAGCCGCCTTGCCGTTGTCGGCACAGGGCGCCTCCAGCAGGATCTCGAAGCCGTCCTGCGCTACGCCGGCGCTCAGCAGGGCTCGCTCCGCGCCCTCCAGCGACGACAGCATCGCGCTGAGCCCGGGAGGCAGCGCCGCACCGCCGCGGAGCTGCGGGCCGGGCAGGTACAGCCACACCGCCGAGGAGGGCGGCGTGAAGGCCGGCGGAGCGGAACCCGTATTGAGCAGCGCGGCAGCCATCGGGTCCGGCGAAACGGCCATCGCCAGCAGCGCACCGCGCCGCATGGGGATCCAGGAGACCTGGCGCTCGGGGGCCGAACCCTGCACCGAACACAGCTCCCCCGCGCAGCGGCCCCCGTTTGACCACGCATAGGCCGCCAGACGGCCGGGGTCGAAGGAGCCCTTCACCACCAGCAGCGTATCGCCCGGGCGAAAGGCCAGCAGGGCGGCGTCCAGGTCCTTGCGGTAGTCAAAGGCGGTGGTTTCGACAAACTTTCTGTACTCGGGCTCTTCCACGCCGGCCGTGCCTGCCAGGGCGTCGAGCACGCCGGCGGCCCGCAGCGCGGCAAAGTCGAGGTAGAGAACCGGCGCGTCGGACCTCGGCAGCATCGCCGCCATGCGCGCCGGGGTCATGCGGAAGGCGAACCACCACACACCGCCGGCCACGCAGGCCGGCAGAACGATGGCCGCCACGGCGGCGCCGATGCGTTGCACGGGTCTCACGAAGGGCAGGTTACACCGCGAGAGCGGGCTGTGTCTCGGCCCGGGCGGCCGTGCGCTCACGCTTCCAGAGCTCCAGGTAGGGTTGAAGGTCCTTCATCATGCGAAACCACTGCGCCGGATCCAGGGACTGGGCGCCGTCCGAGATCGCCTTCTGCGGGTTGGGGTGGATCTCCACGATGAGACCGTCGGCGCCGATCGCCACCCCGGCGCGGCACAGCGGCGGCACCAGCGACCGTTTGCCGGTGGCGTGCGAGGGGTCGAGAATCACCGGCAGATGCGTCATCTCGCGCAGCACCGCGCAGGCCACGATGTCGCACGTATTGCGCGTGGCCGTTTCGAAGGTCCGGATGCCGCGCTCGCACAGCATCACGTCGTTGTTGCCGTGGGCCACAATGTACTCGGCCGACATCAGTAGTTCTTTGATGGTCGAGCTCAGCCCGCGCTTCAGCAGCACCGGCTTGCCGCACTTGCCCAGCGCCTTCAGCAGCGCAAAGTTCTGCATGTTGCGCGCGCCCACCTGCATGATGTCCGCGTAAGCGGCCACCAGGGGCACGTCGGCGTCCGACATCACCTCGGTCACGATCGCCAGGCCGGTCTGCTCCCGCGCCTTGGCCAGCAGTTTCAGCCCCTCTTCTTCCATCCCCTGGAAATCGTAGGGCGAGGTGCGCGGCTTGAAGGCGCCCCCGCGCAGAACCTGCGCGCCCCCCTTGGCTGCGAGCTCAGCCGATTCCAGGATCTGCTTCTCGCTCTCCACCGAACACGGTCCGGCCATCACCACGAACTCCGAGTTGCCAATGTGGATCCTGCCGGCCACCGTAATGGTGGTCCGCGACTCCTTGAACTCGCGCGAGACGAACTTGTACGGCGCCGAGATCCGGACCGCCTTCTCGACGCACTCCATGGCCTCCAGCGCCTCCAGGCAGGCGCTGGTGTCGCCCACGCCGATGGCGCCGATCACCACCCTCTCCTCCCCTTCGATGGTGTGGATCTTGTAGCCGAAGTCCTGCACACGCTGGATGACGCTGTCGATGTCGGCACGGCTGGCGTGCTTGCGCATGGAGATGATCATGGAACTTTCATGATACACCTTTGGGAGATGGCACGCAATCTGGCATATCAATTAAGATGTTGGTTTTGTACACTTTGACAGCACCACCTGCTTTTGGTGTATAGATCCGGTGGAGTATACTTGCTGAGGTATGCGGTTGATCCTTTTGATGATCCTGGCAGCGGGAGCGGCGATGAGTGAGGAAAGTGCCGTAGTGGTGACGCCCGTTTTGAACATGCACTCCAAGCCGACCGTCGAGGCCGACGTGGTGTCGCAGGCGATCTACGGGCTGACCGTGGGGGTCCTGGGAGAACAGGACGGCTGGTTGCGGATCAAAACCCCCGGTGATAGCTACACCGGCTGGGCCGAATCGGCCGGGCTGCGCAAGTTGCCGGAGGGCGAGACTTACGCCGCCTCCGGCCGCGTGGCCACAGTGGAGAGCCTGCGGGCCCACCTGTATCGTGAAGCTTCTGTCACCCGCCACCGCCCGCTCCTCACCGTGCCGTTCGACGCCCGCCTGGAGATCGTGGAAGAGCGCGCCGCCGAAGACGGGCGCTGGCTCGCCGCCCGGCTCCCGGACGGCCGCAGGGCCTGGGTGCAAAGGGGCGACCTGTCCTTCGACCCCAAAGTGAAGGAGATACCGGAGCTGATCGAGTTGTCGAAGCGCTTCCTGGGGCTGCCCTATACCTGGGGCGGCGCCTCCTCGTTCGGCTACGATTGCTCGGGCTTCACCCAGATGCTGGTGCGCCGAGGCGGGGTGCAGATGCCCCGGGACGCTCAGCCGCAGGCGGATTGGGAGAGGCAGCAAAAAGTCGAAAAAAGTGGCCTCCAGGCCGGCGATTTGCTGTATTTTGGCGCCTCGTTGAAGAAGATCACACACACCGGCTTCTACATAGGGAATGGGGAGTTCATCCACTCCACCACCAGCGACAGCCCGGTGATTCAGATCAGCCGGCTGGGCGATGAGAAGTGGACCAAACTGTTGGTGGGCTGCCGGAGGTGGAAACAATGAACAGAAGGACATTTGCGGGCGTGCTGGGAGTACCGGCGCTGCTGGCCGCCGCTCCGGCCGGCAAAGGCCCGGCGAAGATCACGCTGCGCACGCGGCGGCTGATGCTGAAGCACACCTGGACGACGGTGATGTCGTCCTCCGACTATCGGGACACGTTCTACGTGGAGTACACGCGCGACGGGGTGACCGGGGTGGGCGAGGGGGCGCCGATCATCCGTTACAAGGAGAGCGCCGAGACCTGCACGGCGGCGGTGGAGTCCATCCGTCCCTGGCTGGAGGCGGCCGACCCGTGGGCCTTCCAGAAGGTGATGGCCGGGGTGTTCTCTCGGGTTGAGGGAAACTGGGCCGGCAAGGCGGCGGTGGACATCGCGCTGCTGGACTGGGTGGGGCAGAGGCTCGGGGTCCCGCTGTGGCGCTACTTCGGGCTGGATAAGGCAGATGCGCCGGTGACGACGTTCTCCATCGGCATCGACAAGGCGGAGGTGGTCAAACAGAAGGTGAAGGAGGCCGCCGCCTACCCGGTGCTCAAGGTGAAGGTGGGCCTGGGAACGGACGAGGAAGTGGTGGGCGCCGTGCGCGAGGCCACCAGCAGGCCGATCCGGGCGGATGCCAACGAGGGCTTCAAGAGCAAAGAGGCGGCGGTGGCCAAGATCAACTGGCTGGAGAAGATGGGCGTGGAGATGATCGAACAGCCGCTGCCGGCGGCCAACCTGGAGGACATGAACTGGATCCGCAGGCGGGTCCACATCCCGATCATCGCCGATGAAGCCTGCCTTCATCCGGCCGACATTCCCCGCCTGGCGCCGCACTTTGACGGCGTGAACGTGAAGATCGATAAATGCGGCGGGCTGCTGGAGGGGTGGCGCATGATCCAGCTTGCGCGCAGCCTGGGCCTGAAGGTGATGCTGGGCTGCATGGTGTCGTCGTCGGCGGCGATCACCGGCGCTGCTCACCTGTCACCAATGGTGGACTACGCCGATCTGGACGGCAATCTGCTGATCTCGAACGACCCCTACGAGGGGGTCGAGGTGGTTCAGGGCCGGCTGGCGCTGCCGGGCAGCCCGGGATTGGGCCTGCGCGCCCGCAAGCCGTGAAGCCGGCCGCCATCGCCGCCGCCTGCGTGGGAGTGGCGCTGGCCTACCTGTCGGCGAACGTCACGCTGAACCACGCGGGCAACTGGACGGCGCTGTTTGTGACTGGCGACGCCGTGAAGGCGGCACCGGAGGAGTTGCTCCGCAGCGAGACGCTGGCCGTCACGCATGGCAGCCCCGGCTACGACGGGCAGTTCTACCACTACATGGCCCACGACCCCTGGGGCGCCCGCGGGTTCGATTCGCACATCGACGACCCGGGCTACCGCTACAGGCGCATTCTGATGCCGGCGCTGGC
This sequence comes from Candidatus Solibacter usitatus, assembly GCA_016213245.1. GTDB lineage: Bacteria > Acidobacteriota > Terriglobia > Bryobacterales > Bryobacteraceae > Paludibaculum > Paludibaculum usitatum_A. The sequence continues at coordinate 32,335 of JACRBC010000136.1, read as the reverse complement.
GTGGTGCCTGGCGCTCGGCCGCGACAGGTGGATCGACTACGCCTACATCGCCGTCGTTCTGCTGGCCATCGCACTGGGCTGCTGCTGGACCTCGCGCCTTGCGCTGAACGCCGGCAGAAGCGCCTGGTGGGGTGCGGCTTTTCTGGTTCTTCCCGCGACCTTGTCGGCGCTGGAGCGCATGACCGTGGACGTGGGCGTGGCCGCTCTGTGCTGCGGCTGGGCGCTCTACCGCCTGGAGGGCCGCGGCAAACCGCTGCTGGCGATCGCGTGCCTGGCTCCGGCGGTCCGGGAAACCGGCGGACTGCTGTGCCTGGCGCAACTGGACCGCGGCTGGAGGTGGCTCTGGTGCATGGCCCCGGCCGCCGCTTGGTGCGCGTGGACGCGCTGGCGCTACGGACCGAGCCGCGTGGAGTTCCTCGGGCCGCTGCCGTTTGAAGGCTGGTGGCAGCGCCTCACTCACCCGGCGGCGTACCCTTTCAGCCGCCCGGTGAACGAGGTCCTTGCGGGCCTCGACCTGCTGGCCCTGGTGGCCTTCCCGGCCGCCTGGGCGCTGGTGGCCTGGTGCGTCCGGAAGCGGGAGTCCGAATGGCCGGCGCTGGCCCTGTTCGCGCTGGTCCCGGCGTTCACCTCCACGGGCGGCGTCTGGGTGGAAGCCAACGCCTTCGCCCGCAGCTTCACGCCGCTGTTCCTGTTGCTGGGCGCGCAGGCGCTGCGCAGCGGCCGCTGGCTGTTCGCAATCCCGGTTGCGATGGTGGCGCCACGCGTGTGGATGGAGATGGTCAGCCCGCTCTACCAGATCGTGTTGCGGACCGCCGCGATCGTGTCATCACGTTAGAGAGGCGTCGCGGTTGGGCCTGGCCCAGCGGACGCGCGCCATGCGCACGGCGCCGCGGTAGTTGGCCGGAATCACCGTGCCGCAGGAGATGAGCGACTCTTCGGCGCTCACCGCCGTGGTGTGGAAGTTGCCCAGGTGCTCCACCTCGTTGCCGCGTGTGAGCCCGTCGCCATACAGCGGGATGGCGATCCGCTCGGAGGCGCGGATCAGGCACATCCTCTTGGGGTCGACTCGGGCCAGGTAGAGCGGCGCGCGCCAGCGCATGACGTTCAGGTTGGACGAGTCCCGGCGTGTGTAGACCAGAAACAGTGCCTCGCTGTGCGTGAGCCAGCGCTGCTGGGTGGAGGACAAAGCCAGCGGCTCGCCGTCATCCCAACGCCAGGGTTGCATGCCGTCCCACTGAAGCCCGTCCTTCGATTGAGCCACGAATCCCTGGCCGTTCTCGGCCCGGACGCTCATGTAGAAGAGACCGCCGTGGAGAGCCAGCGTGGGCTCCAGCAAGCCGCGTCCGGCGCTGAGGCGGAGCGTATTGCCGTGCCCGGCGGCGCGCAGGGTCTGGCCGTCGAACGAGCAGCGTAGCGTGCAAACGCCGCGGTCGGCGCGCCCGCGCGGCCCAAGCGACAGCGGCACCAGGATGTCGCCGCCCGGCAGCGTCACGCGCTGCGAGCAGCCGGAGGTGTACATCGCCGAAGCTTCGGGGTGACTCCATTCGAGCTTGCGCGGCGGGCCGAAGCGGCCGCCAGAGGTGCGCGTGACATACACCGGCCAGCGCTCCTCCCCAGGCTGCGCCAGCCGCCCGTCGCGGTAGTAGACGTTGTGGGCCAAAAGCAAGACACTGCCGGTGCGGGCGTGATACTCCGGCACGGTGTCGCACAGGCCCTCCTCCATCCCGTTGTCAAGTTGCCTCCGGCCCATGCCGGGCACGGGTTCGGGAGTGGACCAGGTTTTTCCGTTGTCCTGTGAGACGGACCAGTGGACGGGGCCGTAGTAGTCCGAGCCGCCGATCACCTGCACGGTCATGAACAGGTACTGCCCGCCGGCTGACGGCACGCGGCAGATTCTGGGGTGGAACCAGGTCTGGCCTTGGCCATCCAGGTTGCTCCACATCGTGGCCAGTTCCAACGAACGGATCAGTTCATCCGGCGCCAGCCACGCGCCAAAGGCGCCGGAGGCAACGGACGCGCAAAACTCGCGGCGTCTCATTCTTCTTCGGGGACCTCGAACCGGATGATGTCCTTCCTGAAGCCGCCGGTCTTCCATGCGCCGTAGCCCACGCCGAAGACGAGCCAGGCCATGCCGGCGGTCTTGGCCAGCATGCTCAGGCTGAGCCACAGGTAGAGGCAGACGACGACGCCAAGGGCGGGCAGCACGAGGTGGGACCAGTGGCGGTCGCGGCCGCGGACATAGTAGTGCAGCAGGCTGGAGGCGTTGACGCCGGTAAAGCCGATCAGCGCGCCGAAGTTGAGCAGCTCAGCGCCGGTCTGGTAGCTCATGGCGAAGGCGCCGAGCAGGCACAGGCAGCCGATGAGCAGCACGTTGCGGCTGGGGATGCGGCGCACCGGATGCAGGTAGCCGAAGAAGGCCTTGGGGATGGCGTTGTCGCGCCCCATGCCGTAGAGCAGCCGGGCGCCGGCCAACATGGCGCCGGAGGCAGAGCCGATGGTAGCGACAACGAGGGTCCAGGACATCACCTGGAAGAGAATCGGCCCGCCCACGCGGCCGGCGATGTGGATGTAGGCGGTGTCGGAGTCCGGATAGGGCTGGGAGGCCGGCCAGGCCATCTGGGCGGCGTAGACCTCCACGGCCGACAGCACGCCGATGATCAGGCAGGTGCCCATCATGGCGCGCAGGATGTTGCGGCGCGGGTCGTGCACCTCCTCAGACAGCGTCGAGATGCCGTCGAAGCCGATGTAGGTGAGCACGGCGATGGAAGCGCCGTTGGAGATGGAGCCAAAAGTGAATCGCGCCGGGTCGTAGAAAGGCAGAGTGAACGTGGCCGTCGACAACGGCCCGGCCATCAGGTAGCGCGCCGTGGCGCCGAGCATCCACAGGATGACGACGCCCATGGCCACGGTGAGGAACTCGTTGGTGCGCGCCGTGGCCTGGATGCCGCGCAGGTTGAGCAGGGTAAAGAGAACGCCGAATGCCACGGCCCAGAACCAGTAGGGCGTGCCGGGGAAGAGACCCATCAGCGCCTTGGAGCACCAGATGGTGCAGATGAGCGGGTTGACCACGTAGTCGAGCAACATGCTCCAGCCGGTGAGATAGCCGAGAGCCGGGTGGATCTCGCGGGCGACGTAGGTGTAGGCGGAGCCGGCGCTGGGGTAGGCGCGAGCCATGCGGCCGTAACTCAGAGCGGTGAGCAGCATGGCAAACATGGCGATGAGCACGGTGGTGACCACGTGGCCGTTGGCGCCGGCGCTGATGGCGCCGAAGGGCGGCATGGGCGCGGTGGGCTGCACCATGATGACGCCCATGATCAGGAGCTGGAACAGGCCGAGCGAGCGGTTCAGCCGGACGGGCGGTTGTGATGGGGTCGACATGAAATATCTGATTGTGACATGGTGAGATGGCATTGTATGCAGCGCTGGTGGCAGGCGAGGACGGAACGCGCGCGGAAGTGGCTGGAGTGGCGCGTCCGGGAGCGCGTCACGCTGGCGGGCCTGGTCTTCGTCGTGGCGCTCTCGCTCACCGGCTTCGCCGCCTTCGCCTCGGCCAACAACCTGCTGTTCCTGCTGCTGGCCTCGATGATCGCCACCATGCTGGTGAGCAGCTTCGTCAGCCGCATCGGCATCGCCGGGCTGGATCTGGACGTGCAGTTGCCCGACCACATCTGCGCGCGGCGCGAGGTCGCCGCGCGCATCATCCTCAAGAATGACAAGAGCTGGATGCCATCGTTCTCCATCCGCCTGGTGGGGCTCGAAGGAAGCGTGTTCACAACAGACCTGTACTTCCCCGTGCTGCCGGGCGGCGGCGCGTGCGAGACCACCGTGGACGTCCGCTTCGACCGGCGCGGGCTGCATTCGGAAGACAGCTTCATGTTCTCCTCACGCTTTCCGTTCGGCTTCGCCGAGCGGCGCGCGCGCGTCACCATGAAGCACGACGTGCTGGTCTATCCGGCGCTGGAGCCGCAGCCGGGCTTCGAACGGCTCCTGGCCGAACTGGCCGGTGAAGCCGACTCGCGCTTCCGCGGGCGCGGCCACGACTTCTACCGCATCCGGCCATACGAAGCGCTGGAGAGCGCCCGGCACGTCGACTGGCGCGCCACCGCGCACACGGGCGAGCTGCAGGTGCGGGAGTTCGCGCGCGAGGAAGAGCACCTGATCACGCTCTTTCTCGACCTGGAAGCGCCGCGCGAGCACGAAGAGTGGTTCGAACGTGCGGTGGAGTGCTGCGCCTTCCTGGCCTGGCGCTTCTCAGAGCGCGGCGCGCGCGTCCGCTTCCGTACGCAGGACTTCGAACTCTTCGCGCCGGTGGAAGGAGACGTCTACGTTATCCTGAAATATCTGGCGCTGGCGGAATGCCGCCACAGCGCCGCCCCCGTCAGGAACCTGGAAGAAGAGAGTGTGGCCATTGTGTTCAGCGCGTCGCCGGACCGCCTGCAGGATTGCGGCTGGAACGGCGCTCGTCTGCTTGAGCCGGGCAGCGGCGTTTTCGCAGCAGACGCCTGAGGCCGAGCCGCTGCGCACGTCGATCACCGTCACAGAGCGCGTCTCGACCGACGCTCCGGCATCCATCACCGTACTGGGCACGCCTGAACTGCGGCAAGCCGCCGGAGTCAACCTGGACGACCGCCTGCGGCTGGTGCCGGGCTTCTCGCTATTCCGCCGCGCGTCGTCGCTCGCCGCCAACCCCACCACCCAGGGCGTGAGCCTGCGCGGGCTCGGCTCCACCGGCGCCAGCCGCACGCTGGTGCTGTGGGATGGCGTGCCGTTGAACAGCCCGTTTGGGGGATGGATCTATTGGACGCGCGTGAACCCGGAGGAGACCTCGCGCGTGGAGGTGTCGCGCGGGGCCTCCACCAGCGTCTTCGGCGACAAGGCGATGGGCGGATCGCTGGGACTGTTCTCCTCCGAGACGCGCGCCGGGCACGGCTGGCTGGGCTACTCTCTGGGCAATGAGCGCACGCACCAGCTTGAGGGCGCGGGGTCGCTCGGACTCGGCAGCCGCTGGGCCGTCTCGGGCTCCGGGCGCGGCTTCACCACTGATGGCTACTACATTGTCCCCGCTGCTTCGCGCGGTCCGGTGGACACCCAGGCCAACGTGCGCTTCGCCGCGGGTACGGCGCGGGCCGATTGGACGAGCTCGTCCGACCGGCTCTTCCTGCGCGCCGATCTCCTCGCCGAACAGCGCGACAACGGCACCACGCTGACGCGCAACTCCACCGGCCTGGGCACCCTGGCCGCGAACTATACGCGGCAGCAGGGCGCATCGGCGTACACGCTGCTCGGATTCCACAACCGCGAGGAGTACCGTGCCACATTTTCGTCGATCGGCGCCGGAAGGCAGACCGAACGGCTCACGTTGCGCCAGACGGTCCCGGCGGAGTCCACCGGCGCGGCAGGCGTGTGGCGGCGGGCGTCGTCGCATTGGAACTTCCTCGCCGGCGGCGATTTTCACCGCGCGGAGGGCTATTCGCTGGAGACGCTCTACCCGGCGGGTTCGCGCGTGGGCGGAGGCGTCGAGACGCAGTACGGTTTCTTCGGACAAGGGGACGCCGCGTTCGGCCGCCTGCGCCTCTTCGGCGGCGTCCGCGGCGGCGACGCCGGCAACGGCAGGGCCTTCTGGAGCCCCAGCGGCGGCGCGGCGCTGGGCTTTGAGCGCTGGCGGCTGCGGGCCTCGGCTTACCGGGCGTTTCGCGCGCCCACGCTGAACGAGCTCTACCGCGAGTTTCGCGTGGGCAACACGGTGACGCTGGCCAACCCGGCGCTCCGGCCCGAAGCGCTACGCGGAGTGGAGGCGGGCGGCGACTACGTGGCCGGTCCGCTGCGCCTGTCGCTGACGGCCTTCGACAGCCGCCTGGACGACCTGATCACGAACGTCACGCGGACCGTGACGCCCGCGCTCATCACGCGCCAGCGCGACAACGCCGCCGCGGCGAGGGCGCGCGGCGTGGAGGCCAGCGCCTCGCGTCGCTGGGGCGCGTGGCGGGCGGAGGCGTCGTACCTATTGGTGGACTCACGCTACGTCACCGGCGCGCGCGTCCCTCAGATCCCGAAAAACCAGGGCTCGGCGCAACTCGCCTGGTCGCGCCGCTCGACGCTCATCGCCGGCGGCCTGCGCGCCTCGGCGCTGCAACTGGAAGATGATCTCAACCTCTACGTGCTGCCGGGCTTCGCCGTCTTTCACTTGACGGCGCGCCAGGCGCTGCGGCACGGATTGTCGCTGAGCGTGGCGCTGGAGAACGCCTTCAATCGGGTCTACGCCGTCGGCTACAGCCCCACGCCGCTCACCGGCGCGCCCAGGCTGTGGCGCGCGGGGCTGCGCTGGGCGAGGTGAGCAGCATGGCACAATGGCGGTCATGACGACGCGGCGAGAGCTTCTATGGAGAGCGGCGGCGCTGCCCGCGTTGGCGCAACAGCGCTTCACCGGCGCGCTCGGCCTGCAGATGTACAGCCTGCGCCGCCAAGCCGCAAAGGACCTGCCCGGCACCCTGGCGCTGGTCCGGAAGCTGGGCTTCGAGGAATTGGAGGTGGGCGGCTTCTACGGTAAAACGGCTGCCGAGTTCCAGCGCCTGCTCGCGGGCCACGGGCTGAAGGCCGTCTCGCTGGGGGCGGAGTGGAACGCGTTATCCAAGTCGATTCAGAACGTGAGCGACGACGCGTCGGCGCTCGGCGCCGGCTACGTGATGTGCTCGGCGATCCCCGGCGCCAGGCGCCTGACCTTCGACGCGGCCGTGCGCGCGGCGGATCAGTTCAACCGCTGGGGCGAGCCCCTGGCGCGCGCCGGCCTGCGCTTCTGCTACCACCCGCACGGGCCCGAGTTCGTCGCCGGACCGGACGGGACGTTGTTCGACACTCTGGCTCAGCGCATGGACCCGAAGGCCGCCAACTTCGAGATGGACGTCTTCTGGTTCGTCTTCGGCAACCAGGATCCGGCGCGGGCTCTGGAACTGCACCCGGGCCGCTTCCCGCTGATGCACGTCAAGGACATCCGGCCCGGCGAGCCGCGGACATTCGACCCTGGCACCGTCGAGGAGGAAGCGAGCGTTCCCGCCGGCAAGGGCGAGGTGGACTGGCGGCGCGTGTTGAAGGCCGCGCGCGCGCACGGCGTGCGGCATTACTTCATCGAAGAAGAGCACCCCAACGCCGTGCCGCAGATCAAGGAGACCCTCGAATACCTGAAGAACCTGCGGCTGTGAGGCCCTCGCGCGGTTGAGAGACTCACCGATATGGTGTAACGTGGTGCAGCAAGGAATGCTTGATCGGTGTTGCTCCATGCGGTTGAATTGTCTGTGGTGGCGAAGTCGCCGCTACTAGTAAAGGAACAACAGCCCTCTTGAGATCTCCGATTCCCAGTCTGGTTCTTGTGCAACCATCGTTCCCGGGCCTGTGCCCGATCGTGGCAGCCGTCTCTGAACTGGCGAATGCCGGCATTGAGGAGCGGGGCGCGATCTTCACGCGCCGTGAGGTGGTCGATTTCATTCTCGACCTGGTTGGCTACACGGCGGATCGCCCGCTTCATCGGCTCCATCTGCTCGAGCCCTCTTTTGGGGATGGAGATTTCCTGTTACCCGCGATTGAGCGGCTGATCGAAGCCTGGGGCCGTTCTGCTGAGAGCTCTGGCGACGACGTCCTTGCGTTGGGCGACAGCATTCGCGCCGTAGAGTTGCACGGCGCCACGTTCGAGAAAACGCGCTCGAAGGTTGTGGAGTTTCTGGAAGGGAAGGGCATGGAAAAGGCATCGGCGAGGGCGCTTGCCGATCGATGGCTCATCCACGGCGACTTCCTGCTTGTTCCGCTTGATGCGGGTTTCGACGTCGTCATCGGCAACCCTCCATACGTTCGGCAGGAGTTGATTCCCGACGTGCTCCTGGCGGAATACCGGGCACGCTACAGCACGATTTATGACCGCGCTGATCTGTACATCCCGTTCATCGAAAGATCGCTCAGGAGCCTTGTTCCCGGCGGTCAGCTCGGCTTCATCTGCGCGGACCGGTGGATGAAGAACCGCTATGGCGGGCCGCTCCGCCAGTTGGTATCAGACGATTTCCACCTGAAAGTTTTTGTGGACATGGTAAATACACCGGCTTTCCGCACGGACGTGATCGCTTACCCCGCGATCACTGTCATCAGCAGGGAAAGGGCTGCCACCACTCGGATCGCGCATCAACCAGCGATTGAAAAACAGGCGCTCTCCGCACTCGCGCGAGAACTTCTGGGGGTGCACGGCACCGGTGAGGCGGTTCGGGACCTGGCTGGAGTGGTGGCGGGCGCGGAGCCTTGGATCCTCGGGGCCGCTGACCAGTTCGGGCTAGTTCGCAGACTTGAGAATTGTTTCCCCACGATCGAGGAAGCTGGCTGCAAGGTCGGTATCGGCGTTGCGACCGGTGCGGACCAGGCTTTCATTGGCCCCTTCGACGAGCTGGACGTCGAGCCGGATCGCAAGCTGCCGCTGGCGATGACGGGAGATATCCTGGATGGCGTCGTCAAGTGGCGCGGCTTTGGTGTCATCAACCCGTTCGCGGACGAAGGCGGTCTCGTGGACCTCGAGAGGTATCCGCGGTTGCGGCGATATCTCGATGCGCGGAGGGAGCAGATCGCCGGGCGGCACGTTGCCCAAAAAACACCGGCACATTGGTACAGAACGATTGACCGGATTTATCCGGCTCTCGCGCAAACTCCGAAGCTGCTGATTCCGGACATTAAGGGTGAGGCTCACGTCGTGTATGAAGGCGGCCACCTGTATCCGCATCACAACCTCTATTACTTGACTTCCGGCACTTGGGATCTGAAAGCCCTTCAGGCGGTCCTCCTGTCGGGGATTGCCCGCCTGTTTGTGTCGATCTACTCGACGAAGATGCGGGGCGGCTACCTGCGCTTCCAGGCGCAGTACTTGCGGCGGATTCGGGTGCCTTATTGGGCTGACGTTCCGTCAACCTTGCAGCGCGACTTGATCGACGCCGCGGAGCGTGGTGACGTGGCAGCGTGCAATCGTTCCGTTTTCTCCTTGTACGGACTGACCAAGGACGAGAAAGCCACTTTGGGTGGGAACGGTGAGTAGCCATGGCGATTGATCTGACGGACTACGACAGGAAGGCCCGTGAAGCCGTCAAGGCGTTCTGGGGGAACCGGGAGAAGGCGCGGAAAAAACAGGCCGAAGCGGGAACGGTCGATCAGGGTGAGCGGGCCGGCGTCACGGCCGGAAAGAACATGGACGGGTTCATCGCCCTCGTGATTGATCTGGTCCAGGCCAATGGCCTGACGCATGCTGCGATTCATAGGCGTAGAGCGCTCTTGACGCTGCCCGGATACTTCCGTCCGACGAAGCTGTGGGATCTACTTGTGCTCAACGAGGGCCGCTTGATTGCTGCCATCGAGCTCAAGAGCCAGGTTGGGCCATCGTTCGGGAACAACTTCAATAATCGAACCGAAGAGGCCGTTGGTACGTCGCACGATGTGTGGACGGCATATCGGGAGGGTGCGTTTGGGAAGCACCCTCGGCCGTTCGTCGCTTGGCTGATGCTGGTTGAGGATGCGCCCCGCTCGCGGGCGCCCGTTCGGGATCGGTCGCCGCACTTTCCTGTCTTTCCAGAGTTTCAGGGGGCTTCTTACCTGAAGCGATATGACCTCCTTTGCCAGAGGCTCGTGCAGGAACAGCTTTACACGACGGCTGCTGTGATCACCTCACCACGGACGGCGGTGACGAGCAGCGAATACAACGAGCTTTCCGAGATGACGAGCTTGAAGACGTTTGTCACGTCGTTCGCCGGGCACATCGCGGCCGAGGCTGCGCGCGAGTAGAGGGAGAGCTTGGATTTGCCACGATGACGAGGTCCTCCGGTCGCGGGGGTCGCAAGGTGAGCCAGCGACGAGATGGCGGTAGTTGTGAGAACACGGCGCGCCTCGCCGAGTCTGTTATCGTAGAGGTTCCCCAGATGGCAGCCGCAATCCCGGACATCCTCGCCCGTATTGTCGACCGCAAGCGCATTGAGGTCGCCGAGAAGGCGAAGTCGCGCCGAAGCATGGAGCAGAACGCCTCCTTCCAGGCCAAACAGCGCCGGGACTTCCGCGCCGGCCTGTTGAAGCGCCAGCCGGCCATCATCGCCGAGATCAAGAAAGCGTCGCCCAGCAAGGGCGTGCTGGCGGCCGACTTCAATCCGGGCTTGCAGGCGCAGCAGTACTTCGCCGGCGGCGCCGCCGCCCTGTCGGTATTGACCGATAAGGAGTTCTTCCAGGGGTCGCTGAGCGACCTGAAGGTGGCGCGCGCCATTGCGCATCTGCCCGTCCTGCGCAAGGATTTCACCGTCGACGAGCTCGACGTGATCGAGGCGGCCGGCTCGGGCGCCGACGCCATTCTGCTGATCGCGGCCATCCTCTCGCGGGACGAGATGGAGCGCTTCCGGGTGCTGGCCGAGTCCTACGGCATGGCGGCGCTGGTTGAAGTTCACGATGAGAGCGAGCTTGCGGTGGCGCTCGAGTCCGGCGCGTCGATCGTCGGCGTGAACAACCGCGACCTGCGCAGCTTCGAAGTGCGGCTGGGGACCTCCGAGCGCCTGGCGGCGCTGATGCCGGAAGCCATTCTGAAAGTCGCAGAAAGCGGCATCCATTCACGCGCCGACGTCGAACGGCTCTCCTCGGCCGGTTTTCACGCCTTCCTGGTAGGCGAGCATCTGATGAAATCCGGCGACCCCGCCGCGGCGTTGAAGGCGCTCACCGGCCGATGACACTCGTCAAGATCTGCGGCATCACGACGCTGGACGACGCCCTGCAGGCAATTGAAGCCGGCGCCGATGCGCTGGGTTTCAACTTCTATCCCGGGAGCCCGCGATACATCGCGCCGCAAGCGGCGCGCGCCATCATCGACCGCCTGCCCCCTGTGTTGAAGGCCGGCGTGTTCGTGGACGAGGGCGCGGCCGATATCGAGGCAGCCGCCCGCATCGCGGGCCTGGACGTGGCGCAGGTACACGGCTCATTGGATTACCCGCCCGGCATCCGCTGGTGGCGCGCCTGGCCGGCCACGCTGGAGCGGCTTCGAGAGAGAATGGAAGAGTGCGGCGCGGAGGCCGTCCTGATCGATACGCCCGCCGGCCAGCAGCGCGGCGGCACCGGAAGGACCTTCGACTGGTCGCTAGCGTGCGGACTGCCCGGCAGGGTGATCCTGGCCGGAGGCCTTGGGCCTGACAACGTCGCCACCGCCATCCGGCTGGTGCGGTCGTGGGGCGTCGACGCCTGCTCCCGCCTGGAGCAGCGCCCCGGAGTGAAAGACCACGCGCGGGTGGCGGAGTTCATCCGCGCCGTGCGCGAGACGGATAAGGAATGAGCAAAAGCACAGAGTTGCCGGACGAGAGGGGCCACTTCGGGCCATACGGCGGGCGATATGTCCCCGAGATCCTGATGGCGCCGCTGGAAGAACTGGAAACGGCCTACACGCAAGCCCAGCGGGATCCGGCGTTTCAGGCCGAATTGAAAGACCTGCTGGCGAACTTCGCCGGCCGGCCCACGCCGCTATACGAAGCGAAGCGGTTGAGCGCGAACCTGGGCGGGGCGCGCATCTTCATCAAGCGCGAAGACCTGCTGCACACCGGCGCGCACAAGATCAACAACTGCCTGGGGCAGATCCTGCTGGCCCGCCGCATGGGCAAGCGGCGCATCATCGCCGAGACCGGCGCGGGGCAGCACGGCGTGGCCACGGCCACCGTTTGCGCGCTGTTCGGCCTGGAGTGCGTCGTCTACATGGGCGAGGAGGACATGCGCCGCCAGCGGCTGAACGTCTTCCGCATGCGACTGCTGGGCGCGCGCGTGGAGAGCGTCACCTCCGGCAGCCGGACGTTGAAGGACGCCGTCAGCGAGGCCATGCGCGACTGGGTGTCGAACATCTCCTCGACGCATTACCTGCTCGGCTCGGCGCTGGGCGCGCATCCTTATCCGATGATGGTCCGCGACTTTCACCGCTGCACCGGCGACGAGGCGCGCGGCCAGATCCTGGCTCGCACTGGCCGTTTGCCGGACACCATCTTCGCCTGCGTCGGCGGCGGCTCCAACGCCATCGGCATCTTCACGGCCTTCATCCCCGATGAGCGCGTGAAGCTGGTGGGCGTGGAGGCGGGAGGCCGCAGCCTGGAACTGGGCCAGCACGCGGCGCGCTTCGCCGGCGGCTCGCCGGGCGTGCTGCAAGGGGCCTACAGCTACCTGTTGCAGGACGACGACGGCCAAGTGTCGCTGACGCACTCGGTTTCGGCGGGGCTCGATTACGCGCTGATCGGCCCCGAGCACGCCTGGCTGCACGACCAGGGCCGCGCCGAGTATGTCTCCGCCTCCGACGCGGACGCACTCCAGGCGGCCGCGACGCTGGCGCGCACCGAAGGCATCATTCCCGCGCTGGAATCGTCCCACGCCGTGGCAGAAGCCTTGCGCCGCGCGCCGGCGGCGAACGGCGAGATCTTCCTGATCAACCTCTCCGGCCGCGGCGACAAGGACACAGACATCTACCGGGAGAACTTCCCCGCACTGGACAACCCCGATGCCAAGTAGCGAACGCATCGCCGAACGCTTCGCCGCCTGCAAGGCCGCCGGCCGGCCCGCGCTGGTGGCCTACATCACCGCCGGCGACCCTTCCCCCGGCGCGACCGAAGAGCTGGCGCTGGCCATGGAGCGCGGCGGAGCGGACGTGCTCGAACTAGGCGTGCCGTTCTCCGACCCCATCGCCGACGGCCCCGTGATCCAGCGCGCCTCGGACCGCGCTCTGAAGGCCGGCGCCAGGGTGGCGCGCGTGCTGGAGATCGCCGCCGGCATCCGCAAGCGCAGCGACATCCCCATCGTCCTGTTCAGTTACCTGAACCCGCTGCTGCGCTACGGCTTCGACAAGCTGTGCGCCGATGCGCGCCAGGCGGGCGTCGACGGCTGCCTGCTCACCGACCTCAGTGTGGAAGAAGCCGGCGACACCACCGAAACCCTGCGGCGGCACGGGCTGGACACGGTCTTCCTCGCCGCGCCCACCAGCACGGAGCGGCGCCTGGCCCTGGTGGCCCGGCATTCCACCGGCTTTGTCTACGTCGTCTCACGAAGCGGCGTCACCGGCGAGCAGGACTCGGTCTCCGGCGGAGTCGAGGAACTGATCGCGAGCCTGCGGCGGCACACCGCGTTGCCGCTGGCGGTGGGCTTCGGCATCTCCAGGCGCGAGCATGTCGAAGCCGTGGGCCGCTACGCCGACGGCGTGGTGGTAGGCAGCGCGTTCATGCGCCTGATCGAGCGCCACGGCGCTTCGCCGGACCTGGCGGCGCGCCTGGAGGCATTCACCCGGGAGTTGAGCGGACAGTCATGACCAACGAAGAAGCCCAGGCGGCGCTCGACCTGTTGCGCAAGTCCGTCGACGAAGTCGACCTGCGCATCCTCGAGCTCTTGAACCAGCGCGCCAAAGTAGTGGAGAAGATCGGCGACATCAAGAAGGTCGCGGCGCTGCCGATCTACGAGCCGAAACGCGAGGACATGGTGTTCCAAAACGTGCTGTCGGGCAACGGCGGGCCGCTGTCCGCGGGCGCCGTGCGCCGCCTTTTTGAACGCATCATCGACGAGATGCGCACGCTGCAACGCGAGCGCATGGCAAAGGAGAAGGCGCAATGATCATCGTCATGGAGCAGGGCGCCACCGAAGAGCAGGTGGAGCAGGTCATCGGCAAGCTGGATTCGCTGGGCTTCTCCGTGCACCGTTCCACGGGCGTCGTGCACACGGTGCTCGGCGCCGTGGGGCCGGCGGAACTGGTCGACCCCAACGAGTTCAACGTGATGGAGGGCGTCAAGCAGTGCCGCCGGGTGATGTCGCCGTATAAGCTGTCCAGCCGGGGCTTCAAGCCGGAGGGGACGGTGGTGCGGTTCGAGCGCGAGCGTGCCGGACGCGTGGAGATCGGTGGCCCGCAGGTGGTGCTGATGGCCGGCCCATCGAGCGTCGAGAACGAGCAGCAGCTCACGCGCACCGCCGAACTGGCGGCCCGCGCCGGAGCGCGTTTTCTGCGGGCCGGCGCACATCCATCTGAAACCTCCCTGAACGGCCCGCGCGGCCTGGACGCCGAGGGGGTCAGAATGGTCCGCCGCGTCGCCGACCTCTTCGGGCTGTTCGTGGTCACCGAGGTCTCGGACGCTTCGCGCATTCCGGAGCTGGAAGCACAGGCCGACCTGCTCCAGGTGAGCGCCGCCAACATGCAGAACCACCTGCTGCTGCGCGCGCTGGGCAAGTGCGCGCGGCCCGTGCTGCTCAAACGCGGCATCGCCGCCACGGTGGAGGAGCTGCTGGTCTCCGCCGATCACGTTCTGGCCGGCGGCAACTACAACGTGATCCTCTGCGAGCGCGGCATCCGGACGTTTGAGACCTTCACCCGCCACACCATGGACATCGCCGCCATCCCGGCCATCCACAAGCTCTCGCACCTGCCCGTGGTGGCCGACCCGTCGCGCGCCACCGGGCGGCGCGACATGGCCGTCCCCATGGCGCGCGCCGCCGTGGCCGCCGGCGCCGACGGCCTGCTGCTGGAGGTCCACTCGGACCCCGACCACGCCGCCAGCGAGGGCGCGCAGGCGCTCCGGCCGGAGCAGTTCTCCGAGCTGGTCGCACAACTCAAACTGATCGCGTCGGCCGTGGGCAGGAGCGTGTGAGCGCACCATGCAGACAGTAGTCATCGCCGGAGTCGGGCTGATCGGCGGCTCGTTCGCGCTTGCGCTACGCCAGGCCGGCTTTGCGGGACGGATCCTCGGCGTCAGTTCCGAACGCACCATCCGGCAGGCGCTGGAGCTGAACGTCATCGACGCCGGCGCGACGCTGGAGGAGGCGTGCGCGCAGGCGGACTTGGTCTACCTCGCCGGCCCCATCCGCTCGATCCTCGACCTGATCCCGCGTCTCGATGGCATTGTCAAGCCCGGCGCGCTGGTCACCGACGCCGGCAGCACGAAGTCGATGATCTGCGAGGCCGGCGCCGCTTTGCGCCGCGTGCAGTTCCTTGGCGGCCATCCGATGGCCGGCAAGGAGTCGCGGGGGGTGGGCGCGGCCGAGGCCGGCCTGTTCAAAGGCCGGCCCTACCTGCTCACGCCGCTGGAACCCGCCGCTCTGCAAACCCCGGCCGCAAATGAGTTCTGCGGCTGGTTGCAGGCCATCGGTGCGCAACAACGGGTGGCGTCTCCGCAGGAACATGACGCCATCGTGGCCTGTTCTTCGCACCTGCCTCAATTGCTCTCCACGGCGCTGGCTTCGACCCTGGCATCGCATCCGGACGCCTCTTCCATCGCCGCCGCCGCCGGTCCCGGCCTGGTCGATTCCACCAGGCTGGCGCTGAGCGCCTGGGAGATCTGGAGAGACATTCTGGACACCAACCGCGATGCGATCCTCGACGCCCTCGACCTGTTCGCCGCTGAATGGGCGCAGCTCCGGGAGCGCCTGAATAGCGGCAGCCTGGAGAGTGACTTCGAACAGGCCAGCCGGTTCGCCGCCGGACTGCGGCGCGGCGCTCAGGCCAGCCAGAACGGCGAAACCAGTTCATAGCCCCACCCGGCGCCCGGCGCCGCCACGGCCGCGAACGCTCCTGCGGGCGCGGGCATCACGCGCACCGTCCACCCGCCCCACTCCACTGCCTGCGCTCCTTCCAGCAGCGGCGCGGCATTGAAGTCGCCCGGCATTTGGTCCAGCCCGGCGCCGAGCGCCTTCACCAGCGATTCCCGGGCCGTCCACAGCCTGAGGAACGCCGCTTCCCTTCCCCGTCCCGGCACCGCCGTCAGCATGCGGCACTCTTCCGGATGGTAGAAGCGCGCCGCCAGGCTGAGCGCGTCGCCGTGCAGCCGGCGCGGCGCTTCGACGTCGACGCCTACCTCCAAGCCGCTGGCCAGCGCCACGGCGGCGAGAGGGCCGGAGTGCGACAGGTTGAACGACACTGTGGAGCCCGGCAGAAACGGCTTGCCGCCGTCGCGCGTGGAGATCGGCAGCAGCGCCGGCGCGCATCCGGTTTCCCTGGACAGCAGCAGCCGCAGCGCGGCGTGTGCGCGCCGGTAGCGGCGCTCCAAGCTCTCTCCACGAAAGCGGCGCGCGCGCGCGGCCTCCTCGGGGCTGATCAGCGCGGGATCGTCCAACACCCGCGCGCCCGGCTCATCCACGTCGATGAGAGCCACGCGAATGCGTGGCGGAAGTCGTGGCTGCCAGTCGCTGGACATACTCGGTTTCAATCCGGAAGGCCGTCCAGCCAAGTGCGGACCACCTTGGCAAGGCTGGTGAGGAACGGCTCCTCAAACATGGTGCCATGGTCTCCGTCAGCCCATTCCACAATCAGCCTCGGGGCATGGGGCGCCCAGCCCGCGTCCGGCTTGGACTGCGGCAGCCCATGCCGGTCCCTGGCGTGCACCAGCAGGACTGGCCAGCCCAGCGGCGAGGGCGGCGTATACCGAAGGGCCGCATAGTTGGACAGGAGTTGTTCATCCACCGATTCAGGCTGCGCCCCGCCGGAGCGGAGAGACTGCTCGTATGTCCGGGCGAACTGCAACAATTCGCGCCGCTCCCGAATGGTCCTGATTCGCTCCAATACGTATGGGATCAAGGGTCCACGTTCGCCGCGCATCATCGCGTGCCCGTGATAAGCGAGGCGGGCAAGTAGGTTGCCCAGGGACTGCAGTTGCGAAACTCCGGCTCGTTGATTCGGTCCGGGAGCGTCGAGGAGAAGGACCGCGCCGCGACCGTGCGGCTCGAGCTGGCGCGCAATCTCAAATGCCAGCGTGCCAGCAAGGCACCAGCCGCTCAGGATCCACGGGCCGGAGGGTCGTTGCCCCATCAGCAGGCGCACATACCAGGCCGCGATGTCCTCGCAGCGGCAGGGATGGGGCAGCAGTGTCGCATCGATTGCCGGAAGCCAGTGCACGGGCCGCTGGTCACCGAGCCGGGCAGCCAGTTGCCGGAAGCGCGGTCCTGCGGAAAGGGTCAGGATTGGCGTCAGCGAACCTTCAGACCGCACCGGCACCAGGGTGCGCTGATCGGTAGAGTTGCAGTCCAGGCGGGCGGCCAGGTCCGCAAGCACGGGCGCCGAAAAGAGATCCGCCAATGTAACCCGCAGCTTCAATTCACGTTCGATCGCCGACACCACCCTCAACGCCGCCAGCGAATGCCCGCCGAGGTCGAAGAAATTGTCGGTGCGGACGATGTTTTGCATGCCGAGCACCCGCTTCCACACCGCGGCGATCTCCGCTTCCCGTCCCTGCCGCGGCGCATCGCCAGGCGCTCTTGCCTGTTCAGGCTCGGGAAGTGCCGCGCGGTCGATCTTGCCGGAAGGCAAGAGCGGAAAACTCCCCAGTGCCACCAAGCCGGCCGGCTGCATGAATTCGGGAAGACGGAGGCGGAGAAACTCCCGCAACTCCCCCGTGCCGGCGCTACCGCCCGGCCGCAGCGTGTAGTAGGCAACCAACGCTTTTTCGCCTCGCCGGTCCGTGCGCACGATCACGGCCGCCTGGGAAACGGCCGGGTGTCCGGCAAGCGCCGCCTCCACTTCGCCCGGTTCGATGCGATGCCCGCGGATCTTCACCTGATCGTCGACGCGGCCGACGAATTCCAATGTGCCCGATCCGTTCCAGCGCACGATGTCGCCCGTGCGGTACATGAGAGTACCTGGATGGAACGGGTCCGCAAGGAATCGCTCGGCAGTCATCTCCGCAAGTCCGAGGTAACCCAGCGCCACACCGTCGCCGGAGGCGTAGAGTTCGCCCGCCACGCCCTCCGGCACGAGCTGCCGGGCGGCGTCGAGGACGTAGACGCGCGTGTTGGCGATGGGCGTGCCGATGGGAACGCCGGAGGCGGTCTCCGGAAAGTCTCTCGGAATCTGCCAACAGGTGGTGAACGTCGTGTTCTCGGTAGGACCGTAGCCGTTCATTAATCTCGTGTCGGGAAGCAGCCGCAGGGCCTTCGCCACATGCCCTGCCGATAGCGCTTCGCCTCCGGTCATGATCAGGCGCACAGGGCGTAGCGCCTCTGGCGTCTCATCGATCAGCGCGTTGAAGAGAGACGAGGTGATCCACATGGCCGTGACCCCGTTGTTGCGCACGGCGGCGGACACCGCCGGAAGCGAAACCCTCCCGGGGGAAAGTACGGCGCAGGTTCCGCCGTGGAGTAACGGCCCCCATACCTCCAGGGTGCTGGCATCGAAAGCGGGCGGCGCCATGAAAAGGAACGTGTCGCCGCTGGAAAACTCGGCGAAGCCGTTGTCAAACAGCAACCGGAGAATGGCGCGATGCGGGATGGCGGCGCCTTTGGGCTTGCCCGTCGAGCCCGAGGAGAACATGATGCACGCCGCCTGCCCGATGGACGGTTCGATGCTGAGGTTCTGCGTATCCTCCCCGCTGCGGCCGCCCGTGGGAAAAATGCAACACGCAGCCGCTGCGCGGACCGCGCCGGGCACCGGTTGGTGTGCGATCAGCGCGCCAACCCCGCAATCGGCTAATTGTCCGGCCAGCCGCGCCGCCGGATCGGCCGGCTCCAGCGGTAGATAAGCGCAGCCCGCTTTCAGCACGGCCAACCAGCAGACGACCATCTCCATACACCGGTCCATCAGCACGCCGACCACGCTGCCGGGCGCTATGCCGGCATCGACCAACTGCCGGGCCAGTTGATTGGCACGCGCGTTGAGATCCGCGTAGGTCTCGGTGATCTGCCCCGAACGCAATGCGATCGCCTCGGGCCGCCGGGCAGCCTGCTCCTCGAAGATGCGATGGATGGGGAGTTTCGGATAGTCGCCGCAGTGCCCGCGGCCGAGCGCCAGAAGCCGCTCTTTCTCCTGCCCTGAGATGAACTCCACCTTCGACAGCGGCAAATCCGGCGCGCTCAGCCACGTCTCAACCAGCCGTGAATAGTGCCCGGCGAATCTCTCCACCCACGGCCGGTCGAACAGGGCCGCGGAATACCGGATGGTCCCCAGCAGCCCGCCAGGCGACGGCGTCAGCGAGAGGCTCAGCTCCACGACGGACGCCGGCGACAGGACTTCTATCTGCTCCAGGCTTACACCACAGAGCGACAAGGGAGTGCTCGGGAAATTCTGGTAAGCGAACAACACGCCGAACAGCGGATTCTCGCCCAGGGTGCGATCCGGCTGCATCCGCTCCACTAGTTGTTCGAAGGGCAGTCGGCCTTCACTCAGCGCGTCGAGAGTGTCGGAAGCGGTGCGCCCGACAGCCTGGCGGAAGGTAGGGTCGTCCTCCAACCGGGCGCGGAAGGCCAGCGTATTCACAAAGAAGCCGATCAGACCTTCCACCTCCGGCTCACGGTTGGCGAACGGCACGCCGATGCAGAAGTCGGCCTGTCCTGAGTAGCGCGCCAGGAGCGCCTGAACGGCCGCCAGGTGCACGGCGAACGGCGTGGTGCGGTGAGTGCGCGCGAACGCCGTCACCGCTTCGGCGGCCGCTGCGCTCATGGTGAACAGCAATTCCCCGTCCGTACTTTCCTTGCCGGCGCCCGTGCCCTGGCGCGTGGATAAGCGCAACCGTGGCGCGCCTGCGAGGCGCTTGATCCAGGGCTGCGCCATTTGCGCGATTACCTCCGGCGTGAGCGACTGGCGCTGGCCCGCCGCATATTCGGAGTATTGCAATGCCAGCGGCTCCAGCTCCGGTTCCTCTCCACGGCATGCAGCAGCGTATGCCTCTGAAAGCTCGCAATTGAAAATGGACCAAGACCACCCGTCAAACGCGATGTGGTGAAACAGGAACAGCAGCAGGTGGTCGCCGCCGGCCAGGCGGGCCAGCAGGCAGCGCGCGGGCGCCTCGCCGGCCAGATCAAAAGGCCGCCACGATTGGCGCTCCACGGCCTGCTGAACCTCCGCTGGGGACAGCGCAGTCCAATCGGCTTCGACAACGGCCGGCGGCTCATCGAGCACCTGGGCCCAGGGTGTGCCTTCGGCCGGCCGAATCACCGTGCGCAGCGCGGAGTGCCTCCGGCATACGGTCTGAAACGCTCGGCGCAGCGCCTCTACGCGCAGCTCCCCGGCCGCACGCCAGGCGCTGGGGATGTGATAGGCGGCGCCGCCGGGCTGAAGTTGCTCCGCAATCCACATCCGCTGCTGGGCAAAACTCAGCTCAACTCCGGCGTTCGCCCCGCTTCGCTCCCGGTTGCAATCGCTCATCCAGCGGTCTCCTTCTCTCTGGCTTGGATTCGAGCGGCGGTATCGCGCACGGTAGCCGCGCAGAAGAACTCCCGGATGGTTGGCGCGGCGCCGAAGCGCGACATGAGGCGGTTCATCAGCCGGACCGCCGCAAGTGAATGGCCGCCGAGATCAAAGAAGTCGTCATCCGGGCCGATGTCCCGGCGAGCGAGAACTTCCGTGAAACAGGCTGCAACGTCGGACTCCAATGGAGTAAAGCCGCGCGCACCTGAATGGCCTTCCTGTCCGGCATCGAGCGCGGCCAGCGCCTTGCGGTCGATCTTGCCGCTCGTTGTGAGCGGCAGCGCATCCACCCTCCGGATCAGGGCCGGCACCATGTGCTCCGGAAGGCTGGCGCGGAGCGCGGCGCGAAGCTCGTCCGGGGTTGGCGCATGCGCAGCAGTACCACAGTAGAACGCGGCGATGCGGTCGGCGGGATGCTCTTGCAGGACGACGACGGCGGCGGCGATGCCCGGACAGACCTGAAGGGCGGCTTCGATCTCGCCGAGTTCGATGCGGTGGCCGCGCAGCTTGATCTGCTGGTCCATGCGGCCCAGAAACTCAAGCCCGCCGGCCCGCAGGCTGCGCACCAGATCACCCGTACGGTAGGTGCGGATGGGGCCGGCTGGGGTGTCCAGGAATACGAACCGTTCCGCGGTCAGTTCGGGCCGGTTGATGTAGCCTTCCGCCACGCCCGCGCCGCTGATATGGAGTTCTCCCGGAAAGCCGGCGATCGCAGGGCGGCCCCACTTGTCCAGGACGTGCAACGTCGTGTTATCCACCGGCAGGCCGATTGAGATTGGCGGTTCGGCGGAGAGCACCCGGCACGCGGCGGAGATGTCGGTGGTCTCGCTCGGCCCATACACGTTCCACAGCGTGCGCACTCGCGGCAGCAGCGCCGCCGCCACCTGCGGCGTCAGCGCTTCCCCGCCGCTCAGCGCGGACAAGCGCGGGCAGCCGCGCCAGCCGCTCTCCAGCATCGTGACAAACGTCGTCGGCGTGGCGTTGGTGTAGGTGGCGTCCACGCGCTCAAACAGTGCCGCCAGCCGCTGGCCATCCCGGATCTCGCCGGAGTCCGGAATATGCACCACTGCGCCCAGCGCCGGAGCCAGGTAGTAGTCCGCGAAGGAAGCGTCAAATGCATAGGATGCCGCGTTCACGAACACGTCGTCCTGCCTCAGTCCAACCTCTCGCGCCAGCCAGTCCAAGACGTTGCGCAACGACTTGTGCGTGATCTCCACGCCCTTCGGTTGCCCGGTGGAACCCGATGTGTACACCACGCATGCGCCGGCGCCTGGGTGGATCTCTCCGCACGAAACCGCTGCACGCCACTGCGGCAGGCTCTCCAGTGCGATGACGGGCACTGCGGCCTCCACCAGCGTCGCGGCGAGTAAACTCTGCACCAAGACGGCCTGTGCGCCCGAATCGCGCAGCATGAATGCGGCTCGCTTCGGTGGAGCGGAGGGATCGATGGGCACGCTGCAGCATCCCGCCAGCCAAATGCCGAGCAGCCACGTAGGCGCTTCGACGCAACGGTCGGCCAGCAACGCCACGCGTGAGCCGGGCCTGATGCCGGCGTCCTGAATTCGGCCGGCTATGCGCAAGGCCAGGTCCAGGTAGGCGCCGTAGGTCAAGGACCGTCCGGCGCAGCAGAACAAAGTTCTGCCGGGATTCCGCCGCGCGGTTTCCAGAATGTCGTCGACGATCGGCCGGCCGATCTCCCTCGCGGGGCCTCGCCTGAATTCGGAGTTCTCGTGTGCGTCGTCACCACCGGTGAGAGCAAGGTCACCGAGGCATCGATCAATGTCCGTCGCGGCCGAAGTCAGCAGGGACCTGTAACCGGCCAGCAAGGCTTGCGCCGTCTCCGGCCGGAAGAGATCGCGCCGGTAGTCGAGCCGGCAGGTCAAGCCGTCAGGCGTCTCTGTCGCCTCAAGGTTCAGATCCATCGGCGAGAGGCCGGAGTGGCACTCCATTTCCTCCGTGGCGCAGCCGGACAGCCCGGCACGTTCAAGGGGCACATTGCGCAACTGGAATGTGACTTGCACCAGGGGAGGATGACTCAGGTTGCGCTGCAAGCGCAGGACGTCAACCAGCTTTTCAAAGGGCAGGTCCTGGTGCGCGATCGCTTCCAGTGAGCATTCGCGGGCGCGCACTACTAACTCGTGAAACGACGGATTGCCGGAGAGGTCGCAGCGCAGCGGCAGAGTCGTGCCGAATAACCCGGCCAGCGGTTCAAATCCCGGCCGCGTTCGGCCGGCCGACGGCGTGCCGATCACCACGTCTGTCAGGCCGGCGGTCCGCGCCAGCAAAGCCTGGAACCCGGCCAGCAGCACCATGAACAGCGTCGCGTCCGAGCCGCGCGCAATCTCCCGCAACCGCGCGGTCAGTTGGGCGGGCAGCGTCAGCCGCTCCACGCCGGCCGTGAACGTCGCGCGCGCCGGACGCGGAAAGTCCGTAGGCACTTCGAGCAGCGGCGGCGCACCCTCCAACCGCCCTTTCCAATAGGCCTCCAACTGCCCGCGCCGTTCCCCGGACAGCCTCTGTTCGAGCCAGGCGACGTAGTCGGCATAGCGCGCCCGCAAGGGTTCAAACACGGGCGCCACGCCGGCCCGCCGGGCTGCGTACGCAATGCAGAGGTCGCGGAAAAAAACACGGGATGACCAGCCGTCCGAGATCACGTGGTGCATCGAGACCGCCAGCCGGTACTCCTCGTCTTCCACCTGCAGCAGCGCCACGCGCAGCAGCGGCGGCTGGCAGAGATCGAAGGGGCGCGACAGCAACTCTCGTGTCAACTCGTCCGTCTTCAGTCGGGAATCGGCTCGCGCTCGCAAGTCATGCGTCTCCAACGGACACGCAGCCGCCGCCGCGATACTCGCCGACCAGCCGTTGTCTTCCGCCTGGAAACAGGTGCGGAACGCCTCGTGCCTCTTCACCACATCGTCCAGCGCCTCGCGTAGCGCCTCCCCATCCACCGCTCCGCGCAGCCGCAGCAACGCGGGCCGGTTGTACAGCGCCGGCTCCTCCTCGTAGGAGTGCAGGAACAGCATGCGCTCCTGCGCCGGGCTGAGCTTGGACGGATCGGCGGACGGCCCGGGAGCGGGCGGCGCCTGCGCCTCCCCGGGATTGGCCTCAAGCCACGCCCCCAACGCACCCGGCGTGGGCGCCCGGAACAGGTGCATTACGTTCAGCGCGCGCCCCGTCAGGGTGTTCACGCGCCCCACCGCCTGCGCCGCCAGAATCGAATCCCCTCCGCAATCGAAGAAATGGCTCTGCGCTGTGATGTCGTCGCGCCGCAGCACCTCCGTCCAGATGCCCGCCAGAGCGCCGGCCAGCGCCGTCGCTTCGCCATCTGCCGCCGCCGGGGCATGATGGATGTTCTCGATCCCCAGCCGCGAGGCCAGGCCGACGCGCTGCATCTTGCCCGTAGGGCCTTTCGGGATCTTCTCCAGAAACACGATCAGCCGGGGGATTTTGAAGTCAGCCAGTTTGGCCGCAAGAAAGTCCTGAAGCTCGCTCTCCCTGGCGGATGCGCCCGGCTTCAGCACCACCGCCGCGGCCACCTCCTCCCCCAGTTTCGGGTCAGGCGCGCCGAAGGCCAGAGCCTGGGCCACCGCCGGATGTTCCATCAGAGCTTCGTCTATCTCGCGCGGCGCGATCTTCTCTCCGCCGCGGTTGATCATCTCCTTCAGGCGGCCGGTGAGGAACAGATACCCGTCCGCATCGAAGTAACCCTCGTCTCCGGTGCGGAACCAGCCCTCACAGTACGCTGTGCGGTTCGCCTCCGGATTGGCCTCATACCCCGCCGTTACATTCGGGCCTCGGATCACGATTTCACCGCGCTCGCCCTGCGCCAGCAGCCGCCCGCCCGCGTCCATCACGGCCACCTCAGGCCCGGCCGGAAGCCCCACCGCGCCCGGCTTCCGCGCCAGCGGCGGCAATGGGTTGCAGGCCATCTGATGCGCTGCTTCCGTCATGCCGTAAGCCTCCACCACGGGCGCCCGGAACACCTCCTCCAGCCTCTCCATCACCTGCGGCGGCAGCGAGGCGGAAGATGACCTCACGAACCGCAAGCGCGCCCTTTTCGCCCGTTCTGGATCGAGCGCGGCGCGCTCCAGGATGACTTGGTGCATGGTGGGCACCGCCGTGTACCACGTAGGCTCGAACTCATCCATCCAGTCGAAGAATCGCGTCACCTGAAAACCCGGCGAACACACCACTGAGGCCCCGGCCGAGAGCGACGCCAGCACGGCCGCGATCAGGCCGTGGATGTGGAACAGCGGCATCACGTTCAAACAGCGGTCCGCCGGCGACAGCGCCAGCGTGCGCGCTACATTCGCCGCCGAGCAGAGCAGGTTGTACTGCGTCAGCGGAACCAGCTTGGGCCGGTTCGTGGTCCCCGACGTGTGCAGGTACAGCGCCGTGGATTCCGGCGAAGCGTACCGCGGCTCGCCGCCTTCGCCGGCGCCCTCCAGCCCGAACCACCCCGCGCCCTTGTGCGGCTCCGGCAACAGCCGGCGGACGCGGATCCCCAGCGCGGCTGCCGCCGCCGCCGCCGCCTCTCCCATGCCCTGTTCGATCACCAGCAGCGACGGCTTCAGGTCCTCCAGATAGAATCGAAACTCCTCTTCGCGGTAGCCCGGATTCAGAGGCGCGCATCCGCAGGACGCCGCAATGCCCAGGAACGCCGCCGCCATCTCCGGGCCGTTGGAAGCAACCAGAGCGACGCGATCGTCGTGCTCGATCCCCATCTGCGCCAGCGCCGCCGAGGTCCGGTCCATCAACTCGCCCAGGCCGGCATACGACAGCGGCGGCGCCGAAACAGCCAGCAATGCCGCTTCATCGGGCGCCGCGTCCCGGATCAAGGTGGGCAGGGACAAAGGTTCAATAAAGACGCCCGGAGTCACGCCAGGTCCACTTTGCCGTGGTCGTCGCAATGCCCGCCGTGCGGATGGTGCAGGTGCCCGTCCACCAGGTAGTCGACATGGTCCCCGTGGGGCACCGCTTCGTGGCCGCATCCGGGCGCATGGATGTGCGACGGCTCGTGGCCCTGGCACCGGTGCTCCGGCGTGCACTCGGCCGGATTCGACGCCGAAACCTCCAGCACGCATTCGTCGAAATGGTCGCCGTGCGGCGAGTGCAGACACCCTTCGTGGAGATAGTCGACGTGGTCGTCGTGCCGGATCGCGGTGTGGCCGCAGTCCTCTCCGTGAACGTGACTATGGTTGCCGTGGATCCTGTGGTGCGCCATGCTTCTCTTGTTTGTACCCGATCCGGGCACACGACGGCTAGCGTACAATTATTGAGGAGACGTTCTCATTAACAAAACGCTTCAGTATCGCGTCCTCGGCATGGATTGCGCCGAGGAGGTCTCCCTGCTGCGCGCGCGGCTCAGCCGTGTGGCGGGTGTGCGCGACCTGCGGTTCGACGTGTTGCACGCTCGGATGGACGTCGAGTACGCGCCCGCCAAAGTGACGCCGGCCTCGATTGAGCAGGTCGTGCGGGCGGTGGGGATGCGCTGCGAGCCCTGGCAGGCCGGCCCGGCACGGCTGGCGACGCGGCGAGAGCGCTGGCGGCAGGCGCTGACGTGGGTTTCCGGGCTGGGCTTGGCTGCCGGCATGAGCTGGCAGCTATGGCAGGGCACAGCGTCAGTGGCCGCGCTGTTGGCGCACCAGCACGGCGACAGGCGGATGCCTGCGCTATCGCTTGCTCTTTTTGCCGTGGCCGTGGTGGCCGGCGCCGGCCACACCTTGCCGCGGGCCTGGAGGACATTGAGGGCGCTCCGGCCGGACATGAACCTGTTGGTGGTGCTGTCGCTGGCTGGGGCCTCGGCGTTGGGCGAGTGGACCGAGGCCGCCACGCTGGCGTTCCTCTTCGCGCTCGCCGGGCGGCTGGAAAGCTGGAGCATGGCCCGGGCCCGGCGGGCCATCACCCGGTTGCTGGCCGTGGCGCCGGCCGAGGCCTGGGTGGTGCACGGGGAGCATGAGCACCGCGCCGCGGTGGGCGCTGTCTCGCCCGGCACGTTGATTCGCGTGCGGCCGGGCGAGAGAATCCCGTTCGATGGCGAAGTAGTAGGCGGGACCTCGTTGGTCAACCAGGCGCTGATCACCGGCGAGTCCGTCGCCGTGGAAAAGTCGGCCGGTGGCGCCGTGTTCGCCGGAGCCATCAACGAGAGCGGCACGCTGGAGATTCGCACGACGAGGCCGGCCTCGGACACCACTCTGGCGCGCATGGTGCGCATGGTGGAGGAATCCCGCTCGCGCCGCTCGCCCAGCGAACGCCTGATCGAGCGTTTCAGCCGTCGCTACACGCCCGCGGTGCTGCTGCTCGCCTTCACAGTGGCGATCGTGCCGCCCCTGTTCCGGGGCGGAGCGTGGGGCGAGTGGTTTTATCAGGGCATGGTGATTCTGCTCATCTCGTGCCCGTGCGCTCTGGTCATCTCCACTCCGGTGAGCATCACCGCCGCGCTTGCCAGCGCGGCCGGGCAGGGCGTGCTCGTGAAGGGCGGAGCGTTCCTGGAGGAGGCCGCGCGGCGGCCCGTCCTGGCGCTGCACGGCGAGGGCGTCTTTCCAGGCTACGAAGAAGCGCTGCGGGCCCGCGGCGTCGAGCCGGTCCGGCTGCGGGACGCCGAGCCGGGCGCCATGGCCGCCCTGCTGCGGCAGTACGGCAGCGCCGGCATGTTGGGCGATTGTGTCGCCGACGCCGAATCCCTGGCGCTGGCCTCGCTGGGCATCAGCCTCGGCCGCCACGGCGCCGACATGGCCCGCGAGTCCGCCGACGTCATCCTGATGACCGACGATCCGCGCCGCGTGCTGTTCCTGATCGACCACGCGCGCAGGGCGCTGGCCGTCGTCCGGCAGAACATCGTCTTCGCTCTCGCCGCCAAAGCCCTCTTCCTGGCGGCGGCCTTCGCCGGTGCGGCCACGCTGTGGATGGCCGTCGCCGCCGACATGGGCGCCACCCTGGCCGTCACGTTGAACGGCTTGCGACTCCTGCACGCGCGGCCGCATCTGTCTGAGTAGGTATGACCCGCCGCCTGCTGCTCTCCTTCGTCGCCCTGCTTCCGCGCCTTCGCGCCGCGCAGCAGGTCGTGCGCGGCAGGCTGCGCCAGGACCCCTCCCTGCCGCCGGCCATCACGCTTCGCGATGGAGCCGTAGTCGTGCTGGAAGCAGACGCCGCCACGGCCGGCGTCCTGCGGGACGCCCGGTTGAAGGACGACGACTTCGAGGCGCAGGGCCGCTTCGCCGCGCCGCGCCGGTTTGTGGTGGATCCCATCCACCTCCGCGCCCTCTTCGTCCACCGCGCCGGTCGCAGGCTCGTCGTCACCTACTGGTGCGCCGTCTGCGCCGTCCGCGCCTGGACGCCCGGCCCCTGCCAGTGCTGCCAGGATGAGATGGCGCTGGACCCGCGCGACCCGGCGTTGAAGGACACCGATCCCTCGAATTAGAGCGGTTTCGATTTTGGACAAGTGGGATCTTACCCTTGAAAAAACCCCTGCACGCCAGCGAGCAAGAGCGGAAAGACGTGCAGATGGCGCGTTGGCTGTGGCGCGAATGCCAACCCGGCCTTGACCCGCAAAGGCTCGTATTTGTTGACGAAACCTGGACGACGGCCAACATGGCCAGGTGCCGTGGTCGATCGCCCCGAGGCCGACGCTGCGTAGCCTCGGTCCCGCACGGCCACTGGAAAACGACGACCTTCGTGGGCGGATTGCGCCAGGACCGGTTGATCGCGCCAATGGTCACCGATGGGCCGATGGATGGCGCCATGTTTCTGGCCTATACACGCGGCTTCCTGGTTCCGGCGTTGCGGCCGTGCGACATCGTGATCCTCGACAATCTCAGCAGTCATAAGGTGGGCGGAGTCAGGGAAGCGATCCTGGCCGTCCACGCGACGCTGCTCTATCTACCACCGTAGTCGCTCGACCTGAACCCGATTGAAAAGTTCTTCTCCAAACTCAAGGCGTTGCTCCGCAAAGCCGCCACCCGCACCGTCGACGCCCTCTGGAACGAGATCGGCGCACTGCTCAGCACCCTCTTCCCAAACGAATGCGCCCGCTACGTCGCCTCTTGCCAGTATGTTAATGATTGACTCCAAACCGCCCTAGTGCTTTTTGTCCGTGACAATCGGCCGGTCTTGGTGATATACCTACCGGTGACGGTCGTAAGTTTAGTCTTGCGCGGCCGTGCCGCGAAATTTCGCAGGGAGGCTTCGTAATGGGTAACAGTCAGAAGTGGCTCGTGTTGAGTCTTGCACCCCTTCTCATCACGGGTGCCCTCTTCGGTCAATCCTTCACCGCCGCAGTTCGAGGCACCGTCACCGATGCCAGTGGCGGCGCCGTTCCATCGGCCAAGGTAGTCATCACCGAATCGGAACGGAACGTGCACCACCCCGTCGTCACCGACGAATCCGGGCGATTCTTCCTCTCGGCCCTGCCTCCTGGCCTCTATCACGTGAGTGTCGAGGCTAAGGGCTTCCGTAAGTACGTCCAGACCGCCCTCACCCTTGCCGTTCAGCAGCAGGTGACGCTCGACGTCCAGCTTCAGGTCGGCGACGTCTCCACCGCGGTGGAGGTCACCGGCAGCGCGGCGCTGCTCAACACTACCATCTCCAACCTCGGGCAAGTCATCGAGAATAAGTACATTCTCTCGCTGCCGAACATCGGCCGGAACGCCATGGGCCTCACCTACATGACCCCCGGCGTGGTGGGCTCCGGCGGGCGCGCCAACTCCGACAACAACACCAACTTCGTCGCCAACGGCTCGCGCAACTCCACATCCGACGTGCTGCTGGACGGCGTCACCGTGGTCACCGTCGAGCAGAACTCCGGCATCACCGACCTCAAGTTCAGCCCGTCGGTCGACGCTGTGCAGGAGTTCAAGATGCAGACCAGCTTCTTCAGCGCCGAGTACGGCCAGACCGGCGGCGCGGTGGTGAACATGGTCACCAAGTCCGGCACCAACGAGTTCCACGGCACCGGATACTACTTCCTGCGCCACTCGGACCTGAACGCGAATAACTGGTTCTCCAACCGCTCGGGCCGCGCGCGGCCTTTCTACCGGCGCGATCAACTCGGCGGTGTTGTGGGCGGTCCCGTCAAGAAGGACAAGACCTTCTTCTTCGCCTCCTACGAATACACAAAAGCGAAGAGCCCGACCTCGCAAACTCAAACGTGGCCGGCACTGCTGCAACGCGACGGCGACTTCTCCAAGACGTTTAATTCCTCCGGCCAGTTGATGGCCATTCACAATCCGTTCGATACGTTCACTAACGCCTCGGGCAACATCGAACGCCGGCCCTTCGCCGGCAATGTCATCCCGAAGGCGATGATGGACCCGGTCGCTTTGAAGGCGCTGGCGTATTTCCCCAAGCCGAATCAGACGGGCGCGCCCTTCACGGAGACGAACAACTGGTATCAAGAGGGCATCAACACCAGCGCCGGGCATCAGACTAATCTCAAGGGCGACCACAACTTCAGCGACAAGAGCCGCCTCACGGGCCGCTACAGCTATAGCCGCGGCGTCGGTAATCCCGTCAACCTCTTCGGAGAAGGCAATCCGGCCTACACCTTCAATGACGGCCCCAACCAAGGCACTTCTCACGCCACGGTGGTTGAGTTCACGCGCGCCCAGAATTCCACATTCCTGTGGTCCGCGCGCTACGGCCTGACCTACTCCACGTACTTCCGGAATCCGATGGTGCCCAACTTCGACCTCACGTCGCTGGGCTTCCCGAGTTACATGAAGACTAACTCCACCCTTCTGGTCTTCCCCACCATCGCGCCGGAAGGCTACCAGGACATCGGCACGGAAGGCTGGGTCGTGATGGACCGGCAGGAGGGCGTGCATCACGTCTCCTCTTCAGCCAGCAAGTTCATCGGCGGCCACAGCATGAAGTTCGGCGGCGAATACCGCAAGAACTTCCTTGACTATGCACAGCCGGGCTATCCCTCCGGGCAGTACTCTTTCGCCCGCGGCATCACCTGCAAAGACCGCTTCTCCTGCCCGGGCAACGAGGGCAATGGTCTGGCGACCATGTTGACCGGATGGTGGACTTCCAACCAGTTCCACATCGATCCCAAGGTCTTCACCCGGTCCGCCTACTGGGGCTTCTTCTTCCAGGACGACTGGAAGATCAGCCGCAAACTCACCTTAAACCTCGGATTCCGCTACGACTTTGACGTCCCGCGCTGGGAAACCCAGAACCGCCAGAGCTACTGGGACCTCAACGCCCAGTCGTCCGTCCAAGCCGCCGGCTACAACACCAAAGGCGTCATCAAGTTCAACGACAGCAACAATCGCTCGCCGTTCAACAAGGACATGAACAACTGGCAGCCGCGCATCGGCCTGGCCTACGCCGTGAATAACAAGACGTCCATCCGCACCGGATATGGCCTGTTCTACCAACTGAGCCGCGCCACCGTGTTCGGCCACACGGGCGCCGGGTTCAACGTCAATTCCACGTCGAACTCGTCGCTGGACTCCAACGCGACGCTGTACGCCAGGCTGTCCAGCCCCTACCCCGACGGCATGCTGCTCCCTCCGGGCAGCGCCCTCGGCGACAAGACGTTCATCGGTCTCGGCGCCGGCACCATCCTGGGTTCGAACAGCCGCAACCCCGAGTACCAATCCTGGAACCTCTCGATTCAGCGCGAACTCGGCTGGCAATCGGTATTGGAAGTGAACTACACGGGCAGCCGGGGCACGCACCTGTTCCTGCCGGTCACGACGCTTTCACCGCTCCATCCGAACTACTGGTCACTGGGCCGCACCGCCCTCACCGCCGCGGTCGCCAACCCCTTCTTCGGCCAGATTACCGATCCCAAGGCGACCAACCTCAAGAATGCGACGGTCCAGCGCTACCGCCTGCTGCGCCCGATGCCGCAGTTTGACGGCACCAGCGTCGGCACGTCGGAGCCGGCCCGCGCCGACTCCAACTACCACGCCCTGCAGTTGAAGTGGGAAAAGCGCTACTCGACGGGCCTGACCATGATGGCTCACTACACCTGGTCCAAGATGATCGACAACGCCTCCTATGGTTCCGGCAACTACGGGTGGCTGGGTGGTAACTCCTCCATTCAGAACATCTGGAATCTGCGCGGCGAGCGCTCTCTCTCGTCCCACGACATCTCCCACCGCGCGGTGTTCTCCGGCCACTACGAGATGCCGTTCGGCAAGGGCCGTAAGTTTGCCGGCAACGTCCACCGCGCCGTGGACCTGCTGGTCGGCGGCTGGAATCTCAGCGGCCTGGCGACACTCTCCACCGGCATGCCTCTGCAAGTCACGCAGTCCGGCGGCAACATCTGGGACGGCACCCAGCGCCCGGACCTGATCGGCGATCCGAGCACGAGCGGGCGTGTCCAGGACCGTCTGAACAACTGGTTTAACGCGGCGGCCTTCTTCAAGCCCGCCATTGATGTGCCCGGCACGGCGCCGCGCACGCTACGCTTCCGCGGCCCGGGCATGTCCATGTTCAACGCCGCCCTGCTGAAGAGCTTCCGCGTGACGGAAGGCCAACGGTTCGAGTTCCGCCTCGAAGCCGAGAACGCCTTCAATCACCCGGTATTCAGTGACCCATCCGGTGGCTTCGGCGCCACCAACTTTGGCCAGATCACTGGCGCCAAGGTGGGGAACCGCAACGTCCAGCTCGGGCTCAAGTACTACTTCTAGAGCGTTTTCGATCTAAGTAATGTCGAGCGGTTGCGCGAGCTGCGGCAGGGCTATCTGGCGGGCTTGCAGAGGCGCAACCGCAAGGACACGGCCGGCTACATCGCCCTGGCCGAGGCGCGCAGCGACTGGCAGCAATGCCCGGTGGGGATCACGGCGGCGGAGAAGTCGTCGCCGCCGCGGACGCGCGTGGTGGAGGTCGCCGGCAAGGAGCCGGAGGTCCGGGTTTTCGTCGTGCACAGCGACGAGCGGGAACAGTACGAGCGGAGCATGCGCGAGTTGTCGATGCAGCGGGCGCGCAAAGACCTGGAAGCGTTGCGGGCGCAGGTGGACAAGGGTGAGCTGAAAGAGCCGGACAAGATCGGGGCGGCGGCGGCCACCAAGCTGCGCTGCAATCATGGCCACCGCTATTTCGGCTGGGAACTGCGTAAGGGCAAGTTCGAGTTCTTCGAGCACCCGCTGAATCTGCCGCGAGAGAAGGCGCTGGAAGGCAAGTACGTCATCCAGACCGAAGAACGCAGTCTGTCGGCGG
>JACRBC010000137.1 GCA_016213245.1 Candidatus Solibacter usitatus | reverse complement strand
CCAGGTCGTTCTCGCGTTCCTGGATGGCGAGGTCGCGGACGGCGATCGTCGGCAGGCCGGAGCGCAGGCGAATCCACTTCTGGCCGCCGTCCACGGTGAAGAAGAGGCCGAACTCGGTGCCGCAGAAGAGCAGGTTGGGGCTGACGTGGTCCTCGGCGAGAGAGAGCACCGGCCCGTTGCCCGGCAGGTTGGAGGAGATGGAGGTCCAGTTGACGCCCTTGTCGGTGGACTTGAGCAGATAGGGCTTGAAATCGCCGTTCTGGTGGTTGTTGAACAGCGCGTACACCGTGTTCACGTCGTGTTTGGACGCACAGATACGCTGCACGTACACGCCCGTCATCCCGCCGGCGACTTCAGGAAAGCCGGGGAACTTCTCGTACTTGGTCCATGTCTTGCCGCCGTTTTCAGTCACCTGGATCAACCCATCGTCGGTGCCGGCATAGATCAGTCCCTCTTTCTTCCGGGACTCGCTCACGGCAGTCAGCGTGCCATATGTCGTCGTGGACTGGTGCTTGGCGATGGCCTCCGGCGGCCACACGCGGCCCATCACCGGAATCAGGTCCCGGTTTACCTGGCGGGTGAGGTCGGGCGAGACCGGCGTCCAGGAGTTGCCGCGATCGTCGGAGCGGAACAGGCGGTTCGTCCCGAAGTACAGCCTGGTGTTCGAAAAGGGGCTGATGATGTAGGGCGACTCCCAGTTGAAGCGCAGCGCCGGCTCGCCCTTGCCCTCCACCGGCTTGATCGAAACCCGCTCGGCCGTGCGCCGGTTCAGCCGCACGATGCCGCCGTACTGCGACTCGCCGTAGACGATGTTGGGATCCTTGGGATCGATGCGGGAGACGAAGCCGTCGCCGCCGGTGACGATGAACCAGTCGGCGTTGGTGGCGCCATTCACGCCGCGTGTGCGGGAGGGCCCGCCGAGCGTGGAGTTGTCCTGTGTCCCCCCGTAGACGTTGTAGATGGGCGAGGCGTTGTCCACGTCCACGTTGTAGAACTGCGTCACCGAAAGGTTCGTCATGTGCCGCCAGATGGCGCCGCGGTCCCAGGATTCGTAGATGCCCCCGTCACAGCCGGCGATGATGTGGTCGGAGTTCTTCGGGTCGATCCAGTAGGTGTGTGTGTCCATGTGCTTGGATCGCTCGCCGGCCGGCGACCACGTCCGCCCGCCGTCGTTGGAGACAGTCACCGTCACCGTCATCGTGTACAGCCGGTCGGCCACGTTGGGGTCGGGGATCACGTGCGCGTAGTACATCGCCTGGCCGGTTTCACCCGAACGCCGCTCCCAGCTCTCTCCCGAGTCGTGCGAGCGGTACAATCCTGATCCTTGCTCGGTGGCCTCGACAGTCGCATAGACCAGGCCCTTCTTCGCCGGACTGAAGGCCAGGCCGATGCGGCCCACGTCGCCCATAGGAAGGCCCCCGGACACCTTCCGCCACGTCTTGCCGCCGTCGCTGGACTTGTGCAGGCCGGATTCGGGGCCGCCGTGGATCAGGGTCCACACGTGGCGGCGGCGCTGGTGGGCGGCCGCAAGGATGATGTCGGGATTGGCTGGATCGATGGCCACGTCGGTAACGCCGGTGTTGTCGGAGATCTGGAGGACTTTGTTCCAGGTCTTGCCGCCATCGGCGGTCTTGTAGAGACCTCGATCGCCGCCGGGCGACCACAGCGGCCCTTGCGCGGCCACGTACACGGTATTGGAGTCCCGCGGATCGATGGCGATGCGCCCGATGTGCTGGGAGTCCTTCAGCCCCATGTTGCGCCACGTGCGGCCGCCGTCGTCGGAGCGGTAAACCCCATCGCCCCAACCCACCGAGCGCTGGTTGTTGTGTTCGCCCGTGCCCACCCAAACGGTGTTGGGGTTGGCCGGATCAAGAACCAGGTCGCCGATCGAATACGTGCCTTCGTTCTGGAAAATCGGCGTCCAGGTCGTGCCGGCATTGGTGGTCTTGAAGACGCCCGACGAGGCTACTCCCGCATACCAGGTCGCCGGTTCATTGGGGTGGACGGCAATGCTGTTCACACGGCCGGACATCAAAGCCGGCCCGATGGCGCGAAGACGGAACGAGGAAAACGTCCCGGACTGCCAGGGGTCGTTCAGGTCGGGTTTGACCGGATCCGGACGGCGGGCCTCCTGCTCCGGGGCCTCCGCCTTGGGGGCTTCCTGTGCGGCAAGGCAGAAAAGGAGGGAGGAAAAGGCGATGGCAAGGCGCATAACGGTACCGGGGGCCAGTCTATCGCAGGTGGGTGCCCTACTGTCCTCGGTCACGCAATGATCCGGCATCACTGCCTTGCGATGCAGCATGACAGCCGAATTGGAGTAATGATACAGTCTGACTTGAAAGTGTAGGAGGTTCCAACTGTGAAGATCCTGGTCAGCCTGTTGCTTGTTTGCGGTTTCGCGCTGGGCGCGGATAAGGACGGTTTGAAGCCGATCTTCGACGGCAAGAGCCTGAAGGGCTGGGACGGCGACCCGCGGCTGTGGTCGGTCAAGAACAAGGAGCTGATCGGCTCAACCGAAGGCGTGAAGCTCGCCAAAAACACGTTCCTCATCTATAGGAAGAAGCAGTTCGGTGACTTCATCCTCCGCGCCGACGTCAAGCTCCGGAACCACAACAGCGGCATTCAGTTCCGCAGCGAGGAACTGCCCGAGTGGGTGGTGAAGGGCTACCAGGCCGATATGGCGCAGGGCAACTGGTGGGGCGGCGTATACGAGGAAAAGGGCACTCGCGGCATCATGGTGAACGGCTGGAAGGGGAAGGCGGAGAAGGTGGTGAAGGGGGACGACTGGAACACGGTGGAGATCTACTGCAAGGGCGAACAGATCCGCATCACAGTGAATGGGCTGGTCACCGCTGAGTTGAAAGACTCGGTCAAGCTGAATGGCATCATCGCTCTGCAACTCCACGCCGGACCGCCGATGGAAGTGCGCTTCCGGAACATCCGCATCAAGGAACTGAAATAGCGGCCAGTCGGCACCCCAACCGTCAGAGCCCCGACCGTGAGGGAGGGGGTACCCCTCTTCAACGGGGCGGGCGCCTTCGCGCTCACTCAAAGCTGCGGATCGCCTCGGCCTCATCGTCAAAGATCTCGAAGACAGTCACCAGCTTGGTAATCTGCAGCAGGTTGTAGATCTTCTCCGGCAGGCGGGAGAGCTTGATCTGAGCCTGGGCGTTGTGCGCCGACGTGTACGCGCCCACGAGTTCGCCGATGCCTGTGGAATCCAGATAGCTCACGTCGTTCAGGTCCAGCAGGACCTTCTTGGCGCCGTTTTGCAGGATCTCCCGCAGCGTATTCCGGAACAGACTCGTCGCCTGGCCGAGCGTGATGGTGCCAGAGCAGGCCATCACCGTGACATCGTTGATTTCACGGGTCTGAATCTGGACGCTCATGCGAAAGACTCCTCCTCAACTCAAACAGACGCGCCGAGACAACATCGTAACACCGTCAGGCGGCGACGGCTTCCCCCAGGGCGGCCAACGCCGTTTCGCATCCGCGCCGGTCGACATCGTAGTGGGTGACGGCACGCATGCTGGTGGCGTTGATGCCGTTGATGAGGACGCCGCGGGCCTTGAGGGCGGCGGAGATCTCCTGGCTGGATTTGCCCGTGGCGGAGACGTCGAAGATGACGATGTTGGTGGCGGGAATCTCTGGCTCGACAAGGATACCCGGAATCGCCGCAAGGCCGGAGGCCAGCAGCCGCGCGTTCAGATGGTCTTCATGCAGGCGTAGCGGCATTCGCTCCAGCGCGATCAGTCCGGCGGCCGCCAGGATGCCGGCCTGCCTCATGCCGCCGCCCAGCCGTTTCCGGTACAGGCGCCCCTGGTCAATCAGGTTTTTCGGACCGGCCAGCATGGAACCGGCCGGCGCGCCCAGCGCCTTGGAAAGGCAGCACATGACGGTATCCACCTTGGCGCAAATCTGGCTTGCAGGCCGGCCGGCGGCGGCGGCGGCATTGAAAACGCGCGCGCCGTCCATATGGACGGGGATGCCACGCTCATGCGCCCGGTCGCAGATCTCGTCGATCACTTCCTGTGCATAGACCGTTCCACCGGCCATGTTGTGCGTGTTTTCGATCTCGATGCAACCCGTCTCGGCGGCGTGGGGGCCAAGCGGACGAACTTCCCTCTCGATCATGGGCCAGGTGAGGATGCCGTCCGTTGTCTGGATCGAGCGGATGAGGCAGTTCGAAAACCACGCCGTCATCGAGAGCTCGTAGTTCAGCAGGTGGCCGCGAGCCTCGCAGATCACCTCCTGCCCGGGGCGCGTCAGGCACTTGATGGCGATCGTGTTGCCCATCGTGCCGGTGGGCACAAATAGCGCCGCTTCCTTGCCCAGCACCGCCGCGGTGCGCTCCTCCAGGGTGTTGACCGTCGGGTCCTCCCGGTAGACGTCGTCGCCGACTTCGGCCTCGAACATGGCGCGGCGCATCTCCGGCGTGGGTCTGGTAACGGTGTCGGAGCGAAGATCGATAACCGGTTCAGGCATGAATGAACTCCTGGAAAACTTCATTGGATAACAGGACACCCTTCGCTGTCAGCCGCAAAGTGTCCCCGTCGGAACTCAGCAGGCCGTCGTCCAGAAGCCGCCCGATAGCCCCGCGGTGCGATTCCCATTCCCCGGCCGTGGGCCGGATGCCGCGCAGCAGGCGCAGACCGACGAAGAAGCGCTCCTCGGCGAGTTTGGCCGGGACGCACTCGATGCGCGGATCGGCGGCCGCGGCGTAGTCGCCCGGCGGCTCGACATTCTGCCAGCGCAGCCGCCCGTCGAAGGAGTGGGCGTCGGCGCCGAATCCCAGGTACGGCTCGAGTTGCCAGTACTTGAGATTGTGCAGCGACTCCGAGCCGGGGCGCGCGAAGTTGGAAATCTCGTACCGCTCCAGCCCGAGGCGGGCCAGTCGATCGACCGCGGTTTCGTACAGGCCGGCGATCATGTCTTCGCTGGGAACGTCGAGAGCCCCGTAACGCGCGCCGCCGAGCAGCAACTCGTGGCCCAGGCGGGATTCGTCATCGACTTCCAGCATGTAGACCGAGACGTGCGGCGGCGCCAGGCGTTCAATCCAGTCCAGCGAGACCCCCCAGCCTTCGGCCGTCTGGCCCGGCAGGCCGGCGATGAGGTCGATGTTGATTTCCTGGATACCCTCCGAACGCAGCAGCGCCACATCGGCCTCCACTGCAAGGGCGTCGTGCTTCCGGCCGGTCCGCCGCAGTTCGGCATCGACGAACGACTGCACGCCGAGACTGGCGCGCGTGACGCCGCAGCCCACCCAGGCCCGTACCCCGTCGCGGCAGAGCGCGCCGGGCGCTGCCTCCAGAGTCGCCTCGCGCCAGGGGTGCCCGGGGATGGCCGCCAGCACGGCGCCAAGCTGCTCAGCGCTCATCGAGCCCGGAGTGCCGCCGCCAAGGTAGAGGGTCTCCGGTTCAAATGGCCACGCGGTGGAGCCGATCTCGCGCAGCAGAGCACCCAGGTAGGCCCCCTCCAGATCCTTGGGAAAGACCCCGGAGGCGAAGTTACAGTACGTGCACTTTTGCGCGCAGAAGGGCCAGGAAATGTAGACGCCGGCCACTATGGTTCGAAGTCCGGGATCAGCTTGCGGATGGCCCCGGTCATCATCTCCCGCAGTGTCTCGCCCGTTGCCGGCAGGATGAAATCGGCGCCGTTCCAATCCAGCTTGAAACTCTGCACGTGCGCCGAAACCCAGATCTGCTTCACCGGCGCGTTGGGGCTGACAACGAATCGCTGGGGCGGCTCTTCAAACTCCACCGTGAGCGCGCCGTTGTTCATCTCGACATCGAAATCGTAGTTCTCCGAGGCGCGGGCGAGTTCCCCGTAGAGAGACTCCAGGCAGAGGTCGCACTTTTGCCGGAATTCCTGATCGGTGAGCATCTTGTAACACTGTACTCCGCGCACGCGGCTGGAGGGTGGCCGGTCTGTTAGGCTGATGGGGAGCGCCTCATGAGAAGCATTTGCATACCGCACACCGAGCTGCCTGGCACCAGTGCGCTGTTTGCCGACTACCTCTACCGGTTCGACCGGGTGTCGCGCTTCTACGACCACGACCCGCACGACCCCGAGCGCATCCGCCGTGCCGCCTTCGCCGCCTCCCGTGCCATTCCAGACGAACGCCGCCAGCGCCTGGCAGCGGCCCTGAGGAAGACGAACGGCGAGACCGCGTCCATCGCTCAATTGGAACTTCCCGACACCGTGGCGGTAGTGACCGGCCAGCAGGTGGGCCTCTATTCTGGCCCGGCCTACACCATCTACAAGGCCTTGACGGCGGCAAAGCTCGCCCGGCAGTTGACCGCCGGCGGCATCCGCGCCGTGCCCGTCTTCTGGCTGGCCACCGAGGACCACGACTTCGCCGAGATCAACCACGCCTGGATGCTCGATTCCCACCACAAGGCCGTGCGCCTCGAAGCACAGGGTGGCGGGCAGCCCGGACAGCCGGTGGGCTCCATCCCGATTGTGCAGCCCCCCACCGGCGCTCTGCGGGAAGCGCTCAGCGGCTTCCTGCACGGCGACGAAATAGCGGACCTGGTGGAGCAAGCCTACGCACCCGGTCGAACATACGGCGAAGCCTTCCGCCTACTCCTCTCGCGGCTCATGGCCGGCTACGGTCTCATCTTCTTCGATCCGCTCGAGCCCGCCATCCGGGAGATCGCCACGCCCATGCTAGAAACGGCGCTTGAACGCCGGGATGAACTCGGCCGCGAGCTGCTCGCCCGAGGCAAGGAACTGGAGTCGTCCGGCTATCACGCCCAGGTGCTGGTGGACGAGCAGACGTCGCTGCTGTTCAAGATCGAAGGCGGCCGCCGCCAGAAGCTGGGCCGGCAGGAGCGCCCGCCGGAGGCAGCGTCACTCTCCCCTAACGCCCTGCTGCGCCCGGTTCTGCAGGACTACCTGCTGCCCACCGCCGCCTACGTCGGCGGCCCGGCCGAACTCGCCTACCTGGCGCAATCGCAGGTGCTCTACCGCGCCCTGCTGGGCCGCATGCCGGTGGCTGTCCCCCGCAGCGGCTTCACCCTCCTCGACGAACGCGCTCATTCGCTGATGGACCGCTACCACGTTACGCTGACGGATTGCTTCCACGGAGGCGATGTCCTTAGGGAACGCATCGCCGCCAGGCTCATCCCGCAGGAACTCGAAATCTCCTTCGAGGACACCTCCAGCGAAGTGAGGAATGCCCTGGATCGGCTCGAAGGTGAGCTGAAGTCCTTTGATCCCACTCTCGGCGCCGCCCTCCAAAAGAGCCGCGCCAAGATCCTCTACCAGATCGAGAAAAACCGCCGCAAGGCGGCGCGCGAGGCCTTGCGCCGCACTTCGCAAGTGAGCGATGGGGCTTCGCACCTGAGCGGATTGGTGTTTCCGGAGCGGCACTTGCAGGAGAGGCTCTTCTCGCTGTTGCCGTTCCTGGCCAGGCATGGGCTGGAACTGCTGGACACCCTCTATGACAACGTGCAGAGCGGCTGTCCGGACCATTTGTTGCTGACAGTATGAAGATCAATCAGGTCAAACAGGCTCTTCGTGAGGGCAAGGTGCAACTCGGCACCGCCTTCCAGCAGTTCCGTTCGCAGGATGTGATTCGCATCCTGAAGGCGGCCGGATTCGACTGGGCCTTCCTCGACGGCGAGCACGGCGGCTTCGACCAGGAGACGCTGCAGGACCTCTGCCGCATGGCCGCGAAAGTCGATTTCTGCCCCATCGTGCGCGTGGCCGATCTCCAGTACTCGCTCATCGCTCGCGCCCTCGACTGCGGCGCCGCCGGCGTCATCTTCCCGCGCGTGGAGGACCCCCGCCTGCTTGAGCAGGCCGTCAGTTGGACCAAGTACCCGCCCGTGGGCATCCGGGGCATGGGTCTGACGCCCCTCCACGTCGACTTCGAACCCGCCAGCATCCCCCAGATCATGGCGCACATGAACAGCCAGCAGATGGTGGTGCTGCAGATTGAGACCGTGAAGGCGCTTGAAGCCCGCGATGAGCTGTTGTCGGTGGCTCACATCGACGCCGTCATGATCGGGCCGGTGGACCTTTCGATCAGTCTCGGCGTGCCCGGCGAGTTTGAGCATCCGGCGATGCTGGACGCAGTGGCCAAGATCGCCGAAAGCTGCCGTGCGCATGGCGTCGCACCGGGCGCACAGGCGCGCGGCGTGGCGCTGGCCAGGCGTTGGATCGACATGGGGCTCCTCTTTGTCGGCTGCGGCAGCGAAGTGGGCATGATGTACGAGCGCGGCCGCGAAATCACGAGCCAGTTGCGGTGAGACCGCCTGATCCATTCCTGCACAATCCGGACGAGCTGCGGGTGGTCGCCCCGCTGGGGCGGTGGAATCTCTACATCGGCGGCGCCAACCGCCGCGTGCCGGGGTACGTCAACCTCGACCTGTTCGCCGTGCCCGGCGTCGACATCCAGGCCGACGCGCATGAGTTACCCTTCCCCGACGGGCTCTTTCAGCGCGTGGAATGCGACGCCGTGCTCGAGCACGTTACCCACCCCGATAGCGTGATGCGCGAGATCGAGCGCGTCCTCGCCCCCGGCGGCTTCGCCCACGTCGTCACGCCGTTCTGCCACCCATTTCACGAGTACCCGAAGGACTACCGCCGCTTCACCCCCGACGGGCTCCGCCTGATGGCCGGCGGCCTCGAAGTCGTCGCCACCGGTTGGCGCACTGGCCCGGCCGCCACCTGGCTGCTCTTCACCCTGGAGTTCGCCAAGCTGCTGCTGCCGTGGAAGTGGTGGCGCGTCCTCGCCCACGGCGTTCTGGGCTGGCTGCTCTTTCCCCTGCGCTACCTCGACACGTGGCTCATGCGCACGCCCCGCGCCGCCCGCATCGGGAACCACTGCTATGCCTGGTTCAGGAAGCCCTCGATCTGATCCACCTCTTCCGCTGACAGCCGGAACTCTGCCGCGCCGATGACGCCCTCCAGTTGCGCCGCCGAGCGTAGCCCGGTGATCGAGGCCGTCACCTCCGGCCGGCGCAGCGTCCAGGCGAGGGCCGTCTCGCCCGCCGTCCGGCCGTGACGTCCCCCGATCTCGCGCAACAGTTCCACCAGCGCCAGGTTGCGGCTCAGCAGCGGCTCCTGAAACTGCGGCCGGCGCTGCCGGTGGTCGTCGGGATCCATCGTCGCGATGCGCTCGCGGGTCATCTTGCCCGTCAGCAGGCCGGAGTGCATGGGGGAGTAGCACAGCACGCCGATGTTGTGCGCGGCGCAGTAGGGCAGCGTGTCGCCCTCGATCTCGCGCGCCAGCAGATTGTAGGGCGGCTGCAGCGACGTGATGGGGCCAAGCCGCCGGATGCGCTCCAGTTGCGCCACGCTGAAATTCGAGACGCCCGTCCAACGCACCTTGCCCTCCTCCTTGAGCCGCAGCATCGCCTCCCAGCCCTCTTCGATGTCCTCGTCCGGCTCGGGCCAGTGAATCTGGTAGAGGTCGATGACGTCCACCTTCAGCCTGCGCAGGGAGTCTTCGCACTCGCTGCGAACGGAGTCGCGCTTCAGGCGCTTGATGATGCCGCCGCTCTCGTCCCAGCAGCGCTCGCACTTGGTGAAGATGTACGGCCTGTCGGCGAGCCCCTCGACGGCCTTGGCCACCACCTCCTCGGAGTGACCCAGCCCATACACGGCGGCCGTGTCGATCCAGTTCATTCCGGCGTCCACGGCGGCGCGGATGGCGGCGACGGACTCCGCATCGTCCTGCGCGCCCCAGGAGAAGGCCCACCCCCCGCCGCCCATGGCCCAGGCGCCTGTGCCGAGCGGCGTGAGGAAGAGGTCGGAGTTGCCGAGTTGACGGGTCTGCATTGGTAGAAGTTTAGCGCGGTACTGGCTTACGCCGGCCCGTTTCTAAAATCCCCTTTCAAACCGTGCGTGCCGTTTTCCGGCACACGGCTTAACGATGATCTTCGTGGTGTAGCTTGCGACGGGTATTCCACCGTGCCCATCAACTTGTGCAAACCCATACCGTATAGCTGATCGCCGGTGAAGGGCGCTCGTTTCGTAGGTCTCTGCCCGCCGCGCCGATACTGCCAGCGCCGCAGACTCTTCACCACCAACGAGTCCATCTTGTTGAACTCCCGGTCGGCGTTCCCCGTCCGGAAATAGTTCCCCCAGCCGCGAAGCACGGGCGTCAGTTCAGCAACGATCTGCTTCACGTCTTTCCCGCTTTGCCGCTTGCTGGTCAGCTCTCGCACCCGGTCCCGGAGTTTCTTCGTTGCCTTCGGATTCGGCCACCGCTGCATGAAATGCCTGTCCGGCGCCCGCTGGATGCTCCGCTTCTTTCGAATCGTGCATCCCAAAAACACGAAGCTCTCCTTCCCGCGTCTTAAGTCAACCAACCGCGTCTTCGCCGGATGCAGCGTCAATCCGAGCCGGTCCATCACCAGCCCGATCCGCCGGAGCGCTTCCCTGGCCTGCGACTCCGTCCGGCACATGGCCACGAAGTCGTCGGCGTACCGCACCAGGACTCCAAGCTGGCTGCATCGAGCCGCCCAGATCCGGTCCAGCTTGTTCAGGTAGATGTTGGCCAGCAATGGCGAGATCACTCCGCCCTGCGGGGTTCCCGCCAGCGTTTGTCTCACCGTGCCGTCCTCCATCACTCCGGCTTCCAACCACTGGCGGATCAACTTCAACACCCTCCGGTCCGAGATCCGCTCCTTCACCAGATCCAGCAAGGTGTCCTGCCGGATGTTGTCAAGTAGCCCTGAATGTCCGCATCAACGACGAAGTTGTAGCCCTGGTTGCCCGCCACGCGGATCGCTTCCAGGGCCTGTGTCGCGCTCCTCCCCGGCCGGAATCCATAACTGCTGTCCTGGAAGTCCGCCTCAAAGATCGGCTCGATCACTATCTTCGCCGCCATCTGCGCCACTCGATCCCGCACCGTCGGTATCCCCAGTGGCCGCTGTTTCCCATCAGCCTTCGGAATGTACCGCCGCTTCACCGCTGAAGGGCGGTATCGGCCTGCCCGCAGCGCTGCCTGAATCTCCGCCAGAAACTCTCCCGCGCCTCGTTGTTCGATGGCCTGGATCGTCTCGCCGTCGATCCCCGCCGCGCCGCCATTACTGCGCACTCGCTTCCATGCTTCCCACAGAACGTCACTCCTGCAGATCCGGTCGTACAGCGCATGGAAACGCCGCGTCTTACTCCGCTTGGCGCACACCCATAGCTTGCGTTGGAGTTGTCGTACTTTATCGACGGGGATGTTAGCCGTCTCCGGCATGCCCTCGCACTTACCTCCACACAAGCTCGATCAAAGCAAGGCCCCTTCCCTCCAGCGCGTTGTCTTGCACGCCTTCTCCGGTACTACGGACCTCTCGGACTCCCTCCCGGCTCCGTGCGACTTCAGCCTTCCGGCCTTATACGCCCGGTCTTTGCCCGACTTGGCTGCCAGGTAGGGTCTCTCCTGTTCCGCACTGATCTTTCCCAACGTGCCGCCGCCTGCGACCCCGGGGAGGTCCAGCACCCGTTCCGGTTTCCCAGGATGCTGTCTGTTGCCTTCGCCGTGACATGAGCGGCTCGGCCCTCCCAAACACCTTTCGGCTGATAATCTGACGAGGCTGTTGCGTTCACCTTCGTTGCGGCCCGCTGCTTTGCTCCCCTCTCTTTCAAGGGCTTTCGACACTCCGCTCGGCGCGGTCGGATCTCTCCTCCCTGCTGGAGTCTGCTACCGGGCGCTCCGGCGCTTACCCGGACAGGACTTGCACCTGCTAGATCAACGCGTCTTTCAGGACGCACCATGTGTCCCAGTTATATCGCGGAGGACGGGAAAGGCGCAGATGTTATCATGAAGATTCGCCCGCCTGATCCATGCCGGAGTGGCGGAACTGGCAGACGCACCGGACTCAAAATCCGGCGCCCTTCACTGGGCATGTGGGTTCGACCCCCACCTCCGGCACCACCCACACTAGACGGCTCTACGCCAACCCCCGGGGGCATCCCGGCTCCCAAGCCAGGTTACGCCCGATCCAGCATTTCCCGCGTCATCCCGGCGAGCCCTTCCGCTGTGTACGGTTTTTGCAGGTACTGGATCGGAGGCGCCTCGCCGCTTTGTTGCAGCGCCAACTCTTCCATGTAGCCGGAAACGTACGATACCTGGATCGCGGGTCGCAGCGCCTTCAAACGCGCGGCGAGTTCCGGACCGCTCATCCGCGGCATGACGACGTCGGTGACCAGCAGGTCGATCGGCCCGCCATAAGACTCGCACAGCCGGAGCGCTTCCACGCCGTTGGCCGCCTCAACACGAGGTATCCGCGGCTGCGCAGGATGGCGCTGGTCAATTCCCGCACCTCCACATGGTCTTCCACCACGAGAACCGTCTCGTGTCCGGTGGTGTCGCCCTGCGGCAACGGCTTGACGGGATCGGCCACCGATTCCTGCACGCGCGGCAGGTAGACCCGGAAGATCGTGCCTCGTCCGGGCTCGCTGTATACGGATAC
The DNA here is from genome assembly GCA_016213245.1 of Candidatus Solibacter usitatus. Classification (GTDB taxonomy): domain Bacteria; phylum Acidobacteriota; class Terriglobia; order Bryobacterales; family Bryobacteraceae; genus Paludibaculum; species Paludibaculum usitatum_A. The sequence continues at coordinate 27,498 of JACRBC010000137.1, read as the reverse complement.
GTACCCGCCGGCGGTCTTGACGATTCCAAACACGGTCACCAACCCCAGTCCCGTTCCCTTGCCCTGCTCTTTGGTCGTGAAGAACGGCGCGAACAGGTGGTTCCTGACCTTTTCATCCATGCCCATGCCGGTGTCGCTCACGTTCAGCACGACGTAGGAGCCGGGCTCCACTTTTTTCCCATCCCGCCAGCAGCGGGCGCTTCAAACTACCGAAGGTACTTGCTGAAATGATCGAGAGTCCGCTGCCAGGCCAGCTTGGCGGCGGCCTCGTCGTATCGCGGCGTGGTGTCGTTGTGAAAGCCGTGATTGGTTCCCTCGTACATATGGGCGGTGTGAGGGATGTTGTTGGCCTTGAGCGCGGCTTCGTAGGCCGGCCATCCGGCGTTGACGCGCGTATCGAGAGAGGCGTAGTGCAACAGGATGGGCGCCTTGATCTTGGGCACGTCCTCGGCGGGCGGTTGGCCGCCGTAGAAGGGGACGGCGGCGGCGAGATCGGAACCGAGACGCACGGCGAGCATGTTGGCGATGCCGCCGCCGAAGCAGAAGCCGACCACGCCGAGCTTGCCGGTGCAGTCCGGGCGGGCCTTCAGCCAGCGCGCGGCCGCTTCCAGGTCGTTGTTCATCTTGGCGCGATCGACGGTGCGGAAGAGCGCCCCGCCCTTCTCGTCGTCGCCGGGATAGCCGCCCACGCTGGTCAGCCCGTCGGGCGCATACGCCATGAAGCCCGCCGCGCCGAGCCGGCGCGCCACGTCCTCGATGTAGGGATTGAGCCCGCGATTCTCATGCACCACCAATACGCCGGGCAGTTTGCCCGCTGCCTTGGCGGGCCGCACCAGCAGCCCCTTGATGCTGCCGTTGCCCTGAGGCGAGGGCACGGTGGCGACCTCCGTCCTGATGCGCGGATCGTCCTGAGGAACCTGCTGCGCCCAGGCGTAGTTGGGCCGCAGACTCTCCCACAACGCGGTGGCGGTGACGCCGGCGGTGGCGTACCTTTGCGCGCCGTCGAGAAATGCGCGGCGGTCGATGTCGCCGTGGACGTAGCGGTCAAACAGGTTGAGCAGTCCCTGGGGGAAATCGGATGCTTTTTTGCGTTCCATGGTCGAAGCCCCTTCCTTTGGGGGGAGGATAACACACGCGGGGTTGGAACACGGTCGCGACCATCCACCACATCTGTTCTTGCTCACCCGGTGAATACTGCCGCTTGGTAGATATCGTGCAGACGGAGGAGCCCCAAAAACAGGCCATCCCCGGCAGAAACCACCGGCAGCACCGAGATCTGCGAAGGCCGATCCTCCATCAGTCGCAGAGCATCCAGCACCCGGGCGTCCGGATCCACGGTGACCGGCGCAGGCGTCATGACGTCCGCGGCATGCAACGTGCGAATGTCGTCGTGTTTTTCCAGCGTGCGGCGGAGATCTCCGTCCGTGATCAACCCCGCGAGCCGTCCGTCGGGGTTGAGGACGCAGGCCGCACCCAGTGGGTGCACGGTCATGGCGATTACCACTTGTCTCAACGACTCTCCGCATCCGACCCAAGCCACCTCAGAGGGAGCGTGCATGGCCTGCCTGACCCTCAGCCGCAGGCCCGCGCCCAACGCCCCTCCCGGATGCCAGCGCTGGAAATCCTCCGCGGTGAAGTTTCTCGCTCGCATGAGCGTAATGGCCAGCGCGTCCCCCAGCGCCAACGCAACCGAGGTGCTGGCCGTCGGCGCAAGATTTGATGGATCCGCCTCCCGGTTGACGGACGCATCCAAAACGGCATCCATGTTGGCGGCCAGAGGCGATGCCGGGTTGCCGAGGATCCCGATAATCGGTGACCCAAGTTCTCCCAGTGCTGGAACAAGCTGAACCAATTCCCTGGTCGTGCCGCTCTTGGACAGGATGAGCGTGGAGTCCCCCGGCGCGTAAACCCCGAGGTCGCCATGGGCAGCCTCGGTTGGGTGGAGGAAGACGGCCGGCGTTCCCGTGCTACACAGTGTCGCCACGATCTTCCTTGCGATATGGCCTGACTTCCCAAGCCCGGTCACGACAACCTTACCGGGCTGTCCGAGAATCAGTCGGACGGCCCCGCAAAAGCCCCCGTCCAACCGGGTCGCCGCCCGGGCGATCGCCTCAGACTCGAGTTGCATCGTTGCGCGCGCGCAGGCCAGCCATTTGCTGGTGTGCTCGACAGATTCCATGAACCAACTACCTTTCCGCGGGCCTGAGGAGGTGCGGCCGTTGCTCCGGCGCCCACTCAACAGCAGGAGAACGCCGCGCTTTTGACCAGACTATCGATCCGCCTCAGCTTGGCTAGCAGAGGACTCAGCATCTCCAACCGCAAGGCGTTCGGCCCGTCCGAGAGTGCCCGCTCGGGCGCCTCGTGGACCTCCACAAACAGCCCATCAACTGACACCGCCACCGCGGCTCGCGTCAGCGGTTCGATGAACTGCGCCTGTCCGCCCGAGGCGCTGCCAGCCGCCCCGGGCAACTGCACGCTGTGAGTGGCATCAAAGACTACCGGGTATCCGAAGCTTCCGATGATCGCCAGCGCTCGCATATCCACCACGAGGTTGTTGTAGCCGAAGGAGGTGCCGCGCTCGGTGAGCAGGATCTTCGAGTTCCCTGTGGACGCCACCTTTTCAGCGCACAGCCGGAAATCCTGCGGCGCCATGAACTGGCCCTTCTTCAGATTGACAATCCGGCCGGTCCGGCCCGCCTCCCGCAGCAGATCGGTCTGCCGGCAGAGAAACGCCGGGATCTGGAGGATGTCCGCCACCTCGGCGGCCGGCCCCGCCTGCGAGGGCTCGTGGATGTCTGTCAGGATCGCGTGGCCCGCGGCCTTCACGCCGGCCAGGATGCGCAGACCCTCCTTCAAGCCCGGGCCCCGATATGCTGAAACACTGCTCCGATTGGCCTTGTCAAAGGATGCCTTGAAGACAAACGGCCCGGCGATGCGACCGATTTCGTGAGCCAGGGCTTGGACGTGCTCCTCGCTCTCGATTACGCAGGGTCCGGCAATCAGCGCCAACGGCGCGCCGCCGCCAAAGGCAATACGCTCGCCGCGTGGAGTCGTCAGCTCAACCATACCGGTTCGGTCTCCTGGGCGCCTGCGGCTCGAGATCCAGCGCCGGCCACACTATGGCAAGGCGTCTAGTTGGGTACTCAGAAGGCCCCATCCTGATCAATTGCTTCAGTCTAACAGGCAGCGAACTCCTCGGCCACCTCCATGGCGATGCGCGCCCACTCCCACAGGCGTTGCGGGTGGTAGCGAAGGGTGGAGATGTCCTTCATGATCAGTTCGACGTGGCAGCCTCGCGCCGCTTCCAGGAACTGGCGTAGGTCGTCGCGGGCCTGCTCGGGGCGCCAGACGTCGCCGGCGAAGATGGCCGGAGTGGGTTTGCGGCTGATGACGTAATCCCGGCCCACCTTGTCGACCAGGCGCGGCGTCCGGCACCACGGGCTGGCTGAGATCTTCCGTAGGTTCGGAATGCGGCGCAGGATGTCGATCTTGCGGTCCAGCGGTTCGCAGCAGCCGTAGTAGACCAGCCCCCAGCGGGCCAGCCAGCGCAGGTCGTGCTCGACGGCGAACTCCCAGTGCATGGCCGGCGACACGTCGGAGAAGATCTGGGCGTTGGAGCAGCCCCACATGTTGTGCGGCTGGACGAAGGCCGGATCGAAGCCGGCGCCCGGCAGGGCCTGCGTGTACCCGTAGCCGCCGGAGCCGATGCGCGTGTTGTTGCAGTCCAGCGACAGCAGGTTCTGTTCCACAAACTGGTCCAGCTCCGTCATCCATGCGTCCACCATCCGCTCCACGGCGGCGTGGACCAGCGCCGGCCGCTCGTGCAGGTCCAGCATCGCCTCTTCCAGGCCCCACCAGCGGATCAGGTAGTCCCAGGGCGTGAACCAGATGTGCGTCTGGCCGGTCTTGCGCACGGGCATGACGCCGGCATACACGTCGCTCATGGCCTGATAGCGCAGTTCGGTGGCGCGCTCGTTGTGGGTCACCACCGGCATCCTGATCTTCTCCAGGTCGTCGAAATCGCGGATCTGGATGTGAAAGCGCCGCGAGACGATGTCGCTGGCCGCGTCGGTGGTGACGGTATCGACGTCCTCGATGATGCCGAAGTCCGTGCTGTGAATGGCCAGCGGGCAGGCCAGCCAGCCGTTGACGATCATGTCCCCGGGCAGGTGGCGCCACTGGTAGAGCGTGCGCCGCAGATCGAGCTCCTGCTCGCGCGCCCACGGATGTTCAGCGCGCAGCGTCAATTCGCCATCCACGTCCATCTCCTGCCAGCAGATCTCGTTGATCCACACCATCGGCCGCTCGGACTGAAGGTCGTTCAGCTTGCGCCACAACCGCGCCTTCTCCGCATGAACCGGCAGGGCGGCGATCTCGGCCAGTTGCGAAGCGAGCGTGCGCAAAATCTCCCGATCGCCTCCGGAGAGCGCTATCTCCGTGGCGACCGGCATCGGTGAGCGGTGACTTGGGTCGTGCAGCATCTGTTGCCTGAGGCCGGCGGCTAGGCGTACCACTCCCGCTGGCGCGCCGGACCGGCATTCAGAACGCTAAGCGCCAGGTTGACGTCGTCCACCACCTGGAAGTCGTACATGCCGACACAGATGAAATCGGCGCCCTGTTCAAAGGCCCACTGGAAGGCGGCCTTGGGCTCGATGGCGCCGGCGGCCAGGATCTTGAACGCGATCCAGGGCTGCTTCAGGTTGCGCATGTAGGCGGCCACCTCAACCGCGTCGGCGCACCAGATGTTGTCGCACTCCGGTTGCGGCTTGGCCGACCAGTACTCGGTCTTGTGCAGCGTCTTCATCCAGAAATCGGGCAGCAGCCCGCGGTCGACACACGCCTGGATGGTCTCCAGTTTATGGCCGCCGATGCCGGCGGGCAGGCCGTTGCGGCGCGTCAGTTCCAGAGCCTTGGCCATCAGGTCGAACTTGCTTTCGGCCACCAGCCGGTCGGCCACGCCGCCCTGGATGTAGCAGGCGCAGGCGCCGCGGTCGATGGACTTCTGGGTCATGGCCAGGATGTCCTTGCCGCCGCAATCGGAGATGAACTGGATCTTGCCGCCGCGCCGCCAGTAGTCGTTGATCACGTCGCACAGCGCCGGATTGGTCAGCACCGTGTTGACGCTGCACGCTTCCGCCAGCGCGAAGGTCTCGAAGATCTTGTCACGGTGATGATACGCCTTCACCAGTTTGGAGGCGTAGATCAGGTCGCGGGCGTGTGCCCAGCCGCCGATCAGGTTGCCGCCGAGGATCATCCGGCTGAGAGTCAGATCGCCGATCTTGCCGCGCGGCAGCCGGCCCTTCAACTCGCCCAGGCTGCTGAACTGGAAACTCTTGACGGTGGGGCTGGCGACGAAGGTATCGCGCCGGCCGGCGCGGGCGCGCAACTGGATCTCTTCCATGCTCTTCCAGCCGTGGCGCTTCAGCGCCGCCAGCACAAACAGGCCCAGGAAGGGCAGGCCGGCCAGGTTGGCGATGAGCTGCCGCCGGGGGATGGGGCCGAGTTGCGCCGGGACGGGCTTGTCGAAGCGCTGCGCGAGCAGGCCGTCGAGCCCGAACGTTGCGCCGGGAAAGGCCGCCAGCACGGCCAGGGCGAACAACTCGATCAGGTTCTTGTTCACCAGCAGGTAGCTGCCTTCGTTGACGCCCGCCGTCACCGGGCCGAACAGCGGAGGATAGGCGCAGTAGTAGAGCGCCAGCAGCGCAATGCCGCCCCAGGCGGCCCAGCGCGCCAGCAGACCCAGCATCAGGCCGAGCCCGATCAGCAGCAGCCCCCAGATGTTGATCTGGTCCATTACCGCCACCAGCGCCTGGTTGGCGCCCAGCCAATGAAAGAGTGCGGAGAACGGCCCAACGCTCGACGAGAGGTAACCGGCCGATGTCCAACCCGGGAAGATCAGCTTTGTCATTCCTTCATAGAGGAAGTGCCAGCCAATGATGATGCGCAGCGTGGCCAGCAGGTATTCGCCATAGGCCTGCGGCCTATCTGCCATGCGGGAAGCCGCGGTGCTGTCGTTTGTCATGAGACGTACTCCCTTGTCCGGCAACCTTATAATGAAACTATTTCTATCATTTCCCGGCGTCGCGGGAAAAGACCCAATATTCGCTGGCCAGGAAGTTCAGCACCGGCGTCAGGATAATGCTCACTCCGTTGGAGAGCATCAGCGGCCACCCCAGCGCGCCGGCCAGCAGGCGCATGAGCAGCACGTTGGAGACGATGGAGACCAGCCCGTTGCCGAGGTGGAAGCGCAGCAGGCGGAGCCAGGGCGCCTCGCCGGCGGCGGGGCGGTCGCGCCAGGTCCAGGCGGCGTGCCAGGCGTAGTTGTGGAGCACGGCGGTCTCGACGGCCGGCGCGGTGGCGGCCAGATAGTTCCAGTGCAGAACCTTGGCGAAAAGCGCCAGGGCGGCGAGTTGGACGCCGACGCCGGCCAGACCCACGGCATTGAACTTCAGCCAGCGGGCCCCCAGCCTCACCACCGCGTCTCCTCGCGGTAGAGCTGGCGCGTATGGCGCACGGTGGAGCCGATGAGAATCGCCGTCATGCCCACGATGCCGCAGACGCCGCCGGCGTCGAAGAGCAGATAGTAGCGGCCGGCGATATTCACCATCGGCCTCCACAGGGCGACAAGGTTGCCGACGATCAGCAGGATGCGCAGTTCGGTGGGGCTGAAGGCGCCGAAGCTGATGCGGAACTTGCCGAGTGTGTAGGTGGCCAGGAAGACCTCGATGCTCAGGAGCAGGTAGGCGATCAGCAGGCCCGCGCCCACCTCGGGGCTCATGTAGCCGGAAAGGCCCAGCCCGCCGAGCAGGAAGACCGAGCCGATGGAATCGAGGATGTGGTCGAGATAGAAGCCGTAGCGCGGCCGCTGCAGGTCGCGTACGCGCGCCAGCGTGCCGTCCAGGCTGTCGCCGAACCAGTTCACAACGAGGAACAGGATGACCAGCAGCAGGCCGGTGAAAGGATCGCGCTTGGCGTACCAGTAGCTCAGGCCGGCGGCGGCCTGCCCCAGGAACCCGATGGCGGTGAGGTGGTCGGAATTCACCCAGGGCGGCATGCGTTGGGCGAGCCAGATGAGGACGCGTTTCTCCGCTGCCGCCATGATGCTGGCCTGCGTACGATCCGCCGACTTGAATTCAGTCATACGTGCGCCTGCCTCGACAACGCCACAGTAACACGCGCTGGCGAAGCGGGAACAAAGTCCAGCCGCGGGCGTCCAATTGGGCAGACAAAGAGCCTCGCAAGCGCCGGCGCCCAGCGACAGAAACGAGGACAGCGATGTTCGAGCAGAGTTTTGTCGAGGGCAAAGCCAGAACCAACCGGGGAACCTCGGTTGCCCTTTCTTTCATCCTTCAGGTCAGCGTGGTGGTTGTCGCGGTAGTGATCCCGCTGATCAACCCCGATCTGCTGCCTCGCGCGGTACTGGCGGCGACATTGTTATCCGCGCCGCCGCTGCCGCCGCCACCGGGCCCTCAAGCCGGGACGCAGGCGAAACGTGCCGCTCCCAGGCAATGGGACGGCCGCGACCTGTTGAGGCCCAGCAGAATCCTGCAGCCAGTTACGGAGATCGTCGATGCGCCCGACGGCCCCGGCGGCCCCGAAGTGCCCGGCAGCGTCGGCCCAGGGGTACCCAGCGGCGTATCCGACGCATTGTTCGACAATCTCGTCGACACGGCGCACCGCGTCGCGCCGCCTCCACCGCCTGTGGCGAAAGAGCCGGTGCGCACGCCGAAGCCGGCCGGACCGATCCGCGTCGGCGGCGACGTGCAGGAAGCGCTGATCCTCCACCGCAAGATTCCGGACTACCCGCCGTTGGCCAGGCAGGCGCGCGTGGAAGGCAGGGTCGTCTTCTCCGCCATCATCGGGACCAGCGGGACCATTCAGCACCTGCAAGTGATGAGCGGCCACCCCTTGCTTGCGCCCGCCGCGGCCGAGGCCGTGCGGCAGTGGCGCTACCGCCCCACACTGCTCAACGGCAGCCCCGTCGAGGTCGCCACCGTCATCGAAGTCCGCTTCACGCTGAACCGCTGAGTGGTGTAGAAAGGGAGGCGTGACACAACGTCTGCTTCCCTTTCTTCTCGCGCTCGGCCTGAGCGCGGCCCCTGGCGCGGGCATCGTCTTTGAAGGCGGTAAGGGCCCGGGCCGGGGCAAACACATCGTGCTGGTGAGCGGCGATGAGGAGTACCGCTCGGAGGAGGCCCTGCCGCAGTTGGCCAAAATCCTCTCGACGCGCCACGGCTTCAAGTGCACCGTGCTGTTCGCCATCGACAAGGCCGATGGCGCCATCAATCCGAACCAGGCCGACAACATCCCCGGCCTGGAGGCGCTCGCCAAGGCCGGCCTGATGGTGATCTTCACGCGCTTCCGCGACCTGCCGGACGAGCAGATGAAGCACATCGTCGATTACGTCAACTCCGGCCGCCCTATCGTGGGCATGCGCACCGCCACCCATGCCTTCAACTTCAAACTGCACCAGACCTACGCCGCGTGGAGCTGGAACAGCAAGGAGTGGGACGGCGGCTTCGGCCGCCAGGTGCTGGGCGAGACCTGGATCCGCCATCACGGCAAGCACGCCGTACAGGGCACGCGCGGCATCATCGCGCCGGGCCAGGAGGCCCACCCGATCCTGCGCGGCATCGCCAGCGGCGCGCTCTGGGTGCCCACCGACGTCTACGCGGCCAAACTGCCGCTGCCCGGCGACAGCCTGCCCCTGTTGCTCGGCCAGGTCACCGACGGCATGACGCCGGACTCCGCGCCGGCCGCGGGCCCGCAGAACGAGCCGATGATGCCCGTGGCCTGGACCCGCACCTACACCGGATCGGCCGGCAAAGCCGCGCGCGTCTTCACCACCAGCATGGGCTCGTCCCAGGATCTGAGCGACGCCTGCTTCCGCCGCCTGATGGTCAACGGCGTCTACTGGGCGTTGGGAATGGAGAAGGCGATCCAGCCCGGCTCCAGCGTCGACCTCGTGGGCGAGTACAGGCCCTCGCCGTTCAAGTTCAACGGGCACGTCAAGGGCGTGAAGCCGGAAGACCTCACCGCGCGTTGAAGATGGCCAGCAGCTTCCGCCGCGTGGAGGCGAACTCTTCCGGACCGATGTGCTCGGCGACCACCGGAACATCGGCGGGCAGAGTGCGGATCAACTCCGCGTAGAGCCTGTAGTTCATCGCGCCCGCCAGCGGGCCGGGTAGCTCATACGTCTGGCCGTCCGCCGCCAGGCGGAAGTCCTTCAGGTGGACGACACCGACCCGGCCTTCCAGCGCGCGGAACATCTCGCGCAGCGCTTCATCGCGCTGCGGGAAGCGCGCCGGCGCCGTGAGGTTGGGCGGATCCATCACCGCGGTAACGGTGCGCGGCAGGCGGTCCAGCACGCGCCGTAGCGCGCGCGCGTCCGGGCACACCAGCGTCACGTAGGTCTCCAGGGCCAGCGTGAGCCGGTTCTGCTCCAGGCGCTCGTAGTACGGCTCCAGGAAACGCACGATGGCGTCCTCGGATTCGCGCGTGAAGTTGCGTGCGTCGGCCTTCATCAGCTCCGCCGTATGCGAGCCGGTCCAGGCCACCAGCCGGCGGCAGCCCAGGCCGGCGGCGTAAACGATGGCGCGGGCGAAGTCGCGCGCGCGCGTGCTCATCAGCACCTGGTCGGGCGCGGCGCAGTTGACGTAGGCGCCCAGCGCCTCCGAGCGCAGCCCGGCGGCGCGTAGCCAGCCCGGCAGGCCCGAGAGGAACGCGTCATCGACGCGATCCCAGGCGAAGTTCACCATTACGCGGCGGAAGCCCGCCTCGCGCGCGGCGTCCAGCACCTTGCGGGCGTTCGCCTCCGAAGAGCCAAGCTGGCACATCACCGCCAGCCGCTCTTCCCAGTTCTGGGCCGCCGAAGCCACGGCCGCGGCGGGCAGGCTGCAGAACAGGCGGCGGCTGATCATGCCAGTTTCCACGGCGCCCGGTACGATCGGAACAGCAGGCCGTTGGCCACATCGTTGCCGATAACCCGCTCGGCCGCCGCGTCCCATTCAATCCGGCTCTTCGAACGCAGAGCCACGTTCCCAAGTTGCGAGACGGCGGTGACGTGGTGGCCCACTTCGAGATTCTCCACCGGCTGCTGGCGGCTCTTGACGCAATCAAGGAAATTGCGCGCGTGCGCGGCGCGCACCTTCTCGTCGACGAGATAGCGGCGCCTCATCTCCACCACCGAAGCTCGCTTCTTCGGCTCGGCGATGATCTCCCAGCCGCTGGTATCCAGAATCAGCGTGGCGTCGCTGCCGGTGAAGACCACGGCGTGCTCGCGACGGTCCGGACCCAGCCCGCACTGTACCTGGTGCTCCCAGATCAGTGTGTACGACGGGAAATCGTAGACCGTGATCTGCGTGTCCGGTGTCTCCGTGTTGTCCTGGAGCACGTACTTGCCGCCGGAAGAAATCACGCTCTTGGGCCACTCCGGGCCCATCGCCCACAGAGCGATATTGATCAGGTGCACGCCCCAGTCCGTCATCAGCCCGCCGCCGTAATCCCAGAACCAGCGGAAGTTGAAGTGGAAGCGGTTCTTGTTGAAGGGGCGCAGCGGCGCGGGGCCGAGCCACATGTCGTAGTCGACGCCCGCGGGCGCCGGGCCGTCCGGCGGCGCGCCGCAATCGGTCACCCAATCGAGGTAGGCGAAGCAGCGCACCTGCCTCACCTTGCCGATCTTGCCCGCGCGCACCATCTCCACCGCCTCGGCATAGTGCGGCCCGCTGCGCCAGTGCGTGCCCATCTGGACCACGCTCTTGTACCTGCGCGCGGCGTCCCGCACGGCCTTGCTTTCGAGCACCGACGTCGCCAGCGGCTTTTCGACGTAGACGTCCTTGCCCGCCTGCATCGCCGCGATGGCCGGCAGCGCGTGCCAGTGGTCCGGCGTGCAGACCAGGACAACATCGACGTCTTTTCGCTCTACGATGCGCCGGTAGTCCTTGGCCGTCTCCGGCTGCTTGCCGCGGAGCTTCTCCAGCCGGGTGACGGTCTTGGCCAGCATCGCGTCGTCGACGTCGCACACGGCGACGATCTCCGTCTCCGGGTGCGCCAGGAAAGCGTTGGAGTCGGCCGTGGAGATGCCGCCGCAGCCAACCAGCCCGATGCGCACCTTGTCGCTCGGGGCCACCGATGAGGCTTGAGCGCCGGCGGCGTACGCTGCCGGGGCGAGTGATGAGCCCACGAAGGCCCGGCGGGATATATCAGACATGCCAATCCCCTTTCGAGAGACAGCATACACCGGAGCGGCTACTCGCGGCTCACCGCCATCCACAACGCCGCCGCCAGCTCCCCGCCGTACCGCAGCCGGTCCTCCGTCAACGGGCGGCGGCCCAGCTTCGCGTTGAACGACACGCGCTGCTCGGTGAGAAAGGCCGGGATGCGGAAGTCCTTCCACAGCCCCTGCACCACTGTCATCCGGCCCGGCTTGCCCGCCGTGGTGGTGGTCTCCGCCCAACTGAGACCGCGCGCCGGTGCGAAGCTGGTCTTCTGCTCCAGCAGCGAGTACAGACGTTCGCCGAGCGCCTGAAACCGCCCGCCGGGCGGGCCTTCCAGATACTCGGCGGTCTCTGTGTTGTGCATCGTCAGGAACAGATCGATGCGTCCGCCGCCGGCCAGCCACGATTTGACCGCGGCGTGCTGCGCGGCGATCTCCGGCATCTTCTCCGCAACGAAGGAATCCCAGTTCCGGTTCAGGTCAAAGCCGTGCGCGTTGAAACGCACGCCGCCGCGGGCCACGCCATCGGGGTCGCACATGGGCAGAATCACGAAGACGGTTTCCCGGCGGATCCGGGCGGCCTGCGCATCGTCCGACAGCAGATAGCGAACCAGCCCTTCGGCCACCCAGGATGTGGACGCCTCCCAACTGTGTTGCCGCGCCATCAGCCAGATCACTTTGCGGCCCGCCGCGTCGCCCGGCGCGGTGATCCTCCAGCGGTGCATCGGCCGCCCGCCGGCCGTGCGGCCGATGACCTCTTCCCGGAACGCGGGATGCCTGGCGGCATCGCGGCGCAGCGCGTCCAGATGCTGCGACGTGTACGGCGGAATGTGCGCCACCCACAAGCGGTCAGACTGCGGCGTCATGCGCAGCACCAGCTTCGGCGTTTCGCCGTCGTAGGTGAAGTCCTCCCACGGCTTCCAGGCGCGGCCGTCGAGGCTGTAATACGGCGGAGTGTCGCCGGTGACCGCGCCCTTGTTCGGCCGGTAGTTATACTCGCCTTCCAGTCGCGTCAGTTCGATCGTCAGCGGCTTGCCGCGCACGCCGTCCAGCCGGAACGAGTACCAGTTGGCCTGGCGGTTGCGCCCCTCCTGATCGCTCTCGCCCGGCAGCGCGATGCGGAAATGGCCGGGCGCTACTTGCTGATAGTCCCGGATGTTGCCGCCCTCGAAGGCCGAGCTCAGCGTGATGGCCCAGGCGAGCGTGAGTTGTGTCATGGTTCCTGCCTCTGCCTTTTCGCGGGTTCGCGGTAGGGCCGGTTGGACTCGTACAGCGCGACGCGCGCTTTCATCGCCGCCTGAGCCGCCCGGCTCTGGCGCGAGGCCAGTGACATCGCGGTCCGCGCCGTCTGCGCGGCCTCCGCGTACCGGCCCGCCTCGGCGTAGGCGGCAGCCAGCGTGTCCACGATGCCCGCGTCCTTGCCTGCCGAGAGCGCATAGGCTCTTTCCGCCAGCGCCACCGCCTCGCTTCCGTTTCGTGCGGCCGCCTCCGGGCTGGTGGCCAGCGCCCAGGCGGCCTGGTTCAATGCTTCCAGATGATTCGGCTGCAGCTTCAGCGTCGCGCGCCACTCGCCGATGGCCTGTGCCGTCTGGCCGCTGCGAGCCAGAGCCAGCCCCAGGTTGAAGTGGGCCGGCGCGTGCGAAGGGTCGTATTCCAGCGCCTGCCGGAGTTCGGCGATGGCTTCCTGGACGTGACCCTGCAGCGCCAGCGTCGTGCCCAGGTTGCATCGCGCGGCGGCGAATCCGGGCTTGAGCGCCACGGCCTTCCGGAAATGCGGCAACGCCTCTGCGGCGTTTCCTTCCTGTAGCAGCGCCATGCCCAGGTCGTTGTGCGCCGGCGCGTACTCCGCGTCGATCGCCAGCGCCCCGCGGAAGACGCCCACCGCCTCCTCCCTGCGGCCCTGCATGGCCAGCGTACTGCCCAGCGCGCAGTGCGCCTGCACGAATCGCGGGCGGATGGCGGCGGCCTTGCGGAATTGCGCCGCCGCCTCTTCCAGCCGGCCCGCCTGGAACAGCACCAGCCCGAAGTTGTTGCGCGCGCCCGCGTCCTCCGGAGCCGCTTCCAGTACCTTCGCCCACGCCCCGGCAGCCTTGGCCAGCTCCCCCTGCTGCTGCAGCGCCAGCGCGCTGTCGAACAGCCGGTAGTACTCCACCGCCGGCACTTCAATCCTGTTCAGGCCGCCGCGCGGGATGTTGACGAACTCCGGGATGTTCACCGCTCGGTTGGCCACCGTCGCGTTGTCGATCAGGATCGCCGGGCTATCGTTGCCCTGCTCGTCGATGTGCGTCACGTACATCTGCGTGTACGGCGAACGGCTCTTGGACGAAAAGACCATCCATCGGCCGTTGGGCGAGAAGCTGTGCCAGGAGTTCATCAGCGGCGTGTTGCAGTTCATCAGGCGCGCCGCGCCGCCGGCCGCCGGCACGATGTAGAGCTTGCCGTCCGGCCGCATGAGTTGGCCGTTGCGCGCCTGCACGAAGACGATCCAGCGGCCGTCCGGCGACACCTTGGCGAAGCTGTTGCTCATGCCGTTTTGTGATGCGCCCTGGATGGGCTCCGCGCGTCCGCCTCTGCCGCCGTTGAATGGAACGCGATACAGGTCGTACCTCACCTGGACCTCGTTCGAGTCGTTGGCCCGCACCGCCAGGGGCTTGCCCGCCGGCGCCGGGTCCTTCGCCTCCGCCCGCGCGAACACCACGTAGCTGCCATCCGGACTCCACACCGCGCTGGCCTGAACAAAACGCGGATCGTCGGCGCCGGAGAGCGGCTGCAAGAGCCCCGTCGCCCGGCTGTACCAGGCCAGGATCCCGCGCGTCGGATAGAAGACCTGCAGAAACCGGTAGTCGGTGAAATTCGCCACGTAGTAGTTCGTCGGCGGATCGGCGGCGGTCTTCGGGTCCGCTGCCGCCCCGTTGATCGTCGTGAGCACGTATCGGCCGTCCGGCGAGACCTGCGACATGAAGCCCACTCTCAGCTTGCCTTCCAGCCTGCCGCGCGCCGAGCTCCACTCGATCACGTCTTCGTTGCTGATGGACATCTCCGGCTTCACGCTGGTGAGCGTGTACATCCCCTTGTGATTCTGCGGCCCGTCCAGGTCCATGCCCATGGTCTTCCCGTCGAGCGAAAAGGAGTGGCAGTTGCCGCACGTGGGCATGTTCTCGAGCACCACGCGGCTGGCCGGCTCCGACACGTCGCGCAGCCGCCAGTTGATCAGCCGCACCGCCTCCGACGCCAGCGGCTTGATGACGCCCTTCTCTGTCTCTGACGGCATCAGCGGCACGTCGCGGTAGAAGATGGGCGCGCCCACCGGGTCCTTCGAAGTCCGTATGGTCACCTGCCCGTGCGACACCGGCGCGCCGTGAGCCAGACCGGTGATGACGATGGTGGCCGGGCGCTCCACCGAGCGCCGCTTGATCTCCGCCCACTTCGCGCCGTCCGGCGCCCACGCGTGGCCGGCGGCCTGCTCCGGCGTCAATTGCGGCGGCCTGTTGGTGTCCGAAACGCAGCGCGGGTCCGTCTCGCCAAGGCGCAGGCGCTCGCCTTTCGTCACCGCCTGGATGCCCGCGGCCCCATCGGCGAACTGGACGTCGATGCGCCACTCCGTGGCCGCCGGCGCCGCGTCCCTCCACAGGAATGTCGGCGGCGTGATCTCCGGAGGAAAGATGGAGCCCTGCGCCGGGTAGTCGATCGTGATTGCCGCCGGCGCCAGCGCGCAACAGAGACTCAGGACGATCAGCCCGGCGGCCCGTCTCACGATCCCAGCGCCGCCTGCAGCATGGCGCGGGCGTAGCCCACGTCGTAGGCGTCGCCGGCATAGCCGCCGCCGCCCGGATAGCCGCGGATGGGGCCGCGCTCGCGGTCGTAATCCAGCGCCCGGGGGTGTTCCGGATAAATGGTCCCGTCGTACTTCTGCCGCACCAGCTCCTTCATGACGCCAAACATGTTCACCTGGCCTTCGTCGATGAAAACCTCGGTGTATTTCTCATATGGCTTACGCACGATCACGTTGCGGAAATGCGCGTGGTTGATGCGCTTCCGGCTGGCGAAGTAGCGGCATACCGCAATTGGGTCTTCGCCCATTTCGCGCGTCACTCCGCAGTCGTATGTGATGCCGTTGGCCGGGCTGTCGACGATGGAGATCAGCTTCTTCCACCCCGCCACCGTGGCCATGATCTGCTGCGAGCCGCGGCTCAGCGGCGACGGCGGGTCGTTTGGATGCAGCGCCAGTTTCACGCCGGACTGTTCGGCCACCGGCACAATGGCTTTGAGGAAGTAGGTGATGTTGGTCCACATCTCGTCCAGCGTGTGCGCGCCTTCCTGCTCCAGCGGAGGCAGGTCCTTCATCTTGTCGTAGTCAAACGCCGTGTGCCCCGCGCCGGCGCGGCCGGTCTCCTCGTAGTAGCCCTCCACGGCGCGGTGCGCATACCAGTTGTACTCGATCACCGGCAGCCCCGCCTTGCCCGCCGCGCGAATCGACTTGATGACGTTTTCGATCTCCTCGTCTCGCCCCGGCCGCGCATAGATGGCGCTGTTGAAGCCGCCGATCATGATGTTGTACAGCGTCAGCCCGCCCGCCTTGAAGCGCTCGATCTGCGCCTTCAGGTCCTCTTCCTTCCACGGAATCCGGCCGGCCCCGCCGAGGACGTAGTTCACGCCCAACTGCTTCACCCTTCTCATCCCTGCCTCGCCCACTCCGCCGGGCATGCAAAGCTTCGGCGTGCCGGGGCTTTCCACCAGCGGCCAGGCCTGTTCCTTCGCCGCCCCCACAACCACCGCCGGCGCCAGGCCGCCCGCCCCGGCCGCCCGCATCATCGTCCTTCGCGTCAATCGGGAATTCACGGCGCTCACCTCCATCTCCGGATCTGGCGGCCATGATACTCCAATCCGCGCGCGCCGGATGGCCGCCCAGGAACTGCCGCACTGGTCGCGGGATCGCCTGGATAAATGGCTCAATTCCGCATATAGTGGTTTATATGCTGATCAGTACGCTTCAGCTTGGCGCGTTGTTGCTCCAGATCGCCATTGGACAATCCGCTCGGATTCAGGAAAGCTGCCAAAGCAGCAGGCCGGAAATCTCCGTTGCGGGCGTGGTCCTCAACGGCGCTACGGGACTACCCATGGAGCGGGCCTCTGTCGCGGTAATCGATTTGCAGGAGCGTGTCCTGCACCACGCGCTCACCGGTCCTGATGGCCGCTTCTCTTTTCCCAAAGTGCGCCCACTCACGCGACTACGCGTTTGGCGGCGCGGCTACCGCGATGAGTCTCAAAGGAACGTCTGGGAGAAGTTCCTTTCCTCCGCCACGAGCGCAGAGTTCAAGGTGAAACTCTTCGAATTGGGGGCCGTGACAGGCACGGTCACCGGAGAGAACGGTGAGCCGTTATTGGGGATCACCGTGCAAGCCCTCTCCAGCAAAGTTTCGAACGGACGGCGCCAGGTCTCTCAATACGCCTACAACCAGACGAATGATCTCGGCCAGTATCGCCTCTGGCATCTCTCGCCAGGCCAGTATTACGTGAAGGCGCTGGGACGGCGCTCGGTGTCGCTCGGCGTGGGGGCGATGCCACTCACTCGCGAAGGCGAGTTGGCCTACGGTCCTCAGTACTTCCCGTCCGGTGCCACCAAGGAGGAAGCTGCCCTTCTGAATCTCCAACCCGGTGAGACCCTTCAGGTAGACTTCAGGTTGAGTGGCCGCCCGGCCTTTTCGATCCGCGGAAGACTTCTTCAACACACCCTCCATGACGACGTCCAGGGTGAAGTCAGGCAGGGCACGGAAACCATGGGTAGTAGGGTCAAAGTGGAGCTGGCGACAGGCAGGTTCGAAGCTGCCGACGTGCCCGCCGGAAGCTACATTCTGAGTGCCCGGACTCGAGGCACACCGGTGCGGCGCGGAGAAACCCAGGTCACGGTCGGCTCGGCCGATGTGAATGGCGTCACTCTCAATCTTTCCGCAGGGGTCACAGTAAAGGGCGCCATCCGCGCCGCTGGGGGTGGAAGAGTCGACATGGCCTCAGTTGAGTTGAGCGGGGCGAGCCTTGACTCCCCGCCTGAGCGGTACTCTGCCAATACGGGCTCGGTCGACTCAAGCAACGAGTTTCAGATTCCCAACGTTTTGCCTGGGAGATACAAGGTGCAACTGCCGAATCGGCTGGACGTTGCGGAAATCCGTAGCGGATCGATTGATGTCCTCAGAGAAGGGCTCACCATCACCGAGACCGGCTGCGCTCCGCTTGAGCTGACGCTTGCAAGAGAAAGAGGCAGCCTGGAGGTTGAAGTCGCCGGTGGAGCGCAAGCCAGGACGGCGTGGGTCACCGTGGTCAGGATAGTAGGCGAGTTGGTGTATTCCCAGTCTCAGCCCATGCCGCCTGAGGGGCTGCTCAGTCTCACGGAACTGGCGCCTGGTGAATATCGCGTCTTCGCCTGGAGGTTTGAATCTCCCGTGGAATACGAGAACCCGGCCGTGCTGGAGTCCCTTGCCGGGCGAATCGCCACGATCGTGGTGAGGAATGGCGAGACAGCCAAGGCCACAGTGGCCCTTCCGTCTGAGGCAAACGAAGGGGCTGCCCGATGATCGCTCACCTTTGGTTGGCCACGCTGCTGTTCGTGCAGGCACCCGCTTATCCCATCGCCGGAACAGTCGTACATTCCGTTACCGGCGTGCCGCTCGCCGGTGTTCGCATGTCCTTGACAGTTTCCCGGTCCCAGAAGGAGGTGGCTCGAACGATCTCTGCCGATGACGGCTACTTCCGCTTCGCATCCGTTCCAGCCGGCAAGTACTCTTTGGTCGCGGAAAAGGCCGGCTTCGTGACTCAGCCCTATGGACAGCGCTCTCTCTATGCCCGCTACTCCTCCGCGATTGTCACCGCCGAAGGAGAGAACACCGAGGGTATCGTCTTCCGCATGATCCCCTCTGCTGCCATCACCGGCAAAGTGACCGACGAATTGAACGAGCCTCTCCCGGGCCTGACCATCTTCGCCTGCCTCAGAAGCGGCCACGGAGATGACCGGCGCGTTCACATCCTCCATCGCGCCACCACCAACGATCTCGGCGAGTATCGCCTCCACTCCCTGGCCAAGGGCGCCTATTTCATCGCAGTCACAGGAAGGGTCTGGCAGTCACAGGATATCCTCGACGCCTCCGGACAGAGAGCAGGCTACGCACCCGCTTTCCATCCTGGTGTCTCAGACTTCGCCCGCGCCGAGGTCGTCACCGTTGAGCCTGGCGCGCAGGCCAGAGCGGACGTGCGAATGAGCCTGGCCAAGACAGTCACGATCCAGGGGAGGTTCGCCGGTGCGATACCGGAAGGGCGCGCGCAGGCCTTCTTGATGGCGCCAATGGGGAAGCCTAGCCGGCTCCTGGTCAGCGAATTAGTAAACCTCTCCGGTCCCGCCTTCACGATCCGGGACGTTCCCCCGGGGACCTACGAACTGACTGTGGCGGGCGGCTCCCAGAAAGTCCTCGCCAGAAAGACAGTGACTGTGGAGTCCGACCCCACGGAAGTCACTCTCGGCGACGCTCCCATGGCTTCAGTGCGCGCCAAGGTGCAATTGCGTGGGAAGCCCAGTGGGGCTGGGTTCTTGATCGGGTTGCTCGACGAGGATTCGCGCTTCAACCCCCGCCGCATGCTGGATGAAAGCGGTAGCGTCGACTTCGGTGAAGTTCTCCCCGGCCGCTATACACCTGTCGTATACTCCGGCACCGTTGAGGCGGCGTTACTCTCGATAACCGCCGGACCCGGAGTGGTCTCGGGCCAAAGCATTGTGGTGCCGGAGGCCGGGCAGGTGGATCTGCGTATCGTGGCCGATGCCGATTCCTTCAACGTTTCCGGCAAGGTCGTTCACGCTGGCCGCCCCCGACCCGGCGTCATTGTGGTGCTGATCCCGCGGTCCGAAAACGCCACCGCCCTCACCTACCGCTTCGACCAGACCGACAGCGACGGCAGCTTTCTCTGGCAGGCGGTCCCTCCCGGCGACTACCTGGCCTTCGCCTTCGAGCATGGCGAAGCCGCCGACTACGCCGACGAGGCTGTGATGAACAAGCTGCGAGCCAAGGGCCGCCCTCTCAGCCTCAAAGGCGGCTCAAACACGGAAGTGCGTCTGGAGTTGACCGCAGAGGAACAATGAGCGCCGGGAGGAGAGGGGGTCCCATGCCACCCGGAGAACGGGCACACAGCGGCGACGGGGATTGGGCACGCAGCCGCATTGCGATTGCTGGCGCCCGCCTCGCTGCTGGCCCGCGCGCGGGAACTCAGCGAGATGCCGGTGTGCGGCGCAGAGCCGGCAGTAGGAAGAACTAGGAAGAACCTGGAGGCGCGGGCCGGGATCGAACCGGCGAATAAAGGTTTTGCAGACCTCTGCCTTACCACTTGGCTACCGCGCCCCGATTGTGGCAGGTACGCCTCTACTATAACGCAGCGGAGCTTTTTGAGCACAGCGGGCGTCTACAATGGTGAACGTGTTGCACCGCATCGCCTTGGCATTGCTGGCGTTCGTAGCGGCGGCCCAGACCCCGCCGCTCCTGCCCCTGAAGGACGTGCGCGCCGGCATGAAGATCACCGGGCGCACGGTGTTCTCCGGCAGCCGCGTGGAGGAGTTCCAGGGCGAGATCCTGGGCGTGCTCGAAAACTCCGGCCCGAAGCAGTCCATCATCCTGGCCCGCCTCAGCGGCGGGCCACTGGACAAGACCGGGGTCATGCAGGGCATGAGCGGCAGCCCGGTCTACTATCAGGGCCGCCTGATGGGCGCGGTGGCCCTCTCCTTTCCCTTCTCCAAGGACCCTGTGGCCGGCATCCGTCCCATCGAGGAGATGCTTCAGGCCGCCGCCGCCTCGCCGCGGCGTTCCGCCGCGCTCAGCTTTCCCTACGACGCCACCGAATCGCTGCCCAAGCGGCAGGAGCTGGACGTGGGGCCGGCGCGGCTGGCGGAAATCGCCACGCCGTTTTGGCTGAGCGGATTTACGCGCGGCGCGGTGGAATTCTTCGCGCCGGCGCTGCGCACGGCCGGACTGGAGCCGGTGCAGGGCGTCTCCGGCGGCGGCAGGCCGGTGGAGCCCACATCCGCCTCGCAGAAGCTGGAACCCGGCTCGATGATCAGCGTGCAGCTTGTCAGCGGCGACATGAGCGTCGGCGCCGACGGCACGGTCACGCACATCGACGGCCGGAACGTCTACGCCTTCGGCCACCGTTTTCTCTCCGTGGGCGATACCGATCTTCCCTTTGCCCGCGCCGAGGTCATCACGCTGCTGGCCAGCCAGAACTCCTCGTTCAAGATCTCGACGCCCAAGGAGTGGCTCGGGTCCATCACCAGCGACCGCAGCACGGCCATCTCGGGCCAACTCGGCCGCAAGGCGGTGATGCTGCCGCTGACGATTCGGGTGAGGAGCCGCGGCGTCGCGCCCCGCGAGTGGTCCTACCAGATGAACATGGTGCAGGACCGCCTGTTCACGCCGCTGCTGCTCCAGATGGCCGTTTTTTCGGCGATTGACGCGACGGAGCGCACGGCGGGCGCGGGCAGTATTTCGCTGCGCGGGCGCATGTTGATGGACGGCGCGCCGCCGGTGAGAATCGACAACATTTACGCCTCCGAGCTGGGCGCGCCGCAGCAGGTTTCCGCCGCGGTGGCCGCGCCCGTGGTGGCGATTCTACAAAGCGGCTTCGACGCGTTGAAGCTGCGCGGGCTGGAGATCGAGCTGGACGTCTCTCCGGAGAAGAAACAGCTCCAGCTCGACAACGTCTGGGCCTCGCGCCGCGAAGTGCGGCCGGGCGAGACGGTGGAGATCATGGCCGCCTACAGCGGCGACCACGGCACGGAGGTCACGCGCACGGTGAGCTACGCGGTGCCCAACGGCGCGCCCGCGGGCGCGCTGTTTTTCACGGTCACCGACGGGCCGTCGTCGAACCTGGCCGAGTACCGCCAGTTCCTGCTGACGCCGCCGCGCTCGGCCCCGCAGCTCCTCTCGTTCCTTTCCGGGCTGCACCCGAGCGACCGGCCGTACCTGCGCGTCTGGCGGCAATCGGCATCCTGGCAGGTGCAGGGGGAGAACCTGCCGTCGCCGCCGCCGTCGATGTCGCTGACGCTGGGCCGCACGGCGGCCCAGCAGCCCACGACGCGCGTGGCCGAGATTGAGATGGCTCGGGGCGACTCCGTATTTGCCGGCTCGAAGACCGTCCAAGTGGACGTGAAGGAGTGATGTCATGACGCGCCCCTTGCGATGCGCCTCCGCCGTAGTATTGGCCGCCGCCGTGTGGGCCGGCGGTCCCACGGCCTGGGAGAGCAACACTTTCGCCGACTTCGTCAAGGGCCGCTTCAACGGCGTCTCCCTCACGCGCGACGGGCGGCTCACGCTGGCGCCCTCGCTGGTGACGCTGGCGGCGACCGGCGATGCGGGCGTGTGGAGCGTGGTGGCGGCCGCGGACGGAACGGTCTACTTCTCCACCGGCCACAGGGGCCGCGTCTATCAGATGAAGGCCGGCGGGCAACCGGCGGTCCTCTTCACCGCGCCGCAGCCCGAGGTCTTCGCGCTGGCTCTGGACAAGCAGGGCCGGCTGTATGCCGGATCCTCTCCGGGCGGCAAGATCTGGCGCATCGAGAACGGCAAGGCGGCCGAGTACTTCGACCCGAAGTCCCGCTACATCTGGGCGCTGGCGGCGGGCGCCGACGGCGCATTACTGGCCGGCACGGGCGACAACGGCCGGGTGTGGAGAATCACCGGGCCCGGGCAGGGCGAGGTCTGGTACGAGACCGGCCAGACCCACGTCACCTCGCTGGCCCTGGATGCCAAGGGGCGTCCGCTGGCCGGCACCGAGCCGAACGGCATCCTGTACCGCATCGACGCCAAGGACCGCGCCTTCGTCCTGTACGACGCGAGCCTGCCGGAGATCCGCTCCATCGTGCCGGCGGCGGACGGCTCGGTGTACGTGGCCGCCCTGGGCGGAGGACTGGCACAGAAACAGGCTCAGGCCGCCGGCGCCGCGGCCGCCTCGCCGCAGGGCCTGGGCATGGTGACCACGAGCATCACGGTCACCTCCGACGCCGGCGCCGCGGCCCAGACGGGCGTCGACCTGAAGCCGAAGCCCGAGCAGGCCAAGCCGCCCGCCGGGTCGCCGGAGACGCCGCCCACGCCCGCGGCCGTCGACCTGAGCGGGGTGGAGAAGGCGGCGATCTACCGCATCTGGCCCGACAACATGGTGGAGACGCTGTGGTCGTCGAAGGAGGAGAACGTCTTCGATCTGGCGGTCCGCGAGAACGACCTGGTCTTTTCGACCGACCAGCGCGGGCGCATCTACCGGCTCTCCGCGGACCTGAAGTCCACCTTGCTGCTGGAGACCCGCGAGGGCGAGACCACGCGCCTGCTGCCCACCCCTCAAGGTCTGCTGGCGGCCACCTCGAACCTGGGCAAGGTGTTCCGGCTTTCAGCCGGTCCAGCCAGCAGCGGCACCTACGAATCGCCGGTGCACGACGCCTCCAACGTAGCCCGATGGGGCCACCTGGAATGGCGCGCCGACAACACCGCCGGCGCTCTCGCCTTTCGCACGCGCAGCGGCAACTCGGCGCGTCCGGACAAGACGTGGAGCGAGTGGTCCGAGCCGATCACCGATGCCGCCCGCGCCGCCATTGCGAGCCCGAACGCGCGCTACATCCAGTGGCAGGTGGAACTGACGCCTGGCGCGTCGGCGGCGCCGCTGCTGGACGCGGTCTCGCTGAGCTACCAGCCGCAGAACGGGCGGCCGGTGGTGCGCAGCATCCAGGTGACGCCGCAGTGGGTGGCGGCGGCGCAGAAGACGGCCGCGGCGGCTTCGCCGGCGCCGGTCTCCTACTCGATCACCGTCACGGACTCGGGCGACGCGGGCGCCACCAGCTCCGGGACGCCCACGCAGAACGTCAGCCGCAGCGGATCGCCGCAGTTGTTCATCTCCTGGCAGGCCGACGACCCGGACAACGACAAGCTGGTCTATACCCTCTCCTATCGCGCCGAGGACGAGCGCGACTGGAAGCAGCTCAAGGCCGACCTGACCGAGAACACGCTGATGCAGGAGGCCGAGGTCTTCGCCGACGGCCGCTACTTCTTCCGCGTGACCGCGTCGGACCGGCTGGCCAACGGTCCGTCCACGGCCCGCGAGGCCGAGCTGGTGAGCCAGCCGGTGCTGATCGACCAGACGCCGCCGCGCCTCACGATGGGCACGCCGCGCCGCAACGGCAGCGAGGTGGAGATCGACATCGACGCCGCCGACGCCGGCTCGCCGATCCGGCGCGGCGAGTTTTCGGTCAACGGCCAATCGTGGCGCGGGATGGAGGTGGCCGACGGCATTGCCGACAGCCGCGCGGAGCGGTTCATCCTGCGATTCACCGCGGGGCCCGGCGAGCAGAGCGTGGTGGCGCGCGTGTTTGACTCGGCCGGCAATCCCGGCCTGGCGCGCATCGTACTACGCTGATAAGGATGCGTCCGGGCCACCTCTTGCCGCTGGTTCTGTGCCTGGCGGCCTGTTCGCGCGAGCCGAAGTTTTCGCCGATCGGGGCGCAGTTCCCTTTGCTGGACGCGGCCGATCCGCCCTTTCACCCATGCTACTTCGCCATGAGCGAGCCGCGCGCCGATGGGGCGATCGTTCGCGACATCCCGGCCGGCGGAGGGTGGCATCGCTGGACGGGGCAGAGCCCGGCGCTGAAGTGCACTCTCCCGGCCGCGGGCAAGTGGAGCGCCGGCGCCGACTTCGATGTCGCCGGGGCGACCTTGAAGGACACTGGCCCCATCGAGATCACCTTCCGCGTCAACGGGCGCGAGCTGGGCCGCCTGCGCTGTGCAAAGCCGGGCGGCTACAGCTTCCGCGCGCCGCTGCCGCCGGAGCTGGCCGGCGCGGGCCGGGAGTTGATCCTGGAAGCGGTGGTGGACAAGCCCTGGGTGGCGCCGGCAGACGGCGCCAGGTTGGGGGTACTGCTGAGCGCGGCGGGGTTCACGGCGGAATGAACGCGCTGGCGGCAGCGGTGGCGGCGGGCGCTCTCGGCTGGCTTGTGCTGGGAGTGCTGCGGGTGCGGCTGCGCGGCGGGGAGCGCTGGCCAGCGGCGATGGCGTGCGGATCTCCGCTTATGGCGGCCCTGGCGCGCGTGCATTGGGGCGTGATGGCGGCCGCGGCGGTCGTGCTTTTGGCGCTGGCCGTGTGGAGGCGCAAGGACATCCGAGTGGAGGAGTCCGAACCGCTGCCACGCTGGGCGGTGGCGGCCTGTGCGGCGGTGGGAGTGGCGTACGGGTGGATGGCGCTGAGCGACGCTGCTGCCGAGGCGGCGGCGATTCCGCACTTCCTCTTCCTGCCGTGGCTGGCGCTGGCCGTGCTGGCGGCGGCGCGGCGCGTGGCCAGGCCGGCGGGCGCGGTGTGCGCGGGGTTGCTGACGTTCACCTCGCAGGCGCTGATGACGTACGCCGGCCAGGAGGGGCCGCAGGTTCTGGTGGCGTTCTGCCTGTTCAGCTCGTGCTGGCTGGCGGCGCTGGCGTGGCAGTCGCGGCAGTTCCGTCTGTTGCTGCCGGCCGTGCTGCTGGCTGTGTTCACATCGCGCATCTGGACGACGACGGGGACGGCGTTCGGAGGATTCCTGTTCGATCGCCTGCCGTGGGCGGCCGTGCCGTTCGCGGCGTTGCTGGCGGGCTGGGCGGTGCAGCGGCTTGCCCTGTGGGCGGCAGTGCTGGCGGCGTTCCAACTGGTGACGGCCTGGCCGCCGGTGACGGAACTGCTGGCTCCGGCGTGGACGCGGCGGCTGGCGGAGGAGCGCAAACTGGCGGCGCAATTGGGCGCATACCTGGACGAGTCCGTGCCGGCGGCGGCGTTCGTCCTCACCGACATGCCGCTCCTGCGGAGCCGGACCACGAGGAACTTCACGGATTCGAAAGAGCTGTTGCGGATGGCGCGGGTGGCGATCGAGCCGGTGTTGCAGCCTTCGCGGGAGCGCCGCATCCCGCTGATGGACACGCCGCGGCGGCGGTTCGCGATCGAGCGCGGCGGCTGGGTGAGCGAGGTGCGGTTTTTCCACAACGGCGTGGAGCTGAGCCGCTCGCCGGGGTGGCGGGTGCGCACGCTGGAGGGCGAAATGCGCGCCTCGCTGGCGCTCGACAACAGCATGGTGACGGGCTGCGACTGCGCGCTGGAGGTGGACTTCGGCGCGCCGGTGCAGTTTGACGAGGTCTGGATCGGCGGCACTGGGGGTGAGTTCATCGGAGTCCCCCGAGGGTTGCGGCGGGCGGCGATCGCCGCCTTGAAGCAGCGCGGCGTGACGCACATTCTGGCCGGCGAAAGCGGCGCGCTGGCGGACGAGCTGAACCGGAACGCGCGCTACTGGGGCGTGACGGAGGTGGGAGCGCGCCATGGAGCGCATCTCTTCCAACTGGACTAACGCGGCGGCGGCGGCGCTGGGCGCGGTGTTCGCCATGCACGTTTGGCGCGCCGCCACGGCCTCGATCACCACGGATGAGGCGTTCACATTCACGGCTTTCGTCACGCCTCCATTGCTGCAGGTGTTGACTTCCTACGACGCGAACCACCACGTACTGCACAGCCTGTTGTGCAAGCTCACGGTGGCTCTGCTGGGAGCGAGCGAGTTCAGCCTGCGGCTGCCGGCGCTGCTGGGTGCGGCGCTGTACCTGGCCGCGTGCCGCAGGCTGACGCTGGGGTTGTTCGACGCCACGCCGCTGATGGCGGCCACCTGCCTGCTGCTGGCAACGTACTCCGGACTTGTCGACTACTTCTCGCTGGCCCGCGGATACAGCCTGGCGATGGGTTTTCTGGTGGGGGGCCTGGTGATGGCCCGGGAGAGACGCTGGGAACGAGCATCGCTGTGTTTCGGGCTGGCGGTGGCGTCGAATCCGGTGTTCGTCATCCCGGCCGCGGCGGCGATTGCGGCGACCCTCTACGTGGAGCGCGCCTGGCGGGAGGCCGACCGGTTGATTGTGCCGGGCGCGGTGGCGGCGCTGGTGGTGCTGGCATTGCCGGTGAGCCGGGCTACGGCGGGGAACTTCTACCTGGGATACGACACGCCCTGGAAATCGCTCAGGAGTCTGCTGGAGTTCCCGCATCAGCCGGGGGCCAGCGCGGTACTGCGGGTCCTGTTCCCGCTGCTGGTGGTGGGAGGGATGTGGCTGGAGCGCGGGGTGTATGCGCTGATGTTTTCGCTCTGCGTGGTGCTGGTGACGGCGCTGCACGTGTTGGCGGGAGTCCCTTGGCCGTACGGCCGCACGGGCATCTATTTCCTGCCGGTGGGCATCTTGCTGGCCGCCTTCGCTGCCAGGCGCTTTCGCTGGGCCACGCTGCTGCTGGTGGCCGTGGCGGGGATGTCTCTCATCGCTGTCCGGCCGCAGGTCTACAGCGAGTGGGAGTCCGACGCCGACAGCAGGCAGGTGATGGAGGCTCTCAGGCAACTCCACGCACGGCCGCGGGTGGCGGCGAGCCAGCCGCTGCAATTCGGCCTGGAGTTCTACCAGCGCACGATGAAGCTGGAGTTGTGGCCCAGGGTGGTCGAATTCACTGACGGTATGGAAGCCGACTATTACGTGCTCGCAGGGGGCCAGGGCCGGCCGCCGATTCCGCCGGGGCTGCGGGTGGTGCGGCGGTTTCCGCGGAGTGGTGTGGAGATCCTGGCGCGGTGAGGCAGCGGCGCGGCGCGGTTGGTTCGTTTCGGGTTCTCTCAGGTTCGTTCCAGGGGGCTTAAGTTGATGATTCCATTGGCCCCGTAGGGTCATTCCGTCATCCTTGAGTTTTTGCCGGGTGAGCGGCTTCGGGGAGGGGTGGGGGGCGCGGCCGCGCAGGAAGAGGGAGGAGGGTATTGGCCGCGGATGAACCGAGATGAACGCCGATTGAGATTGTCCCATGGGCGGTCGCTGGAGTCGTTCCGGGGTCGCCCAGGTTCGTTCCAGATGGCTTAAGTTGTTGATTCCAAGGAGCTGGTAGGCTCGTTCCGTCATCTTTAGTTTTTGCCGGGCGAGCGGCTTCGGGGAGAGGCGGGGGGCGGGCGGAGCGGGGGTGAAGTGGGGCAGGGTTGCGAGTTGGCGCGTGACGCTCATTACGAAGCGGTTTTACAACGGGCGTGGGGGAAACCTGACGGTCGATTTTGGGGTGGGCCCGCAGGTGACTGAAAAGAGGGGGGAAGCTGGGCCGACTTTATTTATTGCAAAAGGTCGCATCCGATTCGCGGCGGTTTTCACTGGGGAGGGGGTGGGGCCGCGAGCCGCGAAATGGGTGCGACCGCGCGGTGAGCTAAACCGCAGCGAGAGGCCGGCGTATGGGGATTGATTGGCGCTGAGGGGTGT
>JACRBC010000135.1 GCA_016213245.1 Candidatus Solibacter usitatus | reverse complement strand
TCCCCCAGACCCCCATCCCCCGCCCGGCCGCACCGGCAGAAAGGAGAAGCCCCCATCGCCCTGAAGCGACGCCTCGCTTCAGGCTCATCCGCCATGAGAATCAAACTTCAGCTCAGGCTCTTTTCTGAATGAGAAAATGCTGCCCCGTCGCAGTTGGGACACTTCTTCACCCGGATAGGGGACATACTGTCTCTCTGCCTATTGGGAGTAGGACGTTCGCCGTAGTCAATCTTCGTGGTTTGTTTGGGTTACGGGGAGGTGAAGAATGGACCGGCAGGTGCTCCTATCATCATGCCATGGGCGCATTCAGATTGCGTACAGTACTGGTGGCGCCAGCCGGGCAACTGGCGTCGGAGATCCGCTCGCGCCTGGAAGAGGAGGGGGGATTCGAGGTCGTCGCCCAACTTGAGTCCCTGCCAGGCGCGGAGCGGTTCACCGCGCTCAAGGCCCAAGTTCGCCCGGACTGTGTGTTCCTGGACGCCAGTGACGCGGATCAAGCGGTAGGGTGGCTGAAGGACTTGGAGGCGGCGGCGGCGGAGTGCCCGTTGGTGGCCTTCGCCGCCGAAAACCGGCCTGGGGCGGTGCTGCCGCTATTGAGGGCGGGGGCATTCGACTACCTGGCCAGCCCCTTCCCAGAGGATACGCTCCAGGTTGTGCATGGGCGGCTGAGGCGGCACTGTACGGCGCGAGCGGGCGGGCCGGCGCAGGCGCTGGGCCGGGTACTCGGCTTCGCCAGCGGCAAGCCCGGCTCCGGGGCGTCGACGCTGGTGGCTCAGACGGCCTTCGCGGTGAGACGGCACACGGGCAAGCGCGTGCTGCTGGTGGATCTGAACTTCCAATCGGGCACGTCTTCGGCGTGGGCAGGGGTGAGGCAGCAAGCCTGGAGCGTGGTGGACGCGCTGGCCGCTCTGGCGCGGAACGAAGAGCCTTCCAATTGGGAATCCAGACTGGTTCTTTCGAACGGAATCAGTATCCTGCCCGCTCCCGCACGGCCGGAAGCCGGACGGGTTCCCACCGTGGAGTTGCTGCGGCTGGTGGAGACGATGCGGCGTGAGTTCGACTGGGTGTTGCTGGACCTGCCCTGCGCGGCGGACATTCTGACGCTCTCGTTCATCCCGGAGTTGGACAGCCTGGTTGCCGTCACGACCCCGGAGCTGGCGAGCCTGCACCTGGCGGGGCGGAGCATTCAGGCGCTGATGAGCCTGGGGCTGGCCCCGGGAAGCCTGCACCTGGCGCTGAACCGGGTCACCAAGCGCGATGCGCTGCAAGTACAGGAAGTGGAGAAGGTCCTGAAGCGCAAGATCGCCTGGACTGTCCCAAACGACTACTTCACTCTGCACAACACGGGGCTCAGGGCCCTGACGAGCGGCACCGCGCTGGCGCTGGCCGTCCGCAGAATGGCGGTTGAGCTGACGGGCCCGGCGGAGCCGCAGCAGGCCGGGGCGTTAGCGGCGCCGCAGTTGGAGCCGCTCAGGACCGCCGCGGCACACTAAGCCAGGCTCTTCTCGATGTCGCGGTGGGAGGTCTTTACGGGGTGGCCCGCCTTGCGGAGCCGCCGCCCGATCTCCTCGGCCATCATGACGGAGCGGTGGCGCCCGCCGGTGCAACCGACGGCGATGGTGAGGTAGGTCTTGCCCTCGGTGATATAGTGCGGGATCAGGTAGAGGAGCAGGCTGGAGAGCCGATCGATGAACTCGCCGGTCTGGGGGAAGCTGCGGATGTAGCGAGAGACGCCGGGGTTCTTGCCGGACTGCTCGCGGAACTCGGGGATGTAGTGGGGGTTGGGGAGAAAGCGGACGTCGAAGACGAGGTCGCTTTCCGCAGGCACGCCGTGGCGGAAGCCGAAGCTGACCAGGTAAACGTTGAGGCGGGAGTCCTCCTTGCCGCCAAAGTTCTCAACAATGCGCTTGCGCAGTTGGTGGACGCTCATCTCCGAGGTGACCATGACGTGGTCGGCGAGGGCGCGGATGGGGTCGAGGCGGCGGCGTTCATCGCGGACGCTGCGCAGGACGCTGCGGTCGGCGCCGAGCGGGTGGGGGCGGCGGGTCTCGCTGAAGCGGCGGACGAGCGTGTCGTCATCGGCGTCGAGGAAGAGAAGGCGGGCGCCGGTGCGGCGTTTGAGCCGGGCGAAGACGTCTGGGAAGCGCTGCAGGTTATCTCCCTCCCGGATGTCGACGACGAGGGCGGCACGGCGGATGGTGGGGGAGTCCTTGGTGATCTCGGCGAACTTGGGAATGAGCTCGAGGGGGAGGTTGTCGACGGCGTAATAGCCGTTGTCCTCGAGGGCTTTGAGCACGGTCCCCTTGCCCGAGCCGCTCAGTCCGGTGATGATGACCAGTTCGGGTTTGGGGACGCGTCCGGGCATAATCAGGCTTCCACGAGGTCTACTTTGCCGTCGCGGCGGCGGATGAGGACGCTCACCTTGTCGGTTCCGGCGTCGCGGTAGACCATGTAATCGCGATCGTCTTCCATGGCGAGAAGCGCTTCGTCGACGGTCATGGGCTTGCCGGACTGTTTAGCGGCGGCGCGCACTACTTTCGCCGGTTTGGGCTTTGCCGCCTTGCGGGCCGGCGGGGCGGAGACGGGCGCGATGGCTGTGTGCTTTCCGCCGTCCCGTTTGGCGTCGCGCCACTTTTCCCGGGTTTTGAGCGCCCGCTTCTCCACCTTTTCGACGGCGTCCATCATGGCGGTGAACTGGTCGGTGGCGGCACCCGCCCCGACCAGGGTGTTGTCATAGAAGTTGACGCGCACCTCCGCGTGCTGGAGGTGGCGCTCGGAACCCAGGATGACCTGGGCTCCCTTTTCGCCACGACGTTCCAACAGCTTGGAGAGCCGGGCGAAAGCCATGGCGAGCTTGCGTTGCTGCGATGGGTTCAGCTTGTCCTGTTTTCCGGTGAAGGTGATTTTCATGGACTTGCCTTTCTCTTGCACAGATCGGATGGACGGGCGAGGGCTTTAGTTCCGGACCCGGCGGTGGTGCGTGGAGGGGATTTTCATGTCCTCGCGGTACTTGGCAACCGTGCGGCGCGTGACCTCGATACCCTGCCCCTGGAGGAGGACGGCGATGTGGTCGTCGGTGAGGGGCTTGGCCGGATCTTCTTCGTCGATCATCTTCTTCACCATGCGCTTGAGGGTCTGCAGCGGAATACCGCCGCCGGAGGGCCCCTGGACGGCTTCCGAGAAGAAAAACCTCAACTCGAAGACACCCTGGGGGGTGTGAGCGTACTTGCCGGATACGGCCCGGCTGACCGTGGAGGGATGGACCCCGATCTCCTCGGCGACGTCCTTGATCATCATGGGACGCAGTTGGTCGAGGCCGTGCTCCAGGAACTCCGCCTGCCGGCCGACGATCGCCTGGCAGACTTTGACGATGGTCTGCTTGCGCTGCTCGATGTTGCGGATGAGCTGCAGGGCGGACTGGAAGCGCTCCTTGATGTAGTTGCGCGTCTCCTTGTCGGGTTCCTGCTGCCGGTCCAGCAGGCGGCGGTAGCTGCCGTTCAGCCGCAATTGGGGCAGGTCCTCGTCGCTGATCTGGATGATGTAGTCTTCCCCGTCCTTGGTGATGTAAACATCCGGCGCCACCTGCCGGGCGCCGGGCCCGGAGTAGCGGATACCGGGCTTGGGGTCGAGATGGCGGATGACATCGAGGGCGGTCAGGATGTGCTCGGCGGGGCGTCCCAGAAGACGGCAGAGGTCCTTGACGCTCTTGGATTCCACCAGTTTGAGGTGGTTTTCAACGATCTGCCAGGCGACGCTACCGCGGGCGTTCCGGCTTTCGAGTTGGAGCAGGAGGCACTCCTGAAGGGACCGGGCGCCGACGCCGGCCGGCTCGAGGCATTGGATCTCCTCCAGTGCGGATTCGAGGGCTTCCAGGGAGAAGCCCTCGGACAGGGCGATCTCATCGAGCTGGATGGACAGGTAGCCGGTGTCATCGAGGTTTCCGAGGATGGCATCGGCGGCATCGCGGACCTCAGGAGCCATCACCAGCAAGGCGAGTTGGTGGCGCAGGTGTTCGGTGAGGGTGACCGGCGAGGAGAGGAAGGTCTCAAAGCCGGGCTTGTCGGGATCCTCGGCGGCGGGGGAGCGGAAGCCGGGGTCCATCCATTCTTCGAAGTAGCTACCGAAGTCGATCTGGTCGAAGGGGTCGGCCGCCTGGGCGGCTTCGGTGGAGACCTGGGTCTCGAAGTCGGAGGAGGCGGAGGCGGCGGTCTCGGCGATTTCCGGGGCATCGTAGCCGTCCGACTCACCCTCGTAAGTTGCGGCGGCGGCTTCGTTGGTCACCTGGAGGACGGCCGCGTCAGAGGGATCGGGAGCACGCTCGGCTTCGAGTAGCGCCTGAACCTCGGCCGGCGTCAGTTCTTCGGCGCCCTCGCCCGTGTCTTCCAGCACTGGATTCTGGGCGATTTCCTCAGCGATCATGTCGCGCAACTCCAGGCGGTTCAACTGGAGCACGGTGACCATCTGGACGAGCCCAGGCGTGAGGATCTGTTTCTGCTGAACCTTGAGGTGGAGTCTCGGCGAGAGAGGGCTCATCTGGCCTCATGATAACTCACAGGGCAGGCAAGTCCAGCCCTTTCCAATTCCAGGCCGGGCCGATGTCGAACTTGTCCGGACGGAAGTTCTGGTGGGCGGCGATGCCTTTGAAGGTGGCGAAGTAGTTGAGGTCGAACTGGACTCGCTTTGTCTCCGACGCGAGTTGGGCCGGGATGCCGAAGCGCCGGCAGAGGTGACCGGTGAGGGCCGACACAGCCAGCCGTTGAGCCTCGGTGAACACCGCCCAATAGTCGAATCCTCTGTATGCCTGTCGTAGATAGGCGGCTTCCTGGTTCGTCTTGCAGAACTCCGAGGAGAAGTTACCGGGCCACCACAACATCCGTTCGCCGTCGAGTTTGAGCGGGCCGGCGTTGACGATTTCAATGCCGACGGATCGCTTGTCGTGGGTCCAGCGGCGCGAGGGTTCGCCCTGCACGCCGAGATGGAACGACCAGAATGCGGGCTCGAAGGTCTCGTAGATCCTGCCGTCGGTGTCGACAATATAGGGCGCTGAAACGCCGTTCTGGGCCGATCGCCAGGTCTCAAAGGCGCTGCGGGCGGACGACCCGGCGGTGAAGTGCAGGACGATGAGGTCCTTCGGGTTCGTTTTGTCAAAGAAGCAGCGCTTGTTGAGACGGAACGCCGTCCTGTCGATGAGCGGCTGGTTTGTGGTGCACATGCGGACTGGTCTCCTTACGTGCACAGTTCTAGAGGGTGGAATAGAGAACCTGCTCGGGTGGTTCCTGGCGATTCCTGGAACTAATTGATTAGAAGGACGTTAACAGAGAAAAATATAATCGCGTTGGCTGTTACTGCAAAAGGTCGCATCCGATTCGCGGCGGTTTTCACTGGGGAGGGGGTGGGGCCGCGAGCCGCGAAATGGGTGCGACCGCGCGGTGAGCTAAACCGCAGCGAGAGGCCGGCGTATGGGGATTGATTGGCGCTGAGGGGTGT
>JACRBC010000134.1 GCA_016213245.1 Candidatus Solibacter usitatus | reverse complement strand
GACCGTCAGGGAGCGGGTACCCGTCAAAGCCGCGACCGTCAGGGAGCGGGTACCCGTCAAAGCCGCGACCGTCAGGGAGCGGGTACCCGTCAGCCCCGCAACCATCAAACACCGGGTGAACTGTTCGTCTCATAACCGGCCCTCAGTGGCGAAAGCCCTCACCAGCGAATGAAAGACGCCCAACCCGTCCGTCGATCCCATCAGCGGCTCCGTCGCCCGCTCCGGGTGCGGCATCATCCCCATCACGTTGCGCCCGCTGTTCAGCACGCCCGCAATGTCCCGCTGCGCTCCGTTTGGGTTGTCCACGTACCGGAACGCGATCCGGTCTTCCGCTTCCAACTCGTCCAGCGTCCGCTCGTCGGCCGTATAGCAGCCCTCTCCGTGCGCGATCGGGACCACCAGTTCCCTGCCCGCCTCCAGCGCGTTGGTGAACGGCGAATTCAGCGTGCCCGGCACAAGCCGCACCGGCCGGCAGATGAACTTCAGCCCCCGGTTCCGCACCAGCGCCCCGGGCAGCAATCCGCACTCGGTCAGAATCTGGAATCCGTTGCAGATCCCCATCACCAGCCCGCCCTCGGCGGCGAACCTCTTCACCGCCGTCATGATCGGCGAAAACTTGGCGATGGCGCCGCAACGCAAGTAGTCCCCGTACGAGAATCCGCCGGGGAGTATCACACAGTCTGACTGTTTGAGGTTGGTATCGCTATGCCACAGGAACTCCGCCTGGTGCCCCAGGTTGTGACCCGTGGCGTACCAGGCGTCGTGATCGCAGTTGCTGCCGGGAAAGACGACGACGCCGAATTTCATCGAGGGGAAACCCTAGTCTAACAGAGACTCCCGCCGCCTCACGCGGCTTTCTCTTGCGCCCGCGCTATTTCGCCGCCGCCGGAACCGCGGCTGCTGCCTTCTTCTTCGTCGCCCGCTTCTTGTCGACCGGCGGCTGCCGGTCGATCTTCTTGATGGAAGGCAACGCGATCTCCAGCACGAATTTGCGCTCGCCGGATTCGTCGAACTTGATCACGATATGCTGGTCAGTGCACGTCAGTACACTGCCCGGACCAAACTTGGGATGCTCGACCTGAGCCCCGGTCGCGAATGCGGGTTTGCTGGCCATGATTTTGTTGGGGAAACCTCGACAGTAGTAGGATAGCAGACTGGCCCTCCCGGTGTCGAGCAAGCCCCCCTAACCTCATGCAAACAGCCCACATCCCTCAAGCTCTCCGTGAACAAATCGAGCGCGCCTCGGCCCCCTTCCGCCTCTCTGGCCTGGCCGCCGCCGCCGAGGCCATGTCGCGCTCCTACCGCGCCGGACTGCCCGCCGTCCTCGACTCCCCCCTCGCCCGCGCCGCCTACGCCGTCACCCGTCTTCCCGCTACCTTCGCCGCCCTTTCCGCCGCCGCCCGCGAACTCCCCGTCGAGCCCCAATCCTGGCTCGACCTCGGCGCCGGACCCGGCACAGCCGCCTGGCTCGCTGCTTGCCCAGCCACCCTCGTCGAGCAGAACCCCGGCTGGCAGGGCTTCTCCCCCGGCCGCTGGCTGCAAGCCGACCTCTGCCGCCTGCCGCCCCTCGACCCCCACGACCTCGTCACCATCTCTTACGCCCTGAACGAACTGGCGCCCCGCGAGCGCGAACGGCTGATCATCGAAGCCTGGTCCCTCTCCCGCCACGCCCTCCTGCTCGTCGAACCCGGCACCGTCGACGGCTTCCGCATCATCCGCGAGGCCCGCCGCCAGCTCATCGCCGCCGGCGCCCACATCCACGCCCCTTGTCCCCACCCCGGCGATTGTCCCCTGCCCGATGGCGACTGGTGCCACTTCGCCGTCCGCGTCGAGCGCTCCAAAACCCACCGCCTCGCCAAAGGCGGCGACCTCAGCTACGAGGACGAAAAGTTCTCCTACCTTCTCGCCGCCCGCGAGCCCCGCGACACCCCGCCGGCGCGCATCCTCCGCACCCCCCTCGTCCACCCCGGCTTGATCGAGCTCAAGCTGTGCACCCCCACCGGCCTGCAAACAGAACGGGTCACCCGGCGCGACAAACCCGCTTGGCGCGTCGCCCGCAAAGCCGACTGGGGCGGCGCCTGGCCTGCGCCTGCCGCGCCTGGCAAGTAGCTGGAACCATACCGCCGCGCCCCCCGCCAGACTGGCGAATTCACGTCAAGCGACTCTCCCATACTGGAGTATGCTGACAGTAGAGTGGCTTGCACCGATTCACTCTTCTGAGGTCATGGCCCGGTAGCGCACGGGACCAGTAGCTCATGGGAAAGGAGAGCCGATGAACGCCGATACCCGCCAGCAAGTCCATGCCCTCATCGACCAACTGCCGCCCGTGCAACTGGCCGCCGTCCAGGGCTTGCTCGAAGCCATGGTCGATCCGGTGGCCCTGTCGCTGGCTCAGGCGCCGCTCGACGACGAGCCGCTCACGCGTGAGGAGAGCGATGCTCTGGATCGCTCCGAGGAGTCGCTGAAACACAACAAGCCGATTCCCCACGAGGAGGTCCTGGCCGAGTTCGGACTGACGATGGCCGATTTTCCGCTCAAGGACAATGGCGCGTAAAATCGACTGGACCCCCCGAGGCCCGCGCCGGCATCAAAACCCTGCACGGCAAACACGCCGGCGCCTTCCGCCTGCGTATCGGAGACTACCGGATCTTCTTCAAGCCCACCGGCGAAATCCTCCGGATTCTCAACGTCCGCCACCGCTCCGAGGCCTATCGCTGATCCATCAGAACCCTCAATTCTCAGGGACAAGACAGGTTCTCCACCCTTTCCCGGCCCTCATTCACCAACTTGCCAGTATGAATCAACGAGGTTAACGTAACGCTGTGGAGAAACGGCCGCCGCATTGCAGTCTGGCTGTCGTCAAGGCCATGGTCGCGGCGGGCAAGGTCCGCGCCACGGTTTCGGCGCTCGCCGGTCGCGCGGCTGCTGGAGCTGAAGCTGACGCTCCTGGTCAACGCGCTGATTGTGTCGCCCAAGGAGCCATGCCATGAAATGCCCATCCTGCGGCGAAGGGAAGCTCGTGCGGGGCACGCGCGTTATCCCATACACCTACAAAGGCGAAACGACGACGATTCCGGCCGTACGAGGCGCGTTCTGCCCCGCCTGCGGGGAAAGCGTCCTCGGCGCGGCGGAATCGAAACGCGTCAGCGCGGCGATGCTGGAGTTCAACAAGCGGGTGAACGCTTCCATTGTCGATCCCGGCTTCATCGCTCGTGTCCGCAAGAAGCTCGCGCTCGACCAGCGGCAGGCGGCCGCAATCTTTGGCGGCGGCGCCAATGCCTTTTCGCGCTACGAGAAGGGCAAGACCAAGCCGCCTCTCGCACTGGTAAAACTCCTCATGGTGCTCGACCGGCACCCCAATCTGTTGAACGAGGTCCGCGCCGGGCGATAGCCGCGCCCCGTCCAACTGACGGTGCTGTTCTATATTGAAAAGAATATGCTGGCTCAGTCACACCGGTCCGATCCTCGCATCCTCGGACGACGAACCCTTCAGCAAGACCACCGCTGCCTTGCCGAACTGCTGCGGCCAGGGCTTTTTGTGCTTGATGTTGGCTGCGGCACCGGCGCGATTACCGCAGGCATTGCGAAGGCTGTTGGACCACATGGACACGTGGTCGGCATCGATCGAGACGAGGTGCTTCTTAACCTAGCGCGAACAGAACACGCCATGCATCCGAACTTGCAGTTTGAGTGTGGCGACGCGACGACTTTGACGTTCCGTGCGCAATTCGACATAGTTACCGCCGCACGGACACTCCAATGGATCGCAGAGCCTGCTCTGGCTATTTCGAAGATGCAACAAGCTGCCAAACCCGCCGGCGTGCTCGTCATTCTCGACTACAACCACGCGGCCAACGAATGGGCTCCCAATCCTCCGCGTGAGTTCCAACGGTTCTATGGCGCATTCCTCGCGTGGCGACAAGCAAACGGATGGGACAACGAGATGGCAGACCATCTTCCGGAACTGTGCCGATCTGCAGGGCTGGTCGATGTCAAAAGCCGCGTGCAAGACGAGGTTGTCGAGCGTGGGGGACCGGAGTTTGCCGAGCGGACGGCCTTGTGGCCCGAGGTGATCGAGAATGTGGGCGAGCAACTCGTAACAGCCGGGTTTTGTACTGAATTCCAGTTGGAGGAATCGCGTGAATGCTACGGCTCGTGGGCCAAAACGGCACTGATGAAGCAGACCCTTGCGATGCGCGCGGTCTCTGGAAGAGTGCCATAGCCCGCGGTGGCACGCGAGTGGTTAGCATTGCCGGTCTCCACAAGCGTCTGATCGTCGACACAGAGATTGGCGCTCAAGGCCTGAACATCAAGCCAAAGAAACCGCTCCATTCGCTTCGCCTTGAGGCCATAATACAGATTGAATCCGTCTATGTAGGAAATAACACGAGCCACACCCACAGCTTACGGCAAAACCCGTGGGCTCATGCTTCACGTGGGCTCGTGCGCATTGACAGCAGGCGGCGATCGCAGTAGCCTGAGCATGAGCAGCCCCGGCGATAGCATCACCGGGCCGACGGCTCCGGGCGCAATCTCGGAGCCGTTTCTCTCTGCGGCATCCCCAACGGTCACGCCGAACGTAAATATATTTTCGCCCCCCATCCCCCTCACCCCAAACCACTTAGCCATTCCACACCCCCGCACGAGCGTCAGAAGCTTGAAACCAGTGTGTATGCTCTCGCCGGAGATTCAGATGTACGCTCATTCCACAAACACCGTCCACACCCGCCCCGGCGCCACCCTTGTACCCCAACCTCCGCTTCAGCCCACTTGCGTCTCCTCTGACCCCATCCTGCCCGCTCGCCCCCGCCCACTCCGGCAGGCACAAAATGTGAAGAAACAAAACGACCCTGGGAAGCTGTTGAAAACAAACGATGGCGCGAGCGCCGTCCCTGGCCCGCCACCCCCCAGTCCGAATGGGCCGCGCTCGGCCTGCACGTTCCAAGCCCCGGCATCGTCTAGCCCTAATGTGAGGCTCTCCGCCCTGATTCTGCTCGCGTGTCTCTCCGCCCCGGCGCGCGATCTGGCCGGCCTGCTCAAGGCCGTCGAGCTGCGCTACAACCGCGCCGCCACCCTCGAGGTCCGCTTCGAACAGCACTACCTCGCCCAGGGCCGCGCCCGGCGCGTCGAATCCGGCGGCCTCTCGCTCCGCAAGCCCGGCCGCATGCGCTGGCAGTACACCACGCCCGCCGGCAAGCTCTTCTTGAGCGACGGCAAGGCCGTCTGGTTCTATTCCCCTTCCGAAAACCGCGCCGAGCACAGCCGCCTCCGGGATATCGACGACTTCCGCGCCCCTCTCGCCTTCCTGCTCGGCAAACTCGACTTCAAGCGCGACTTCGGCGACTTCGAACTCCGCGACTCGGGCGGCGAATCCACCGTCATCGCCCTCCCCAGGTCCGACAAACTCCCCTACACCCGCGTCGAGTTCACCGTCACCGCCGACAACATCATCCGCCGCCTGCTCGTCACCGGCGTCGACTCGACCGTCATGGAGTTCCTCTTCACCGGCGAGAAGCTCAACCCCGCCCTGAACGACAACATCTTCCGCTTCACTCCGCCCCCCGGCGTCGAAATCGTGGAGGCCGCGCGCTAATGCCCGAGTTTGCCCTCAAATACGCTGACGCCCGCGGCGAAATCCACCAGCAGGTGGTGGAAGGCGCCGGTGAGCAGGAGCTCCGCGACCACCTCACCCAGCAGGGCTTCCTCGTCTACTCCATCAAGCCCCACAAGGCCCTCACCAGCTTCTCCGCCCGCATCTCCGGCCGGGGCCAGAAACTGGACCTGGAAAAGTTCCTCATCTTCAACCAGCAGTTCGTCACCCTCTTCCGCGCCGGACTGCCCATCCTCAAGTGCCTCGACCTGCTCGCCGAGCGCCTCACCGGCCCCAAGCTCGCCCCCATCGTCAAGGCCATCCGCGACGACGTTCGCAAAGGCTCCCTGCTGTCGGACGCCTTCCGCCGCCAGACCGTCTTTCCCGCCATCTACACCACCTCCATCATGGCCGGCGAGAAATCCGGCGCCCTCGGCGAGGTCCTCGACCGCTACGTCAACTACCAGAAACTCGCCCTCGCCGTCCGCAAGAAAATCATGCTCTCGCTGCTCTACCCCAGCGTGCTCATCACTCTCGTCTTCCTGCTCATCGTCTTCCTGGTCACCTTCGTCGTGCCCAGATTCGCCTCGCTCTACTCCACCACCAACGCCACCCTTCCCGCGCCCACCCGCATCCTGATGGCCATCGGCCAGGCCGCCGAAACCTACATCGTGGCCGGCGCCATCGGCTTCGTCGCCGCCATCATTGCCATCCGCTACTACCTGCACACCGGCCAGGGCCAGGCCTGGGCCGACCGGCTCAAGCTGAAGACCCCCATCCTCAACGAGATCTGGATCAAGTACCAGGTCGCCCAGTTGGCCCGCCTCCTCAGCACCCTGCTCACCGGCGGCATCCCCCTGGTCCAGGGCATGGAAACCGCCGCCCAATCGGTCGGCAGCCCGCTGCTGCGCAACGCCCTCGCCCAGGCCCAGAAGATGGTCCGGGAGGGCCAACCCCTCTCCGGCTCCCTCGCCTCCACCGGCATCATGCCCCCGCTGGCCATCGACATGATCGAGGTCGGCGAATCCACCGGCGCCCTGCCCTCCATGCTCAACAGCGTCGCCGAGTTTTACGAGGACGACGTCAATACCCGCATGCAGGCCGCGCTCTCCCTCATCGAGCCGGCCATCATGATCTTCATGGGCTGCTTTGTCGCCTTCGTCCTCGTCTCTCTCTACCTGCCCATCTTCTCTCTGGCGGAGTCCTTCAACTAATGGCCACCGACCTCACCAAAACCGTCGACCCCGCGCAGGAAGCCGATCAGGCCCGCCGCCTCGCCGCCCGCTACCGCTGTGAGTTCGTCGACCTGAAAACCACCCGCATCGACCACGACCTCTTCAAGTCCATCCCCGTGGACCTCATGTTCCGCTACAACTTCGTGCCGCTGGAGGCCTCCG
The DNA here is from genome assembly GCA_016213245.1 of Candidatus Solibacter usitatus. Lineage (GTDB taxonomy): Bacteria > Acidobacteriota > Terriglobia > Bryobacterales > Bryobacteraceae > Paludibaculum > Paludibaculum usitatum_A. The sequence continues at coordinate 609 of JACRBC010000134.1, read as the reverse complement.
ACGGAATACTGGAAATCGCGCTGGCCGACCCGCGCCACCTCAACCTGATCGACGAGCTCTCCATCCTGCTCAGCAAGAAGCTCCGCGTCAAGGTCGCCACCCTCTCCCAAATCGCCGACCTGCTCAAGAAGACCGAGCAGTCCCAGCGCGTGCTCGAAGAGGTCACCGAAGGCTTCGCCCTCGACGTCGTCGGCGACGAGGAGGGCGCCGACGAGACCCTCTCCATCGAAAGACTCACCGCCGCCGACGCCGAAATCGCCCCCGTCATCAAGCTTGTCGACACCACCATCTACAGCGCCCTGGAACGCCGTGCCTCCGACATCCACATCGAAACCCGCGACCAGGAAGTCGCCATCAAGTACCGCATCGACGGCGTCCTCCACTACGCCATGCCGCCCATCGCCAAGGACTGGCACTCCACCATCATCAGCCGCATCAAGGTCATGTCCGAGCTCGACATCGCCGAGCGCCGCATCCCCCAGGACGGCCGCTTCCGCGTCCGCTACAAGAACCGCCTCATCGACTTCCGCGTCTCCATCATGCCCACCATCCATGGCGAGGACGCCGTTCTCCGCGTCCTCGACAAGGAGTCCATGAGCGAGAAGTTCT
>JACRBC010000133.1 GCA_016213245.1 Candidatus Solibacter usitatus | reverse complement strand
TCTCGGTCAGCTACGACCGCGGCGAAACCTGGGACGTCGTCAACAACATCCCGCTCGGCCAGTTCTACCAGATCCACGCCGACGACCGGGCGCCCTTCTACCAAGTCACCGGCGGCCTGCAGGACAACGGCACCTGGACCGGCCCCTCGCGCGTCAGGTCCTCTACCGGCATCCTCAACGAGCACTGGCGGATGGTCAGCTTCGGCGACGGCTTCCACGCCTACTCGCGCCCCGGCGATCCCGACATCGTCATCTCCGAGTCGCAGGGCGGCTCCATCATCCTCCAGGACCTGCGCAGCGGCGAGCAGCAGAGCGTCAGCCCCCAGCCCCGTTCCGGCCGCGTCGCCACGCTCAAGTACCGCTTTAACTGGAACACCCCCATCATCGGCTCTCCCCACGGCGCCAGCTCCGTCTTCTTCGGCGGGAACGTGCTCTTCCAGACCCGCGACTTCGGCAAGAGCTGGGAGCCCATCAGCGGCGATCTCACCACCAACGACCCGGAGAAGCTCAAGTCCGCCGGCGGCCCCGTCTGGTACGACAACTCCACCGCCGAGAACTACTGCACTATCATCTCCGTCAACGAATCTCCGCTGAAGGCCGGACTCATCTGGGTGGGCACCGACGACGGCAACGTCCAGGTCACCGCCAACGGCGGCCGCCAATGGACCAACGTCGCCGCTAATGTCCCCGGCATTCCCGCCGGCTCGCCCGTCTCCCACGTCGAACCCTCCCGTACCGCGCCCGATACCGCCTACGTCGCCTTCGACCGCCACCTGCTCGACGACTACCGCCCGCACATCTTCAAGACGCTCGATGCAGGCAGGTCCTTCACCCGCATCAGCGGCAACTTGCCCGAAAAGGCCTACGTCCACATCGTCCGCGAAGATCCGAAGAACCCGAAGCTGCTCTACGCCGGCACCGAACTCGGCCTCTACGCCTCCTGGGACGGCGGCGCGGACTGGCAGCCCCTGCTGCTCAAGAACATGCCCAAGGTCGCCGTGCACGACATCGTCATCCACCCCCGCGAGAACGACCTGATCCTCGCCACCCACGGCCGCAGCGTCCTCATCCTGGACGACATTGCGCCTCTGCAGCGCATGACCGCCGAAATCGCCGCCGGCCCCGCCCATCTGTTCGACCCCCGCCCCGCCTGGCGCTACGCCACGCCCATGCGCGCCTACGGCATCGGCAATCGCGTCTTCGCCGGGCCCAATCCGCCCTACGGCGCCATCCTCTCTTACTACCTCAAGGAGAAACTGGACGCCAAGGCCCCGCTCAAGCTGGAGATCCTCGATGGCGCCGGAAAAGTAATCCGCACCGTGGACAAGCTCCCCCGCGACGCCGGCGTCAACCGCGTCGCCTGGGACCTGCGCTACGACGGACCGGCGCTCCGCGTTCCGCCCAGCCCGCGGGAAGTGGAGTTCGGCGGCGGGCCGCGCGGCCCCCAGGCCGTGCCTGGGATCTATACCGCCCGCCTGACCACCGCAGCCGGGAAGTTCGAAACCAGGATCGAAATCCAGCTCGACCCGGCCCTCAAGTCCACCCCGCAGGACCTCGCCGCCCAACGCGACGCCGCCCTCAGGCTGCGCGACATGGTCTCCACTCTCAACTCCGCCCTCAAACGCATGGACGGCCTCCGGACGCAGCTTCAAGCCATCGACAAGACCGCCGCTGAACAGGCGCCCGCTCAGGCCGCGGCTTGGGCCAAGGTCACCGCCGGCTACATCCAGGAGATCGACCGCGTCAGCGCGCCCCTCGGCATGAAACCCGGCGGCAGCCGCCTGGAAGACGCGCCCATGCTGGCCGAGGACCTGAGCGGGCTCCTCGGGCAGATCGCCGGCGGCAACTCCGCCCCCACCGCCGCCCAGATGGCCCTGCTGGCCGAATACGAAAAGCGCTACACCCCCGGCATCGCCGGAGCCAACAAACTGCTCGACACCGCCGCCCGCGAATGGAACGACAACCTTCGCAAGCTCGGCGCCGCGGGCCTCATTACCGCCGCGCCGGCGGAGGCGAAGTAATCCCGGTCAATCGACGCGCCGCGCCCCCGCCGAAGGCGTGCAGCGGTACACCGCCGGGTCCAAGCCCCACCTCGTCTGGTAGCGCGCCTTGATCTCCCGCTCGAACGCCTCCACCGCGCCCGGCGCCACCAGGTTCACCGTGCATCCGCCGAAGCCGCCGCCCGTCATGCGCGCGCCGTGGACCCCATTGAGCGTCAGCGCCGTGTCCACCAGGAAGTCCAATTCCTCGCAGCTCACCTCGTAGTCGTGCTGTAGCGAGCGGTGGGACTCTACCATCAGTTTGCCCATCAGCGGCAGGTCGCCTGCCACCGCCGCCTGGTGGAAGCCCTCCACGCGCAGGTTCTCCAGGATGTTGTGCCGCGCCCGCGCCAGCGGCGTTTCGGCCATCTTCGCCGCCGCCCGTTCCAGTTCGGCCAGCGTCACGTCGCGCAGCGCGGCTTTTCCGGGGAAGTGCGACAGCGCCTCCTGGCACTCGGCCACCCGCTGCCGGTAGGCCGACGAGCCCAGCTCGTGCTTGACCATCGTGTTCACCGCCACCACCTCGGCGCCATCGGGGATGGGAACAAGCCGGTGCGTCACCGAGCGGCAGTCCAGCATGATGGCCCGGTGCGCCTCGCCATGCACCGCGGCGTACTGGTCCATGATGCCGCACGGAAGCCCCACGAAGTTGCGCTCGGCCCTTTGGCACAGCCGTGCCAGTTCGATCTTCGGCAGCTCGCGGCCGTCCAGCAGCGCCAGGGCGCTCGACACCTCCAATGCCGCCGACGAGCTCAGCCCGCTGCCGGTGGGCGCCGTCGCGTCGACGGTCAGCTTCGCCGGCTTGATCTCCATGCCCAGCGCCAGGATTTCGCGCGCCACGCCCAGCACGTAGTCCGCCCACGTCCCGGTCTTCTCCATCGACGAAATGCCCGTCAGCGAATACGCCAGCTCCCCCGGAAACTGCGCCGAAACCAGCCGCAGTTCCTTCTTCCGCACCGGCGACCACCGCGCGTCGCACCCCAGGCCGATGGCGATCGGCATCACGAACCCGCCGTTGTAGTCGGTGTGCTCGCCGATCAGGTTGACGCGGCCCGGCGCGTGATAGTGCTTTACGCGCGCCGCGCCAGCCACAGGAACACGCCCCCGAAGATGATGGCGAAGATGCCGAAGTAGAGGTTCAGATTGATGCCCAGCAGCGGCGCTTTGAAATCCGCCAGCGTGCCGGCGGCCGTCATGATGGCCCCCAGCAGCAGGAAGAAGTACCCCGCGGGCTTTCTTAGGTCGAGCATGGAGTTTCCTTTAGAAGAACACGAAGTTCAATGCGATGCAGACCGCGGCGGCCAGCGAGGCCAGCACCGCCGGCCGCTTGTACCACACCGCCGTTTCCGCCTCGTGCTTCGTTACACCGTAGACCAGACCCACCAGCTCCTCCTCCGCCCGCGCCCTGCCCATCATGCTCACCGCGATGGTCACCACGAAGCAGACCGTCCAGGCGTTGATCGCCACCCAGAAGTTCTGCGCCATCGACGACGGGAAAGTCTCGACCACGCCCAGGAAGCCGCCCTTGCCCTCCGCCAGCGTCAGCCCGTAGGTGGCCGCCGCCGCCGCCGTCCCCGCCAGCAGTCCGGTGAATGCGCCGTTGCCGGTCGCCCGCTTCCAGAACATGCCCAGCAGGAAGGTGGCGAACAGCGGGGCGTTCACAAAGCCGAAGATCAGTTGCAGGAAGTCCATCATGTTGTTGAACGACTGCGCCAGGTAGGCCGCGCCGATCGACAACCCCGTTCCAAAAATCGTCGCCATGCGCCCCATCCATAGGTAATGCGAGTCCGGCGCGTTCTTGCGGATGTAGCTCTGGTAGATGTCGTAGGTCCACACCGTGTTGAACGCCGTCACGTTGCCCGCCATCCCCGACATGAACGACGCCACCAGCGCCGTCAGCCCGATGCCCAGCATCCCCGACGGGTAAAACTGCTGCATCAGCGTGAACAGCACCTTGTCGTAGTCCGGTCCGCCGTTCTTCAGCGGGATGGCGTAGCCGATGCCCATCGTCGCCAGCGCCGCCGCCGCGATGCCGGGCACAATCACGATGAACGGCACCAGCATCTTCGGGAACGCGCCCACAATCGGCGTGTTGCGCGCGTCCGTCATGTTCCGCGCCGCCATCGCCCGCTGCACCACCAGGTAGTTCGTGCACCAGTAGCCGAAGCTCAGCACGAAGCCCAGGCCCATGATCAGCCCCATGATCTCCACGCCCATCGGGTTGTCCGATGCCTTCCCCATGTGCCGCCACGACTCCGTCATCACCGGGCTCAGCCGCGACGATACGCCCGCCCACCCGCCCGCCTTCTCGACCGACAGGATCGCCAGCGGCGCGAACCCGGCCACGATCAGGAAGAACTGCAACACCTCGTTGTAGATCGCGCTCGACAACCCGCCCAGGTACGTATAGGCCAGCACGATGCCCGCCGACGCCAGCACGGAGAATGTGAAGCTCCAGCCGAAGATCGCCTGCAAGAGAATGCCCAGCGCGTACATCGAGATGCCCGAGCTGAAAATCGTCATCACCGCGAAGGTGATCGCGTTGAAGCCGCGCGTCTTCTCGTCGAAACGCAGCTTCAAGTACTCCGGCACCGAGCGCGCCTTGCTGCCGTAGTAGAACGGCATCATGAACACGCCCACGAACAGCATGGCCGGAATCGCCCCCACCCAGTAGAAGTGCGAGGTCATCATGCCGTACTTGGCGCCCGACCCGCACATCCCGATCATCTCCAGCGCGCCCATGTTGGCCGCCAGAAACGCCAGCGAGGTGATCCACAGCGGCAACGAGTGCCCGCTGGTCAGAAAGTCCGAGCTCGACGTGACGTTCTTTCTCAGGAACCAGCCGATCCCCAGCACGAAGCCGAAGTAGACGGCCAGCACGGTGTAGTCGATGAAGTGAAGCGGCATGGCGAAGAATGAAGTGTATCCCAATCCTCGCCGCCGCGGCTTTGGACGCGGCTACCTGGCTGCCGGCGCGGCTGCCAGATCGAACGCGTCCAGGATGCGGCCGTCCAGCGCCACCGCCTGGATCCTCGCCTTGCCCGGCTCCACCATCAGCCGCACGTAATGCTCCGTGCTCTCCACCTTCTGCGTCGTGCCCTCGATCGGCGCGTCCACCGGGTACAGCGGCGCGCCGCCGCCGCCGGTCACGATGTGGTGCACGCCGTTCTTCAGGTGGTGCTGGTAGTTATGGTCGTGGCCGGCGAATGTCGCCGCCACCCGGTACTTCTCCCACAGCGGAAGCAGCGCCACCACCGCCTGGTTGCCCCCCTGCCGGCTCTTCACCGCCGTGAACGGCGGATGGTGCATCACCACGAACCGGAACTCGGCCTTCTGCGCCTTGGCCAGGTCGTCTTCCATCCAGCGGCTCTGCTCGGCCCAGAACGCCTCCTTCGCCGTCGCGCTCAGCGCTACGTTGCCCAGGTCCGTGTTGATCACCGTAAAGTGCGCCAGGCCCCAGTCAAACGAGTAGTACGGCGTCGTCACCGCAAAGAAGTCGTAGAAGTGCCGGCTGTTCCTTTCGTGGTTGCCCAGCGCCGGGTAGAACGCCGTCTTCTCCAGCATGGGCTTCTCGATCTCGAAGAAGCGCGGCCACTGCTCCGTGTCGTAGCCGTCCGTCACCAGGTCGCCGGTGTGGGCCACGAAGTCGGGCGACAGCTTCGTGATCGCCTCGATGATCTTGCGGTGCAGGTCGTGCCGTGTCCGCGTGTCCCCAAAGACCACCGCCTGAAATGACGCCGGGCCCGTCGCCGGAACCTTGAAGCTGCCCTCGGCGCCGTTCGGCAGGCTATATTTCACTGTCTCGCCCGCCTTCAGCCCCATCATCGAGATGTGCCGCGAGGCCAGAACCGGCACGCTGCGGACCGCGTTCACCCGCACCTCCCCGGTCTCCACCACCCAGCCCACCGTCGCGCCACGGTTGGTCGCGTTGACGACGAACGGCCCGCCCACCACTTTCTCTTCGGCGCGGACCAGTGGAACAGTCAGCGCGAGTGCGAATAATGCGTTTCGAAATTTCATGATTGCCTTGTATCGTCTTACAGTGTCCGCGTGACCTTGGACAGCCCGCGCGGCTGATCCGGGTTCAGCCCTTTCACCGCCGCCAGTTTGGCCGCGAACATCTGCGCCGGGATGATGTAGGGGATCGGCGTATAGAGGTCCGCCGGCAGCGCCGCGCGGCCCCGCTTCGGTTTGTGTGCCAGGGATGCCGGGATGCGCAGCGCGCCCTTCGGAGCGAGGTTGTTGGACCTGTCGGTCAACACCAGCGTCTCTGCTTTCAGGCCGTCGAGCTTGTCCGCCAGTTCTCTCATCACCGGCGCCGTCACGCCCGGAGGCGCCAGCAGGAAGACCGGGAACGACTGGTCGACCATGGCGATCGGCCCGTGCAGGATGTCGGCCTGCGAAAATCGCTCCGCCACGATGTAGCTGGTCTCCATCAGCTTCAGCGCCCACTCGAACGCGTTCGCGTAATTCAGCCCCCGCCCGATCACCACCGCGTGGTCCATGAATCGGTAGCGTTCGGCGCGCGCCGCTACTTCATCCTCCAGCTTCAGCGCCGCCGCGGCCAGCGCCGGCAGCCGCCTCAAGTCGTCAATATCCAGATCTGCGCCCAATGCCCACGCAAGCAGGTAAAACGCCATCAACTGCCCCGTGTACGTCTTGGTCGCCGCAACGCTCTTTTCCTTCCCCGCCCGCACCAGAATCGCGTGGTCTGCAATCCGCGCCAGCGTGCTCGACGACTCGTTGGTGATCCCAATCGTGAACGCGCCGTGCTTTTTCGCCTCTTCCAGCACCACGTTGGTGTCGGTCGATTCGCCCGATTGCGACACCGCCGCCACCAGGCCCCCCTCCATCCGCAGGCTCACCTTGTAGAGCGTGGAGACCGACTGCGCCGCCAGCGACACCGGAATCCCCGCCACAATCTCAATCAGGTAACGCCCGAACTGCGCCGCGTTGTCCGACGTGCCCCGCGCCGCCAGCACAACAAACCGCGGCCGCTCTTTCTCGAACCTCGCCCGCAGTTTTTCCGCGCCGCGCAATTCCGCCTTCAACGTCCGCTCCAGAGCCTCCGGCTGCTCCCGGATCTCCTCAAGCATCTTCGACATGCTTCCATCATAACGGGGACAGCCTGACCCGTCCCACCGCACCTTTTTTGCAAATCGGGTGAAATCCTCCCCACGCCATGCAAGGCGGGTGTTGAAAACAAAGGGCAAGCCGAAACCACCCCGGCCCAGGAGTGGACCAGGGGCCGTCGATCCGCCTCCGTTTCGGCCCATGTTGCCAGCCGTTTGCCAGAAAAGTGCCGCTGGGACGGGTCAGGCTGTCCCCGTCAACCGTCAACCTCTCAGTCCAGCGGGGTCAGCGGACGCGTCTCGCTCCCCGCCCACAGCGCCGGTGTCAGTTGCTCAAACGGCGGCAGGCTCACCACTCGCGGCCTCAGCGTCAGCAGCAACTGCGCGCGGTTGCCCGACTTGTCGTTCATCCGTAGCGCCGGGATGGACGCCAGTCCCGGAATCCCGCTCCAGCTCTGGCTGATCGTCTCCATCACCAGCCCCGAAATGATCGCCGTCTCCCGTGTGCTCATCCGTACCTTCGTGCTGAACTTCCGGTTCGAAATCACCGGGATGCCGTTCTCCGCCCGCCCCGTCAGCGTCTTGAACTCCGCCTCCAACTCCAGCGTCACCTCGTCCGAGCCGTGCGTGTGCGGCGTCACCTTCAGCACGATCCCCAGATCCTCAAAATTCACCGTCGGCGGCGGCCTGTACACCGTTCCGGGTCCCGAGGTGTCCCCGTAGTAGCCCGCCGTCAGAATCGGATACCGATCCCCCACGTGCAATTGCGCCGGTTGCCCGTCCAGTCCCCGCAGTTCAGCCCGCACCACCGCCGTCGCCTGTCCCTTCGAAGCGCTGGCGAACAGCCCCGTTTCCGTCAGCCCGAGCCCCATCAGCGACTTCCCCCCGCCCAGCGTTCCTCCGCCGAATGAGCCCGCCGGCGCCGCCGGCGCCTGCGCTGGCCCCAGCGGCCTCTGCGTCCCCAGCCAGGTGAACGGATAGGTGCTCTGGAACTTGACGCCGTAGTTCAGCGTCGACTCCTCGCTCACCGATAGCAGTTCCACCTCCGTCACCACCTGCGCCCTGTGCACCATCAACTGCCGCATCAACTCCAGCGCCGGCTTCAGCCGCGACACCCGGTCCCGGAACAGGATCATCCGCCGCGTGTTGTCCAGGCCCATCTTGGTCATGTCGAACGTCGACTGCACCGCCCGCGCCGCCTCCTGCAAGTCCTGCGGCGACAGCGGCTCGGGAAATGGAACGACCACCGACATCACCGGTTCGATCTCCGCCCTCTTCTGCGTCGTGTCCTTGGCCACCAGCGCTACCTTCTGGTTCACGGCAACGATGAACGATCCGGTCAGCGCCTCCAGCGCCCGCAGCGACTGCTTCCAATCCACGTTCTCTACACGGAACTGCACCGGCCGCCCCGGCTGAAAATCCGCGTCGAACACCGCCAGCAATCCGAATGCGGCCGCCACGTCCTCGAACAGTTTCTTGGCGTCGCCGCGCAGATTGAAGCTCCGCACGCCCGGCGCCCCTGCCAGTACCGGCGGCGGCTGGGCCTGCCGGGCCTCTCTCAAGTCCTCATCCGTGATCGGCGGCAGTTCCGGCGCCACAGCCTCGGGCGCCGCCGCCGGGCCCAGGTCCAGCTTCAGCCGCGCCACGCCCTGGCTGCGCACGGCCTGTGAAAAAGTCCAGTACTCCTGATTCTGCGGATCCTTGGCAACTGCCTGAGAAGACAACAGATAGGCGTTCGCACTGTCACCTTTCTCGTGCGCCTTGCGGGCCTTCTTGTAGAGCCCCGCGGCGCTCTCCTCGCCAACCAGCCCGCCGGCCAGCGTCACCAGCGCCGCAAGTATGCGCAAATACACCATTCCACTAGCTGGAGACGCTCCCAAAGCCCGGAACGTGCAGGCAACAAACGCTAAACCGAACCGGCCTTCCTGCCGATAGATGCCTGTCATGACCTCCCTTGCCGGTCTGCGCGCCAGCTTTGCACCCCGCGTCCCCCAAACCCTGGAGGAGCTCGGGATCTCCCAGTCCCTGGTCATCGACCTCATGCTCCGCCGCACCATGCTCGAGGGCTTTAGCAGCCTGGAGAGCCTCGGCAAGGCCCTGCGGTTGTCGCTGCCCATCCTCGACCAGGCCTTCCGCCACCTCCGCAGCCAGCAGATCATCGAGATCAAGGGGATGCTGGGCAACGACTACCAGTTCACCCTCTCCCAGGCCGGCAAACAGCTCGCCTCCGACCGCTTTCAGATCTCCCAGTACGCCGGTTCGGCCCCCGTCGCGCTCAAGGACTACGCCGCCGCCACCAAACGCCAGGCCGCCCGCATCAGCATCGACCGCCGCGCCCTGCGCGCCGCCTTCTCCGATCTCGTCGTGCCGGACCGCCTGCTCGACGAGCTCGGCCCCGCCCTCATCTCGCAGAACTCCATCTTCCTCTACGGCCCCTCCGGCAACGGCAAGACCTCCATCGCCGAGCGCATGCTGCGCGTCTACCAGGACGCCGTCCTCATCCCCTACGCCGTCGAGGTTGACAACCAGATCCTCAGCCTCTACGACCCCGTCGTGCACCACCGCATCGAGCTCGACGATCCCGATCTCGACCCCCGCTGGGTGCTGTGCAAACGCCCCTGCATCGTCGTCGGCGGCGAGTTGATCCCCTCCATGCTCGAGCTCCGCCTCGACGAGTCCTCCGGCATCTATGCCGCCCCCCTCCAGATGAAGGCCAACAACGGCATCTTCATCATCGACGACTTCGGCCGCCAGCTCATGAGCCCCCGCGACCTCCTCAACCGCTGGATCGTCCCCCTCGACCGCCGCGTCGACTACCTCACCCTGCGCTACGGCGTGAAGTTCCAGATCCCCTTCGAGCTCATGGTCGTCTTCTCCACCAACCTCGACCCCTCCGACCTCGCCGACGAAGCCTTCCTCCGCCGCATCCAGAACAAGATCGAGGTCGAGCCCGTCGCCCCCCAGGTCTTCGACATGATCTTCCAGCGCGTCGTCTCCACCCGCAACGTTCCCGTCGAGTACGACAGCGCCGAATACCTCCGCAAACTCTGCCTCTCCGGCGGCCGTACCGAACTGCGCGCCTGCTACCCGCTCGACATCCTCAACATCATTGGCGCCATCAGCCAGTACGAGAGCCGCGCCATTCAGGTCACCAAGTCGGACTTGGAACGCGCCGTCCAGCTCTACTTCGCCCGCTCCTGAGCCCCCAGCCGCGGAAGCGCTTCCACTCACCGCTGAGAGCGTGGTCCTTGTACCTGGGCGGCAAGGGGCTTCCTTCGATCGGCGGCAGGATCGCCTCGCGCATCTTCGCCATGTCCTTGCCGCGCTTCTGTGCGAGCTTTACATCGCGCCCGCCGAACCAAGACGCTTGCCCTTGCCCCGGCCGGCGTGGTCTTCCCGCGCGCCTGCCGCCCGCTCCTGAGCCGCCAGCCGTCATAATGGAGTCAGGCCGATGCGCGTCGTCCTGATCTCCACCTACGAACTCGGCCGCCAGCCCTTCGGCCTCGCCTCACCCGCCGCCTGGCTGCGCGCCCGCGGCCACCAGGTCCATACCGCCGACCTCGCCGCCGGCCTGCTGCCGCCCGCCATCGTCCGCCAGGCCGATTGCGCCGCCTTCCACCTGCCCATGCACACCGCCACCCGGCTCGCCGCGCCGGTGGTCGCCCGCGTCCGGGAGCTGAACCCCGCCGCCCGCCTCATCGCCTACGGCCTCTACGCCCCCATCAACCAGGACTACCTGCGCTCGCTGGGCTTCTCCGCCGTCATCGGCGGCGAGTTCGAATCCGCCCTCACCGCCGCCGTCGAGGGCGCCCCCGCCTCGCCCCTCATCCCGCTCGACCGCCTCCACTTCCTCACCCCGGACCGCTCCACCCTGCCCCCGCTCGACCGCTACGCCCACCTCTGCATCGGCGCCGAACGCCGCCCCACCGGCTACACCGAGGCCAGCCGCGGCTGCAAGCACCTCTGCCGCCACTGCCCCGTCGTCCCCGTCTACAACGGCGCCTTCCGCATCGTGCCCGCCGAGGTCGTCCTCGACGACATCCGCCGCCAGGTCGAGGCCGGCGCCCGCCATATCACCTTCGGCGATCCCGACTTCCTCAACGGCCCCGCCCACGCCCTGCGCATCGTCGAATCCCTCCACCAGCGCTTCCCTCGCCTCTCCTACGACGTCACCATCAAGATCGAACACCTCCTCCGCCACCGCGACCTGCTGCCCGCGCTCGCCCGCACCGGCTGCGTTCTCATCACCACCGCCGTCGAATCCACCGAGGACGCCGTTCTCGAGAAGCTCGACAAGGGCCACACTCGTGCGGACTTCCTCGCCGCCCTCTGCCTCGCCCGCGCCGCCGGCCTTCCCCTCAACCCCACCTTCGTCCCCTTCACCCCCTGGACCACGCTCGGCGGCTACCGCGACCTGCTCCGCACCCTCCTCGAACAGGGCCTCGACGAAGCCGTCGCGCCCATCCAACTCGCCCTCCGGCTCCTCATCCCCTCCGGCTCCCGCATCCTCGAGCTGCCCGATGCCCCAGGCTTTCTCAACGGCTTCGACCCCGCCGGCCTCCTCCATCGCTGGACCCACCCCGGCCCGGACCTCGACGCCCTCGCCTCGCGCATCTTCAAACTCGTCTCGACGGAACAACGGGCCGCCACGCCCCGCCGCGACATCTTCCGCCTCATCTGGCACGCCGCCCACGGCGCCGCCCCTCCCGAAAACTTCGACCTTCTCCCCCGCGCCGCCATCCCCTACCTCGACGAGCCCTGGTATTGTTGAGCCGAGCCCACCGAAGAGCAGGTTGCTCTTCTCTGACCCGTTCCTATTGCCCGGCAAACACCGGCAGCAGCTTCGTTGCTTCCCCCAGCGCCTGCAGCTTCGCCTTCTGCTTCTCGTCCAGCACGTCCAGGTTCAACTTCCGCGCCGCCAGCGCGTTCGCATCCAGGTCCTGCTTCGCCGTCTCGTCCGTCAACTCCGCCAGCACCTGCCGGATCCGCTGCTGGCGCTCCACTGACTTCCATAGGTACTTCATGCCTGCATCCCAGCTCCCTGTGCGGCCGGCGGGAATCCCGCCTCTCCCACCTAAGAACAAGTCGCTCTCGTTGAGCAATGTCCAGTTTGCGCCCGCGGGGTTCGTGTGCACGGAATGATACGATTCCTTCGTGTCATCCATCTCCCGGCGAGGCTTCCTCAACAGTGCGGCGCTTCTGACGTCGGCGTCCACGATCCCGGCGCTTGCAGGCGCAAGGGCAGCCCGTGCCCCCAACATCGTCTTGATCGTCGCCGACGACCTCGGCATCGGGGACTTGGGCTGTTACGGGCAGAAGCTGATCCGTACCCCCAACATCGACCGCCTGGCGGCCGAAGGGCTCCGCTTCACCGATGCCTATTCGGGCTGCACCGTCTGCGCTCCCTCGCGCAGCGTGCTGATGACGGGCTATCACATGGGCCACTCATCGGTGCGCAACAATACGGGCGGGCAGTCGTTGCGGGAAAACGACGTCACTCTGCCGATGCTGCTCAAGCAGGCCGGCTACGCCACCGGCGGTTACGGCAAATGGGGTCTTGGTGACCGGGATACGCCCGGAGCGCCTTCCAGGAAGGGGTTCGACGAGTTCTTCGGCTATCTCAACCAGGCGCATGCGCATAACTACTACACCCCGGTGCTGGTCCACAACGATGACCTGCACCCGCTTCCGGCCAACGCCGGCGGCAAGCGCGGAACCTATTCCCAGGACGTCATCTCCGGCAAGGCGCTGGCATTCATTGAGCGAAACGCCCGCCAGCCGTTCTTCTGCTATTTGCCCTCGACGATACCCCATTGGGAGTTGCTCGTCCCCGAGGATTCGTTCGCCGAGTACCGCGGCAAGTTTCCGGAGAGGGGCTTCTCAATGCCCGCAAGCCGCTACGCCGACCAACCCGAGATGCGGGCCGCCTATGCCGCCATGGTGACAAGGCTCGACAGGGAAGTGGGCCGGATCGTGGATCTCGTCCGCAGAATTGGCCAGGAGCGGAACACCCTCTTTGTGTTCACCAGCGACAATGGCAACGCCCTCGGCATCCTCGGAGAGAACTACTTCAACTCCAGCGCTGGTTTCCGCGGCCACAAGCAGAATCTCTACGAAGGCGGCATCCGGACGCCCATGATCGCCCGCTGGCCGGGCCGCGTGCCCGGGGGCGCCACCAGTTCGCTCCAGTGGAGTTTCTGCGACATGCTTCCAACTCTGGCCGATATCGCCGGCCTGGCCCCGCCCAAAGGCATCGACGGCATCAGCATGGCGCCCACCCTGCTCGGCCGCCGGCAGCGCCGCGCTCCCGAATGGCTCTATTGGGAACTGCCCCGCTGGATCGCAAAGGAGTCGCGCTTCTCCGGCGAGATCCCGATGCAGGCCGCGCGCAACGGCGGCTGGAAGGTCGTTCGTCCGCAACCCGGCGCTCCGCTCGAACTCTATGATCTCCGCACCGACCCTCGGGAGAGCAAGGATCTCGCCGCCAGCGAGCCGAAGATCCTCGCCCGCATGGAGGCCTTCCTCAAGAGCGCCCGGACACCGGCTCGCTCCCTCAACGTGCCGCCCACCTTCTATTGGGACCGCTTCAAGGCTCAGGGTCCTCCATGAAGGTCCTCATCGTCGCCTCCAAGCTCGGCTACCAGACCCGCGCTTTCGCCGAAGCCGCCGTCCGCCTTGGCCTGGAGCCCGTTCTGGCCACCGACCGCTGCGGCAGTCTCGACGACCCCTGGCGCGACCATGCCTTCCCCCTCAAGTTCCACCGCCCCGCCGAATCGGCCGCCCGCCTCGCCCGCCAGGTCCCAGACGCCGCCGGCATCGTTGCCGTCGGTGACAAACCCGCTCTCGCCGCCGCCCACATCGCCCACCGCCTCGGCCTCCCGTTCCATCCACCAAAGGCCGTCGAAGCCGCCGGCAATAAGTACCTCGCCCGCCAGGCCTTCCACAAGGCGGGACTGCCCGTCCCCGCCTACTTCCGCGTCCCCCTCCTCTCCGGCGCCGCCGAAGCCTGTTCCCGCGCCTCGTGGCCCTGCGTCCTCAAACCCCTCGGCCTCTCCGGCAGCCGCGGCGTCATCCGCGCCAACTCGCCCGGTGAGTTTCTCGCCGCCTTCAGCCGTATCCGCCGCCTCCTCGACTCGCCCGAGATCCTCCGCGGCCGCGACCCCGCCCTTGGCTTCATCCAGGTGGAGGACTACATCCCCGGCCGCGAGTTCGCACTGGAAGGACTCGTCTCCAATGGCCGCCTGCGCACCCTCGCCATCTTCGACAAGCCCGACCCGCTCGAAGGCCCGTTCTTCGAGGAGTCCATCTACCTCACCCCCTCGCGCGAGCCCGAGACGGCCCAGGTCGCCATGCGCGAAGCCATCCAGCGCGCCGTCACCGCTCTCGGCCTCACCCATGGTCCCGTCCACGCGGAGCTGAGAGTAAACGAGCACGGGCCGTGGGTCCTCGAAGTCGCCGCCCGCCCCATCGGCGGCCTCTGCGCTCGCGTGCTGCGCTTCAATGGCGGCGCCCCTCTGGAAGAGGTGATTCTGAAGCACGCCCTCCAACGGGAAGAAGAGCCGCCGCTGCTCGACCACGCAGCGGCCGGCGTCATGATGATCCCCATCCCCCGCGACGGCATCTATGAGGACTGCTCCGGCGTCGAACCGGCCCAGGCCACACCGGGTGTGGATGGTGTCGAGATCACCGCCAGGCACGGCCAGGTCTACAAGCGCCTGCCGGAAGGCGGCAGCTACCTCGGCTTCATCTTCGCCCGCGGCGCGGACTCATCCGCCGTGGAGTCCTCCCTCCGCCAGGCCCACGCCAAGCTCGCCTTCCGCTTCGCCGCCACCCTGACGGTCCTGCCCAAACGCTGAGCCGCGCCTACCCCTTCGCCTTCGGCGCCACGTAGTCCGGCGGAAGCTGCGCGCCCTCGCCGAAGAAGTACTGCTCCATCTGCTGCAAGATGAACTCCTGCGCCTCGCGCGTGCCCAGGTTCAGACGGTATTCGTTCATTACCATCTTCATGTGCTCCAGCCACATCTTCCAGGCTTCCTTCGACACGCTGTCGTAGATCCTCTGTCCCAGCGGATGATTGTCGAACGGGACCTCGTCCAGCCCGGCCATCTCGCGTCCGAACTTCACGCAAAGCACCTTGCGCTTGCTCGTCTCTTCTTCCCTCATCGGGGGCGTCATGCCGCCGCAGCCCATTCGTTTGTTCTCCTTGATTTCAGCTTAGACTACCGGTACACGGCCCGTTGCGACCAGGAGCACAACGTCTGAATCTCCTGACCCGCCAGCTTCGCCTCCGGGTGCAGCGCCAGATACCCTTTCAACGGCATCGAGCCCACGCGCGTCTCCTGGCAGATGTCCTTCGCCGACATCTCCTCCGTCCAGTCGTCCAGGTTCATCTTCTGCCGCCCCTGGTTCACGTGCCGCGCCAGCAGCCACGAAGCCGGCGCCACCTGGCTGTACCACGGCCAGCGCGTGCGGTGCGAGTGGCAATCCCGGCACGCCCGTTCCAGAATCAGGCGAACGGCTTCCGGCGTCTCCACCTGCGCCGCCATCGTGTTCTCCGGCTTCACCGGCGGATTGCTCCGCGCCGGACGCGCAAACTGGATCAGCACGGCCGCCGCGGCGGCCGCCAGCGCCAACCCGCGTCCCGCCTTCCCGCTCACCCGCCTACGCCTCCACGCCTCGCACCAGCAGCGCGCCCCAGTTGAACCCCGCTCCGAACGCCGCGAAGATGACCGGCTCCCCGGGCTCGAATCCCTGCTCCCGGCTCCACTCCGCCGCCGCGATCAGCATCGACGCCGACGACGTGTTGCCGTACTTCCGGATGTTGGAGAAAAACTTCGCGCTCGGCACGCCCAGCGTCTCGGCCACCTTGTCGATCAGGTGCTGGTTGGCCTGGTGCAACAGGAACGACAGCACCTCCGGCGGCTTGATGGAGTACTTCTCCAGCAGCGCGCGGATGCAAGCCGGAATCTTGCGCGACGCCTGCAGGATCACGCTCCGCCCGTTCATCTTCATCGCCTGGTCGCATTCCAGCGTCAGGTCCTCGGAGAAGTTCCCGTCCGTTCCCAGCACGGAGTCCATGATCTCCGCCTTGCCCTTGTCCGGCGTGATCAGGCACGCCCCCGCGCCGTCGCCGAACAGCACCGCCACCCCGCGCTCCTGCGGCGCCCTGGCCACGATCCGCGACATCTTCTCCGCGCCGATCACCAGGATCGGCCCCAACTGCGCCGCCAGCCGCGACGCCATCGATAGCCCGAACAGCGAGCCGGCGCTGGCCATCGGCAGGTCCACCGCCGGTACGCCCGCCGCGCCCATCTTCTGCGCCGCCGAACACGCCGGCCCCGGGAACTGCCGCTCGCCCGTGCCGCTGGCCACCATCACCATGCCCAGTTCCGTCGGCGCCATGCCCGCCCGCTCCAGGCAGTCCGTGCCCGCTCGCGATGCCAGGTCGGCCACCGTGTCGGCGTCGATCGCGAATCGCCGCTCCTCGATCCCCGACACGTTCTTCACCCACGCCGCGTCGGCGCCTACCCAGGAGCCAGCCTCTTCGCTCGTCACTACTCGCTGTGGCAGCCAACTGCCGAATTCCCTGATGAAAGACATTGTTCCCGTCAATTCCTCGAGTCGAGGTACTCTTCGATTCGCTCGATGCAATCGAACTTCCGTGGGCTCAGATCCGAGTCCGGGATCTGAATCGAAAACTCCTGCTCCAACGTGCTCACCAGGTCCGGCAGCCCGAAGGAGTCGATCAGTCCGGAGTCGAATAGCGATGCGTCCGCCGCCGGCACGGTCTCCTGCTTGGTCACTCTCTGGATGATCTCAATGAGTTTTGCTCGCCGGTCCATTCTCGTTGCTTCCTAACACTTGCCGTCGTACGGTCACAAACACGCCGTACTGGCCCATGATCAACTCGTACAGCGAATCTCCCACCAGCCGGTAGCCCGGCGAGGTGAGGTGTACGTAGTCGCCCTGGGCAAGCCCAGCCTGTACCCATTGTTTCATGGATCCGCGTCCGCCCATAGCCGCCCTCAGGTTCCAGAATGCGCACCCGCTCTCCAGCGCCGCGTCCCTCTGCGCCGCCAGTACCTGGCCCACCCCCTCGTGCGGCCTCACGCCGCGCCGGCTCCGCACCCCCTGGTCCGGCGGGCCCACCATCAGAATGCTCGCCGCCGGCGCCGCCGCCCGGATCCTCCTCACTACCTGCGCCAGCGCACTGCGGTAGCCGTCGTAGCTCCAGTCGCTGCGCCGCGCTTCGTTGGTCCCATAGGCCAGCACCACCAACGCCGGATTGCGGCGCTCCAGGTGGCTTTTCCACAACTGCTCGTCCCAGCCGAGCAGCAGCTCCGCCTGCGCCCCGTTGATGCCCAGCGTCTCCCACGTCATCCCCCCGCGCTTCTCCAGCACCCAGCCGAATACCCGCACCGGCAGCGCCTCCAGCGTCCGCAACACCAGCCGGTGCCCGCCCGCCGCCAGCTCCCTGCGGTAGTAGCCCGGACCCGCCTCGCCCTCCGTTCGCACCGTCTCCAGTACCGCGTCGTTGTCCTCCACCACGAACGTCCCGCCGCCCGGCTGCCGCAGATAGTAGATCTCCAGCGTCTCCCCCTCCGCCTCCAGCGTCACCGTTTCGCCCGCGTGCTGCGTGGCCACGCTCACGCCGCCCAGCCCGTACAATCCATCGCCTTCGCGCGCCAGCAGCCCCTCCGCCTTCCACCCGCGGGACATCGTCCCCTTCGCCTCCAGCCGCCGGAATCCCGCAAACGGCCGCCCCGCCTGCACGAACCCCGCCCCGCCGTCCCCGAACTTCTGCTGGAAGCGCAGCCTCAGCTCGCCCGGCCAGTCGTCCGACGCCGAGTGCGAGTCGCCGAACTGCAACACCCGCAGCGGCTCCGTCCCGCCCTGCTGCTGCCGGCGGTAGAGCATCTCGTAGAACGGCACCATCGCCGCGGCGTTCTGAATGCCCAGGTCTACCGCGTCTGTCATCTGCGCCTGCACCGCCGCCCGCTGCTCCGGGCTCACCCGCTGTACCGGCGCCGCCTTCTTCGCCGCCGGTCTCTTGGCCGCCGGCGCCACCCCGCTCATCGCCGCTTCCAGCAGCGCCGCCACCACCGGGATCACCCATGCTTTCCGCATCTACTCCCGCTTCCTCGCATCGGCCAGGTTCTGCCGCAGTTGCTTCAGCTTGTAGCTGTTGTATCCGTCCATCAGAGCCTGGTACAGCAGCGTGCCCACAATCCGCGCCCCCGAAGGCAGCGGATGGATGAAGTCCGCATTCACCAGCCTCGGCTCGGCCAGGTACCACTTTCCCATAGTCCCCGGCCCGCCCATCGCCTGGAACGTGTTGAAGAACGCGCATCCGTTGTCGGCCGCCAGCTTGGACTGCACAGCCACAAGCTGCGGCAGCGCCGGCACCGTGCCGATCGTCCCTCCCGCCTCTCTCGCCCCCCGGTCCATCGGGCTCATGATCAGGATCGACGCCTCCGGTACCGCCGCCCGCACGCGCCTCAGAACCTCTCGCATGTCCTTCGGATAGCTCGTGTCGATGTAGTTCCTGTAGCCGCTCTCGTTCGTCCCGTAGTTGATGATCACCAGGCTCGGCCGCGCCACCTTCAACTGCCCGGCCCAGTGCGCCTCGTTCATGTAGCTGGCCAGCACCCCCGCCCAAGTCCCGTTCAGCCCGATGCCGTCGTACATCACACCGGTCGCGTCCTTCCGCCACGTCAGGCAGAACAGCCGCACGCTGCCCCGCGTCACCCGGATCTCGAAGTTCTGCGCCTCCGGAGGAATCGGCCAGGTCTGTTCGGCCGCCAACGGCTCCGGCATCGCCGTATCCAGCCGCCCCACCTCCACCTCCCCGGCGTACACCGCCACCTCCCCGCCCTCGGGATGGCCGAAATACGACAGCGTCAGCTTCGTGTGCCCCGGACGCTTCAGCGCGTACCGGCTGTGCGCCCCTGC
Source organism: Candidatus Solibacter usitatus (assembly GCA_016213245.1). Lineage (GTDB taxonomy): Bacteria > Acidobacteriota > Terriglobia > Bryobacterales > Bryobacteraceae > Paludibaculum > Paludibaculum usitatum_A. The sequence goes on along the minus strand of JACRBC010000133.1, from coordinate 358 downwards.
CTGCCCGGTGAAACTCACCCCGCCCAGCCCGTACCGCCCGTCCTTCTGCTGCCGCAGCGTCGCCGGGTTCGCCTGCCAGCCGCTCGAGGAGACGTCCACCCCGCGGTGCGCGTACCACGCCCACGGCTTGGCGATCAGGAACGTCCCGTGCCCGGCGTCCCCAAACCGCACCTGCAGGAAGTTCCGCACATCCGCCGAAATCATGTCCGCCGTCGTAGGCGAGTCTCCATAGTGCAGGATGCGCGCCACCGCCCCCGCCTGCTGCCGCTCAACTCTCAACAGCGAGGCGTAGAAGCTCTCCATCGCGCCCGTGGAGTCCACAATCCGCGACTCCGGCGAGCGCACCGGCGCCATGTCC
>JACRBC010000132.1 GCA_016213245.1 Candidatus Solibacter usitatus | reverse complement strand
CTTCACGCAGGCCGCCAGTACCTGGGCGGTGCCGCCGACGGCGTGGAGGTAGACCGCGCCGTGCTGCTTCAGACCAGCCAGGGTCCGGGCGAACATCCCGCCCTTGCCGATCACCCCGCGCAGGCCGTAGCGACCGATCACGTCGGCCTGGAATGGCTCCTCGCGGGCCGAGGTGGTCGGCCCCGCCGCCACGAACGAGTAGGAGCCGTCCTCGTGCTTCTTCACGACCGGACCCACGTGGTAGATGACCGAGTCCTTCATGTACGGCGCGACCTCCTCGCGGAAGCCGTGCATGAGCCAGTGGTGCGCGGCGTCGCGCCCGGTGATCATGCGGCCGGTGAGCTCGACGAAGTCTCCGACCTTGAGGTCCCGAACCGTCGCTTCGCTGCAGGGTAGCTTCAGGCGAGCCATGTGACCTCCCCGGAAGGCTGGATGCGCACGGCGGCACGGCGGTTCGCCCAGCACATGTACGACACCGAGACGAAGTACGAGGCGGGCAGACGGCCGAGATAGCCGATCTTGACGCCGAGGACGGTGGTCTTGCCGCCGAACCCCATCGGCCCGATGCCGAGCTGGTTGCCCTTGTCGAGGATTTCCTGCTCCATGACGTCGAGCTCGGGCACCGGGTTGCGCTCCGGGAGCGGGCGAAGGAGCTGCCGCTTGGATTCGAGGAAGCCGGAACCGCGGTCGCCGCCGAAGCACGCGCCGATGATCCCCGGTGCGCACCCCTTGCCCTGCGCCTGCTGGATCGCGTCGAGGATGCAGCGCTTGACCCCCTCGAGGTCGCGGTCGGCCTTGAGCTTCGGGTTCGGCAAGGTGTACTGCGCGCCGACGTTCTCGCACCCGCCGCCCTTGAGGATCAGGTGGACCTCGACGTCGGGAGAATCCCAGTCCTCGCAGTGCACCGTCGGGATCCCAGGCGCCGCACCGTTTCCGGTATTGCGGTCGGTCAGCGTGTCCACGGCGTTCGGGCGCAGCACCTGCGTGGCCGTCGCGCGCCGCACCGCCTCCTCGAAGGCGCCGGTCAGCAGCCGCGTCGACATCCCGACCGGGTGGTGGATCCACACCAGCGGCGTGCCGGTGTCCTGGCAGATCGGCTGCCAGTTGCCCTTCGCTACCTCGATGTTCTTCAGCACGCTGTCGAGCGCCTTTTGCGCGAGCGAGTCGGGCTCCTCGGCGTCGCGCCCGCGCCGCAGGGCGTCGACGACGTCTCCCGGGAGCTGCGACGAGGCGCGCGCGATGACGTCGACGAAGCGTTCCGTCCACTGCTCATGGCCTTCCACGGTCTATCCCTCCTTCCCCCTGCGCGCTGCCCGCCGCGTCGGCGCGCGCAGCACGCGATCGTGAGCTTACCCCGATCCCCCGCCCGTTGCACGAGGCACCCTGCTGAGACACCGAATCGGATTGTGATGGCTGAGCTTGCGGCATCCGGGCCGGTGGCCTAGAATCGCGCCGGCTGGAGGGAAAGGGGAGACCCGAATGAGCGAAGCCACACCCGTCAAGAAAGGGAAAGGCACAGTCTTCGTGCGGATGGAGATCTGCAAGGGATGCTCCTTCTGCATCGACTTCTGCCCGACCCATTGCATCGAGTTCTCGCGCGAGTTCAACGCCAAGGGGTACCACTTTCCGGTGCTCCCGCGGCCGGAAGATTGCACTGGTTGCGATCTCTGTGGGCTGTACTGCCCAGACTTCGCGATCTACGGCGTCAAGTTCAAGGACATCGAGAAGCGCCGGCAGGCCGCGGCGCCGGAACCACTGGTCCCGGCGCAGCCCTGACCGTCACCCGGCCGCTGGCCGGATCACCCCTGGTCGTGAGGGAGGGAGGAAGCCTTGCACGCGGATCCAAAGGGAGTTCTCACCGGAATCCACTTCATCGACGGCGACCATGCCGCCTGTGAAGGCGCCCTGGCCGCCGGCTGCCGGTTCGTCGCCGGCTACCCGATCACGCCTTCGACGGAGGTCGTCGAGCGGTTCGCGAGCCGAATCCCGCTCGTGGGCGGCGTCTTCATCCAGATGGAGGACGAGATCGCCTCGTCGATCGCCATCCTGGGCGGAGCCTGGGCCGGCAAGAAGGTCATGACCGTCACCTCGGGCCCGGGCCTGTCACTGATGATGGAGCACATCGGCCTCGCGGTCATCACCGAGACGCCGTGCGTGATCGTCGACGTGCAGCGCGGCGGTCCGTCGACCGGCCTGCCGACGCTCCCCGCCCAGGCCGACATGATGCAGGTCAAGTGGGGCTCCCACGGCGACTACGAGATCATTGCGCTCTCTCCCAACTCGCCGCAGGAGTGCTTCGACCTGATGATCAAGGCATTTAACCTGGCCGAGACCTACCGCGTGCCGGTCTTCTTCATGATGGACGAGGTGGTCGGCCACATGACCGAGCGCGTGGCGATCCCGGCCCCCGAAGCGATCGACATCGTCGACCGCAAGTGGACGACGAAGAAGCCGGGCGAGTACCAGGTTTACATGCCGGGCGAGGACCAGGTCCCCGAGATGGTCAAGGCCGGCGACGGGTACCGCATCCACGTCACCGGGCTGACCCACGACGAGCGCGGCTATCCGGCGATGAACCCCGTCGCGCAGGACAAGCTGGTCAAGCGCCTGATCGGCAAGATCCGCGACCATCGCGAGGAGATCGTCGACGTTCGCGAGGACGGCGTCGAGGGCGCCGACATCGTCGTCGTCTCCTTCGGCATCACTTCGCGCGTCGCCCAGGCCGCCGTGGAGCAGGCTCGCACCCGAGGCGTCAAGGTCGGCCACCTGCGCCTTGTCATCACCTGGCCCTTCCCGGTCACCCGCATCACGCAGCTCGCCGAGTCGGCCAAGGCCTTCGTCGTTCCCGAGCTCAACATGGGGCAGATGGTGCTCGAGGTCGAGAGGGCGGTGGCCGGCCGTGCCGCGGTGATCTCCATCGGGCACGCGGGCGGCACCGTCCACGAGCCGATCACGATCCTCAACAGGATCATGGAGGCGGCACAATGAACGAGCTGCCATCCTTCGACGCCAACCTCGAGCAGGAGTTCGGCCTCATCAACCCGGTGATGCCGTACCTGCGCCAGGATCGTATCCCGCACATCTGGTGCCCGGGCTGCGGCATCGGCACGACGGTCAACTGCTTCGCCCGCGCCCTCACCGACTCCGGGATGGACCTCGACAAGGTCGCCATCGTCTCCGGGATCGGCTGCACCGGCCGCGTCGCCGGCTACATGAACCTCGATTCGTTCCACACCACGCACGGCCGGGCGATTCCCTTCGCCACCGGGCTGAAGCTCGCCAACCCGGGCATGAAGGTGGTGGTCTACTCTGGCGACGGCGACCTTACCGCGATCGGCGGCAACCACTTCGTCCACGCGGCGCGGCGCAACATGGACCTCATGGTCGTGTGCGTGAACAACTTCACCTATGGAATGACGGGCGGCCAGGTGGCGCCGACCACGCCGGTCGGCCCGTCGCAGACCACCATGCCGTACGGCAACTTCGAGAACCCGTTCAACCTCCCCTTCCTCGCCGACGCGTGCGGCGCCGTCTACGTCGCGCGCTGGACCGTCTACCACGTCAAGCAGTTGGCCAAGGCGTTGCTCGAGGGACTGCACAAGAAGGGGTTCGTCTTCATCGAGGCCATGTCCCCGTGCCCTACCCTGTACTCGCGCCGCAACCGCCTCGGCGACGGCGTCGATCAGCTCAAGTACTACAAGGAAAAGAGCGTGATCAGGAACGGCGCCGACACGAAGGAGGTCGGGATCGCATACCAGGGCGAGATCGTGGTCGGGAAGTTCGTCGACCGCGACCGGCCGACCTGGCTCGACTCGATGAACGAGCACTACGGCAAGGTGTTCGGCGACCGCTTCACCCCCTACGGAGTGACCGATGGCCAAGAGTGAAATCCGCGTCGGCGGACTCGGCGGGCAGGGCGTCATCCTCCTCGGACACATCATCGGCAAGGCCGCGTCGATCTACGACGGCAAGCACGCGACGCTGATCCAGGCGTTCGGCCCGGAGGCGCGCGGCAGCGCGTGCAGCGCCCAGGTCACCGTGTCCGACGAACCGATCGGCTACCCGTACGTGAAGAACCCGGACTACCTGGTTATCATGTCGCCCGACGCCTACACGCAGTTCGCCCCGCAACTGAAGCCCACCGGGACGCTGCTCTACGAGAGCGAGCTGATCACCGTCGACGATCGCCTGCCGGCAGGGGTGCGAGCGCTCGGTATTCCGGCGACCCGCTTCGCCGAGGAGCTGGGCAGGCGGCTGGTGCTCAACATCGTCATGGTCGGGTTCTTCGCCGGCGTGACCGGGCTCCTGTCCCGCGAGGCGATGGAAACGGCGGTCCGGGGGTCGGTGCCGAAGGGCACCGAGGAGCTCAACCTACGGGCGTTCCGCAAGGGGTACGAGTACGGCGTCGAGTTGGTGGGCGCCGCGACGGTTGCGAGCTAGCGGTCCCGATGGCCGCGAGGAGAGCGCGATGACTGATTCCGGAGAACTCGTAACCCTGCGTGACGGCGCCACGGTCCTGGTCCGCCCGATGGTGGCGGCCGACGGCCCGGCGTTGCTGGCTTTCTTTCGCGGCCTCCCCGAGGAGGACCGCCAGTTCCTGCGCGACGACGTGACCCGGACCGAGGTGATCGATCGCTTCGTCGCGAACCTCGGCGACGACACAGTCTTCTCCTTCGTCGCCGAGCACGAGGGCCGCATCGTCGGCGACGGCACGTTGCACCGCACCCGACACGGATGGGCGACCCACGTGGCGACGATCCGCGTCGTCGTGGCCCGCGAGCTCCAACGGTCCGGCCTCGGCACCTCCCTGGCGCGGCTGCTGGTCAAGCGCGCGATCGGCCTGGGACTGGACAAGCTGGTCGCGGAGGTCGTCGACAACCAGATCGGCGCCCTGCGCGCCTTCGAGAAGCTCGGCTTCTACCAGGAGGCGACGCTCAAGGGACACGTCAAGGACATCCACGGCGTCAAGCACGACCTCGTTGTCATGGCCAACGACGTGTCGCACATCTGGGAGACGATGGAGGCGCTGGTCGCCGACTACTCCCCAACCGTCGGGGACTAG
>JACRBC010000131.1 GCA_016213245.1 Candidatus Solibacter usitatus | reverse complement strand
AGCCGGTGCAGACCGGCGAGTTCCTCGTCGTTCCGCGCGGATGAGCGAGGTTCGTCTGCGCGCCATCCCCCGACAGGAGTGACTGCTCCTCAAGGCGCCGCGTCGATCGCGCGTAGCAGCTCTAGCCTGGATTTCCACGCACCGGAGTTCGACTAACACCGGCGCGGTACCCGGCTCACGTGACAAGCCGCAGGCGAGCCCCCTGCCACCAGGGGACCGCGACAGGCGAGTCGAGGAGACCCGACGCGACGACGATGGGCAGGTGGGCGCGCCGGGGCAGTTTGACCACGACCTCTTGCTGGGTGATGGTGACGTCCGCCGGGGTGTCGACGAGGTCGCGAAAGATCCGGCGCGCCTGTGCATCCGAGTAGCCGCGCATTCGCCTGGCGAGCAGCCGGTAGAGACCGCTGGCGAGGACCGTCAGGCCCATGTCGAAGTCGACCTTCATGCCGACTGCCGAGGAGAGCGCGTCCATGTGGAAGAAGCGCACGGCGTCGGAGAGGGCGTTCTCGATGAGCATGCGCTGGGCGTAGCGGGTGATGATCGTCTTCGGCGTGCGCTTCTCGTTGGTGAGCAGGATCGTCGGTTCTTCGTGGCCCAGATCCTGAATGTAGAACTGGCGGAAGGTCCGCTTGGCGAGGGCGACCTGCTGCTCATAGACGCGAGGGGTCTTGAACTTGCGCGTTGGCACGTCGAGTTCGACCTGTCGCCACGCCGAGCGAGGGAGATTCGCGATCTCCTTGAGGAGCTTCGGCGAGCGTCGCCGCAAGGTGATGAAGACGACCCCCATCTCGTCGAGCTTGGCGAGGTTGTCGTAGGTCGTGAGCTTGGAGTCGAAGACCAGGTGGGGCGGGAGCTTGCCGTGAGTGCTCTTCCAGAACTCGACGAAGCGGAGGATCTCATCTGACTCCTCTCCCTTGCGCAGGTCGGCGTTGGTGTAGCAGAAGGCGCGGCTCTCCGCGTCCTGGGCCGCGAAGACGAGGATACTCAGCTGGCGCCGGCTGCGGGACGAGACGTAGTGCCGCTGCACGACGGGGTGCTCGCCGTAGTAGGGCACCGAGTGGAAGTCGAGGTTGAACGACTGCGCGTCGAAGAGGTTGTCGCCCGCGACGTGATCGTGCCAACTCGCGATGAGCTTCATGATCTTCGCGTGGGAGAGGCGGGAGGAGTATTCGGAGAGGTAGCTCCGTTTTGGCGTCGCGTTGAGGCCTGAGAACAGGGCGAGGCCTTCGTCTGCCGCGAGCGGCATGACGTGGCTCTTGCGCTCGATCGACCAGAGCTTGAGGGCGAGCGCCGAGCGGAGGGCATGCGGCGCTGGGATCATCTTCGAGCCCGGAAGTTGCACGGAAGTGGCGAGCTTGTCGACCTCCAGGCGGACGAGGTCCGGCAGGAAGAGGAACAGGCCGCCGCAGGGCGATGAGAACGAGCGCGCGGCGAGCGAGAACTGGCGGACATCGGCGACCGCCTCGATGGTCGGGGGCCCCGCGAGCCGCTCCTCGTCGAGGCGGCGTGGGAGGCGGGCGAAGCCCTCT
>JACRBC010000130.1 GCA_016213245.1 Candidatus Solibacter usitatus | reverse complement strand
GGGTAGAAGTTCAGCGTCTGGCGGCTGATCACCTCGATGGTGCCGTCGTTGCCCAGGAACTGCTCGCCGTAGCCGAAGCGCGCGTTGCCCAGGTAGCAGGAGTAGTTGATGTGGAACTTGTCGCCGTAGTCCATCAGCACGCTCCAGGTGTCGGGCACGTCGCGGTCGTCGCCCTCGGTCCAGCGGTTGACGCCGCCGGTGGCCACCACGCTACTGGGGATGCCCTTGTTCATGACGAAGGCGGTGATGTCGGTCTGGTGCACCATCAGGTCGGTGGCGATGCCGGAGGAGTAATCCCAATAGAGCCTCCACTGGAAGTAGCGGGACTTGTTGAACGGCACGGCCGGCGCCGGGCCCAGGAAGCGCTTGAAGTCGGCGTTGGACTCGTTGGCCTCCGGCGGCATGGTGTAGCGCCAGGCGGCGGCGCCGTTGGGGAGCTGGTTGCGGTACCAGAAGGCGCGGACGTAGTGGCAGTCGCCGATGAGGCCCTGGCCGATCATCGTCTTGGCCATCTGGTAGAGGCTGTTGGAGCGGTTCTGCGTGCCCACCTGCACCACGCTCTTGGACTTCGCCACCGCCTTCATGATCTCCTGCGCCTCTTCCACGGTGTGCGCCAGGGGCTTTTCGACGTAGACGTGCTTGCCGGCGGCCAGGGCGTCGAGCAACATGCGGTGATGGAGATGCTCGGGGGTGGCGATGATGACGGCGTCGATGGACTTGTCGTCCAGCAGCGCCTTGTAGTCGGCGAAGGTCTTGGGGGCGTTCTTGCCTTCGGTCTGCACCAGGTCCTTGGCCTTGGCCAGGTTGCCGGTGTAGGTGTCACACACCGCCTCCACCTGGAACTTGCCGCGGTTGCCTGCAAAGGCGCGCTGTGTCAGATAGAAACCGCGGCCGCCGGTGCCGATGACGCCCAGCGAAATCCTGTTGCCCGCCCCGAGGGCGGGCAGAATCGCCGGCGCGGCGGCGAGGGCGGCAGCCTTGGCCGCGAACGATCGTCTTGAAAGCTCCTGGCTCATCGATGTATCACTCCTTGCTCCGGGAGGCCCGGCCGTCACTCCAACAGTCCAGCATACAAGAACCGTCGCGCTGCGCGGCCGGCCCGCATCTGAGAAAATGGTGGTGGAGTCCCAATGAACAGCTTGAAAACGGTGTTACTGCTCGGCCTGCTCAGCGGCCTGCTGCTGGTGGGCGGCCATGCCCTGGGCGGCCAGCGCGGCATGACCATGGGCCTGATCCTGGCCGTCGGCATGAATTTCTTCAGCTACTTCTTCTCCGAGAAGATGGCGCTGATGTCCAGTGGGGCCGTCCGCGTCAGTGAGACGGAGAACCAGGAGATCTATTGGCGCATCGCCCCGACGGTGAAGAGCCTCTGCGAACGGATGGGCCTGCCCATGCCCCGGCTCTGGGTGATCCCCGAGGACGCGCCCAACGCCTTCGCCACCGGCCGCAACCCCGGCCACTCCTCAGTGGCCGTCACCGCGGGCCTGCTGCGGCTGATGGACGACCGCGAACTGGAGGGCGTCATCGCCCACGAGCTCGGCCACATCCGCAACCGCGACATCCTGGTCAGCTCCATCGCCGCCACCATCGGCGCGGCCATCACCTACGCGGCCTACATGGCCATGTTTTTCGGCGGCCGGAGAGACGATGACGACGCCCCCAATCCGCTGGTCGGTCTGCTGATGATGATTCTGGCGCCATTGGCGGCCGGACTGATCCAGATGGCCATCTCGAGAACTCGCGAGTACGGCGCCGACGCCGCCGCGGCGAAGTTCACCGGCTCGCCCCGGGGCCTGATCTCCGCGCTGGGCAAGCTGGAGAGCTGGTCGCGACGCATCCCCATGGACGTGAACCCCTCCATGTCGCACATGTACATCATCAAGCCCTTCAGCGGCCAGAGCATGGCGCGGCTGTTCTCCACCCACCCGGCCACCGAAGAACGGATCGCCCGCCTGGAAGCGCTGGGCGCGCAGTGAACACCGTCACCGTCAGCCGCAAAGCGGAGGACCGGCTGGAATCCGGCCATCCCTGGATCTACTTGAGCGATGTCACCGGACGCGGCCAGGCGTCAGCCGGAGAGGTGGTCCGCGTGGCAGGCCCCAAGGGGCGCTGCCTGGGCGTGGCTCACTATAGCGCCTCCTCTCAGATCACCCTGCGCATGCTTTCGCGCCAGGATGAGGCCGTGGACCGGGTGTTCTACCTGCGGCGCCTGCAGGCGGCGCTCGACCATCGCCGCCGCGTGGTGCATGAGAGCGACGCCTGCCGCCTGGTGCACGCCGAGGGCGATCTGCTGCCCGGGCTCATCGTGGACCGCTACGGCGGCTACCTGGTGGTTCAGTTTCTGGACCAGGGCATGGACGCGGCCAAGGACGTACTGGTGGACTGCCTGCGGGAACTCGTCGAGCCCCAGGGCATCCTGGCGCGGAACGACGTCCAGGTGCGCAAGCTCGAGTCGCTCCCGCAGGAGTCCTGTGTGCTCGCCGGCGAGATCCCGGAGTGGGCCGCGGTGCACATGAATGGCCTCACGCTGCGCGCCGATCTGCTCCACGGGCAGAAGGCCGGCGTCTACCTCGACCAGCGCGAAAACTACCTGGCCGCCGCGCGCTGGGCCCGCGGGCGGGCGCTCGACTGCTTCACCTCCAGCGGAGGCTTCGCCCTCCATATGGCGACACGCTGCGAATCGGTGGAGGGAGTCGACACCAGCAGCCAGGCGCTGCGCGCCGCCGAGGCCAACCGCACCGCCAATGCCGTGGCCAACGTGACATTCCGCGAGGCGAATGCCTTCGACTACCTGGGCGGGCTGGCCGCCGCGCGGCGCCAGTTCGACACCGTCGTGCTGGACCCGCCGGCCTTCACCAAGTCCAGGTCGAACCTGGACGCGGCGCTGCGCGGGTACAAGGAGATCAACTACAAGGCGCTGAAGCTGCTCGGCCCCGGCGGCGTGCTGGTGACGTGTTCGTGCTCGCACCACGTCAGCGAGGGCGCGCTGGCCGGAGTGCTGGCGGAAGCCGCGCTGGACGCCGGCCGCACGCTGCGCGTGCTGGAGCGCCGCAGCCAGGCGCAGGATCATCCCATCCTGCTGACCGTACCCGAGACGCTCTACCTCAAGTGCCTGATTTGCGAGGTCCTTTAGGGCGCGGTATACTTGGTCTTAGTTCGCTTGTGCGCCCGTAGCTCAGCTGGATAGAGCAACTGGCTACGAACCAGTAGGTCGGCCGTTCGAATCGGTCCGGGCGCACCACTCCCACCAGACGGCGGCTCAATGGATCCATCCGCACAATCTCTCGCGGTGAAGCGCGCCCAGGTCGATTTCCATAACTTCGCCTCCCTCGGCGAGCCCGACCGCGCCCTGGCCGCCTATGCCGACGAGAACTTCCGCCGCGGCTCTATCCTGAAGGCTAATCAGGACTTCTGCCCCGTCCTGACGCCCTTTCTGGAGGTCGGCGCCAACGCCGGCCACACCTCCTACCTGCTGGCCAACGACTTCCAGGCCGACGGCTTCGCACTGGACCTCTCCGCCGACGCCCTCCGCCACGGCCAGTTCCTCCGCCAGGCCTGGAACCTCTCCCGCTCCCCGGTTCTGACCGCCGGCGACGCCACCCGCCTGCCCTTCCGCGACAACTCGCTGGCCTTCGTCATGTCCTTCCAGACGCTCTCCCAGTTCCTCGACATGGAGACCGTCATCCGCGAGGTCCACCGCGTGCTCGCCCCCGGCGGCGTCTACTACTTTGCCGAGGAGCCCGTCCGCCGCCAGCTCTCGCTCCGCCTCCACCGCGCCCCTTACCCCGAGCGCATGAAGCCCTGGGAGAAGCGCCTCTACGACAACGGCCTGCTCGACTTCATCGCCATGGACGTGATCGGCGCCCACCAGGAGGAGTCCTTCGGCATCCGCCAGAACCACCGCTTTGGGCTCCGCGAGTGGTCCGAACTCCTCCACCGTTACTTTTGCGAGACGCGCTTCATCACCTTCCCCCGCCAGCGCGGCTGGTCCAACCAGTTCGTCCAATCGGTCTCCCGCCTCCTTCCCGGCAACCACGACGCCCGCGTCGCCGGCCTGCTCGGCGCCACTCTTGCCGCCTTCTGCCGCAAGCCTGGCTCACTCCCCGCCAGCCTCCCCCTGATGGACGCCCTCGCCTGCCCCGATTGCTCCGCACCGCTCCCCTTTGAGACCCCGGACCGCCTCGCCTGCGCCGCCTGCGGTTACGCCGCCGCCCGCCAGGACGGCGTCTTCAACCTCCTCAGCTCCTCCCTCAAAGCTGAACTCTACCCCGGCGCCCGCCCCGATACCATCGATTTCTCCAAGGCCGGCCACGAGGCCGGACTGCTGGAAGGCTTCCACGAACTCGAAGGCGACTTCGGCAACAAGTTCCGCTGGATCGGCCGCCGTGCCGCCGTCAAACTGGTGAAACTCCGCCCAGGCGCGCCCATCCTCCGCGTCCAGGGTTTTGCCCCGAGCCAGGCTGAGGTTGCCATCCGCGCCAACGGTCAGCCCGCTGGAAACTGGAAACTCGACCGCCCCGGCCTGTTCATCCTTGAAACACCTCTGCCGGAAGCTCCGGAGTACACCGTTGAGATCCTCGCCTCCCCCACCTTTCTGGAACCCGGCGAGGGCCCCCGGACCCTCTCCGTCAATCTCTCCCTGCTGCGCCTCCAGCCAGCCGAAGATGGGCAATCCGATCAATCTTGACAGGCAACAGGTAGATTCGATATCCTGTGAGTATTCCGGTGATTGAAATCCTGCCCGCACCCTGGGAAGTCATCCTTGGCCACGCCCGCGCCTGTTACCCGCGTGAATGCTGCGGCATCCTGCTGGGCGAGGTGGGCGATGGCGGCAGCCGCCGCCGTGTCACCATCGCCGTCGCCTGCGCCAATGCTTACCAGGGGGAACAGTCGGACCGTTTCGAACTCGATCCGGCCGACCAGTTCGAGGCCCAGCGGCTGGCCCGCAAGGAAGGTCTCGAGGTGCTCGGCTTTTTCCACTCCCACCCGGACTGCGACGCCTACTTTTCCGCCACCGACCTGGCCCACTCCTGGCCCTGGTACTCGAACCTGGTGGTGTCCATCCGCCACGGCGGTTTTGACCATGCGCGCGCCTTCAGAGCCAACGAGGCGCAGACCGAATCCACATCCGAAGAGCTGATATGCCCCACATCCTGATCCCCGCGCCGCTGCGCCAGTACGCCGGCGGCCAAAGTTCGGTGGAGGCGCCCGGCGCCACCGTCGCCGAAGTCCTCGCCGCCCTCACCAGCCTGCACCCGGACCTGAGGAAGCACCTCTTCAGCGACCAGGGCGGGCTGCGCAGCTTCGTCAACATCTACGTCGGGGACGAGGACATCCGGTACCTCGAAAAGGAACAGACCGCCGTCGGCGCCAGCGAGACGCTTACCATCGTGCCCTCCATCGCCGGGGGCGCGCGGTGAGCCTCACGCCGGAAGAGCTGCAACGCTACTCCCGCCACACGCTGCTGCCAGAGGTCGGCGTGGCGGGCCAGGAGAGGCTCAAGCAGGCCAGGGTGCTGCTGGTCGGCACCGGCGGCCTCGGCTCTCCGCTCGCCCTGTATCTCGCCGCCGCCGGTGTGGGCACGCTTGGACTGGTGGACTACGATACCGTCGATGCCTCGAACCTCCAGCGCCAGGTGATCCACGGAACCTCCGACATCGGCCGCAAGAAGCTGGATTCGGCCGCCGACGCCATCGCCGAGATCAACCCCAACGTCACCGTGGTCCGCCACGAGGTGGCGCTGAACAGCGCCAACGCGCTCGACATCGTCCGGGATTACGGCGTCGTCGCCGACGGCACCGACAACTTCCCCACCCGCTACCTGGTCAACGACGCCTGCGTCCTGCTCGGCAAGCCCAACGCCTACGGTTCCATCTTCCGGTTTGAGGGCCAGGCCTCGGTCTTCGCGCACCAGGACGGCCCGTGCTACCGCTGCCTCTACCCCGAGCCGCCTCCTCCCGGCCTGGTCCCCTCCTGCGCCGAGGGCGGGGTCCTCGGCATCCTGCCGGGGGTGGTCGGGCTCATTCAGGCCACCGAGGTAGTCAAGCTGATCCTGGGCATCGGCGAGACGCTCAAGGGCCGGCTGTTGCTCTACGACGCTCTGAACATGCGCTTCCGCGAGCTGAAGCTGCGCCGGAACCCGGAGTGCCCCGTCTGCGGCGACAATCCCACTGTCACCAAACTCGTCGATTATCATCAGTTCTGTGGAATGCCTACGGAAATCGCCCCCTCCGAGGTGCGCGCCAAGCTGTCGCGCGGCGACGACTTCATGCTGATCGACGTCCGCGAGCCCCACGAACATCAGGCCCGCAACATCCCGCAGGCCCTGCTCATCCCGCTGGGCACGCTGCCCAAGCGTGTCTCCGAATTGGACCGCTCCAGGCAGATCGTCATCCTCTGCAAGTCCGGCATGCGCTCGGCCACCGCCTGCAACCTTCTCCGCGAGCGCGGCTTCCCCGATGTCCTCAACATGCGGGGCGGCATGGACTCCTGGACCTAGTGGAGTCGGTATAATCTGACCGTCATCCCATGATCAAATCAGCCGTTCTCCCACTCCTCCTGATTCTGTCCGGTCCTTATAGCGAGCCCGACGTCCGCTCCCATCTGGATCTCATGCGCAAGGACGCCCGCCGCAGCATGAGCGTCGATCCGCCGGACGGCGAGTACTTCTACAAGGTCACGCTCGAACTGAAGGCGCGGCGCGTGCTGGAGATCGGCACCTCCACCGGTTACTCCGGCGCCTGGTTCGCCATGGCGCTGAAAAAGACCGGCGGCCGCCTCATCACGCTGGAGATCGATCCGGACCGGCACGCCGACGCGAAGAAGAACTTCGATGCCATGAACCTGGCCGATGTCGTCGATGCCCGCCTGTGCAACGCCCTGGTCGAACTCCCCAGAATCGAAGCGCCTCTGGATGTCGTCTTCATCGACGCCTGGAAGCCGGACTACCTGAAGTACTACGAACTGGTTCTGCCCAAGGTCCGCGCGGGCGGTGTCATCCTGGCACACAACACGAAGAACGCCGCCGGGCCGATGAAGGACTTCCTCGACCGCATCCAGAAAGATCCGGCCGTCAGAACCGAGTTTCTGCCCGAGTCCATGCAAGGCCTGTCGATCTCCTGGAAGAAGTGACGGGCCGCCTGCATAACCCGGCACGGCCGCCCGGATAAAACTTTCCAATAGTCCTTTCACCTTCGCGCCGAGGTGGTATCCTTTTGACGATCCCTGCCATGACAACCGGTGTTCAAAGCTCGGCCGTTCCGCATGTCGACCACGAGGTGCTTTTGCGGCACCTCGCCCACGAGATCCGCCAGCCGCTGAGCGGCATTGAGTCCATCGCCTACTACCTGGACATGGTGCTCGGTGATGCCGAGCCCGAAATCCAGCAGCAGTGCGAGCGGTTGCGGCGCATGGTGCAGCAGGCCAACTGGCTGCTGGAGGATGCATCGTTGGCCATGCGCGTCCCCGGCCAGCCACCGGCGCCGGCCGCTCTGGCAGATATCCTGACGCACATTGGCAGCGAACTGGCTCTCCACGAAGAGCGAAACATCGAGTTGATCCTGGCGCCGGATCTGCCGCCGGCCCATGTGCCAGGCGGCCTCGCGTACTCTTTCTGTGAGCACCTGCTTTCTTTCTTCCGTCTTGTGGGTCAGGCGCAGGATCCCATCCAGGTGGAACTTGCCGCCGAGCGCCACGGACTGCGCCTTTCCATCGGCGCCCAAGTGCTGGCCGACGTGGAAGAGTTGGAGCGCGCAATTTGCGCCCCCCAGCCCGGCAGCGGCATCAGGTCCTTCGTGGAGGCCGCCGGCGGCGAACTGTCCACCATCACCACCGGCGACTGCTTCAGCCTGTCAGTCTTCCTGCCCGCCGCCGCCGAGTAGGTCCAACAGCTTGCCGTCGTCGATTCGCTCCGGCTCCACCACCAGCAGCGCGAAGTCGTGCTCCAGCAGTTTCGCCGCCCGGCCCGACTCGACAATCCAGTTCTCGGACTCGTCCAGCACCGCTTTCAACTCCGCGAGACCCGCCTGCACGTCGCCTCGCAGCCAATACGCCCGCTTCGCTCCGGCCGCCAGGTAGCGTCGCGTATCGCCGCTGTCGCCCGGGCAAAGCTCTTCTTCCAGCGTGTACGCCTGGCCGGGCGGCGGCGCGTGATCCGAGATCTTGACGGCCGTCCAGCCGCGCTCCGGCGTCAGCCCGATCATGCGGCACACCAGCGCCGTCTTGCCGGTCTTTCTGCCCAGCCCGCCGACCACGATCCTCACTTCAGCTTCTTCTCCAGTTCCGCCAGCTTCAGCTTCAGCTCGGCGATCTCTTCCCGCAACGCGGGGATGCGGCTCACGCTGGCCAGGGACTCCAGGTACTGCTTCAACGGCCTCGCCGGGGTGCCCCAATAGATCTCGCCGTCGCCCTTCAGCACCTTGGAAGAGAGAATCCCCGCGCCGGAGCCCACCACGGCTCCCGCCTTCACCGTCACGTTGTCCCCCATGCCCACCTGCCCGCCGATGACGGCGTGGTCCTCGATCACCGTCCCGCCGGCCATGCCTGTCTGCGCCGCGATCACCACGTGGCGCCCAACCCGGCAGTTGTGCCCGATATGCACCATGTTGTCGAGCTTGGCGCCGTCGCCGACGCTGGTGATGCCCAGCGCCGCGCGGTCGATGGTTGAGTTAGCTCCGATCTCGACGTCGTCGCCGATGGCCACCGTGCCCACCTGCGGGAACTTCACGTAGCGGCCGTTCTCGAACACGAAGCCGAAGCCGTCGGCGCCGATCACCGCTCCGGCGTGAATCAGCGCCCGCGCGCCGATGGTGACATCGGAGTACACCGTCACGTTGGCGTGGAACCGGCTGCCCGGCCCGATTGTGACGCGGTCGCCCACCACGCAGCAGGGCCCGATGCTCACGCCTTCTCCCAGTGTGCAGTCCTTGCCGACCACCGCCGTCGGGTGCACTCCCGGCGGAGGTTCCTCCAGCGGCAGCAGCAGCCTGATGATGCGGGCGAACGAGCCCCGAGGGTCGAGGCGCCGGATCACCGTCCGTCCGCCGCTGTTGTCGAAGTCCGGCCGCACCACCAGACAGCCGGCCGCCGAGGCCTGCGCGTCGCGCTGCGCCCGCCGCCCGCCGACGAATGAGATCTGCGTCGAACCGGCGGCCTCCAGCGAGGCCACGCCGTCGATGGCGCGTTCGCCGTCTCCTTCGAATGTCGCTTCCAGGTAACCGGCAATCTCGCGAACCAGCACGGTCTTGCGCCTCCTTGCCGCCGGCTCCGAACCCCGGGCGGCTTGTATCATACAGTTTATGCCGGTTGATCCCTCGGCCTACGTCGCCCCCACCGCGCGCGTGCATCCCGATGCGCTGGTCGGGCCCGGTACCCGCATCGGTGAATTCTGCGTCATCGAGCAGGACGTCGTCATCGGCGCCCACTGCCTGCTGGAGCCCTACGTCTACATCAAGCGCTGGACCGCCATCGGCGATCACAACGAATTCAGCGCCGGGGCGGTGATGGGCACAGACCCCTTCGACAAGGACTTCACCGGGGAACGCAGCTACCTCACAATCGGCAGCCGCAACAAGTTCCGCGAACACTGGACCGTCTCGCGCGGTACGGCGCCCGAAAGCGTCACCATCGTCGGCGACGACAACTTCGTCATGGGCTCCGGCCACATCGCCCACAACTGCCGCGTCGGCTCGCACAACGTCATCGCCAGTAACACCCTGCTGGCCGGCTACGTCGAGGTGGAGGACGGCGCCTTCATCAGCGGCGGCGTCGTCGTTCACCAGTTTTCCAGGATCGGCGAGCTCGCCATGATCGCCGGCAACGTGCGCGTGAACAGCGACGTGCCGCCCTACTTCATGTACTCGGACTTCAACATCGCCGCCAAGGGGCTCAACATCGTCGGCATGAAGCGCGCCGGCTTCTCGCTGGCCGAGGTCGGCGCCTTGAAGACCGCCTATAAGCTGATCTTCCGCTCCGGCTTGAAGCTCGAAGACGCGCTGGCGCGGATCGAGGCGGAGGCTGCGACCCCGCACACCCGCCATCTGGTAGAGTTCATTCGAGGCAGCAAAAGGGGCATCTGCCGCGAGTAGGAGGTCCGTTGCGGTCCTGGGTCTTGGGAGTTCTGACTTACGCGTTGCTATCTCCGCTCTATGCGCAGTGGACCATCGACGAGGTGGTCCGCCGCGCCGGCCAGAAGTACGCCGGTGTCGAAGTCTCGCTCGAACAGGCCGCATCCGCCGCCGCCGCCGTCCAGCTCGCCCGCACCGCCTATCTGCCCCGCGGCGACTTCTACGCCCAGGTGAATCGCGCCACCCGCAACAACGTCTTCGGCATGACTCTGCCCAATCCGGTCATCCCCTCCATCTCCGGACCTCCGCTGGCCGCCAATGCGGGGACCAATGTGTGGGGCTCATCCACCGGTTTCCTGGTCCAGTGGGAGCCTTTCGACCTGGGGCAGCGCGCCGCCACGGTGGGAACCGCCGACGCCGCCCGCCGGCGCGCCGGGCGCGCCTTCGCCTGCACCCGCTTCGAGGTCGAAACCGCGGCGGCCGACGCCTTCCTCACCACGCTCGCCGCCGATGAAACCGTCGCCAGCGCGCGCGCCGCCGTGGAGCGCGCCGCCGCCCTCCAGAAACTCATTGCCGCGCAAACCGAAGCCGGGCTCAAGCCCGGCGCCGACCTGGCTCGCGCCAAAGCCGAAGCCGCCGTCACCGAGGCCCAATTGATTCAGGCCGAGCAGGCCGCCCGCCTGGCGCGCATCGCCGTCGCTCAACTGGCCGGCGGATCATGGCAGGACGTGAAGCTCGCCGCCGCCTTCGCCCGGCGTCCGGACGCGCCGATCCCGGCCGCCGCCCTCTCGCATCCAGCCCTCAGCGAGCAGCAGGCCGCGGTCAGGGAGGCTGAGGCGCGCCAGCACGAGGCCGCCATCGCCTGGCGCCCGCGCTTCAATACCCAAACCGCCCTCTACGCCCGCGGCGCCGGCGCCAACGCCGACGGCAGCACCGGTGGCGCCGCCTCCGGGCTTGGACCCAACATCTACAACTGGGGCATCGGCTTCAGCGTCCTGTTCCCCTTCCTCGACCTGCCCGCCATTCGCGCAAAGCAGATCGCAGCCCACCACCAGGCATTGGCCGAATCGGCCCGGCTCCGGAAACTCGAAACCGATCTGAACGCCAACCTCGAGCGCGCCAACGCCGCTCTCGACGCAGCCCTGCGGATCGCCCGCCTCGTGCCGGTGCAGTTGGAATCGGCGCGCGCCGCCTTTGACCAGGCCCGCGCGCGCTACCAGGCCGGCCTCGCCGCCATCAGCGAAGTCGCCGACGCCCAGCGCCTGCTGGCCCAGGCCGAGGCCGACGCGAGCATCGCCCACCTCAACATCTGGCGCGGCCGGCTGGCCGTGGCCGCCGCCGCCGGCGACCTCGCCCCATTCCTGGAAAGGGCGGCCAGGTAAGCGACATGTGGCTGGTGCACTTCG
Source organism: Candidatus Solibacter usitatus (assembly GCA_016213245.1). Classification (GTDB taxonomy): domain Bacteria; phylum Acidobacteriota; class Terriglobia; order Bryobacterales; family Bryobacteraceae; genus Paludibaculum; species Paludibaculum usitatum_A. The sequence goes on along the minus strand of JACRBC010000130.1, from coordinate 383 downwards.
CCCTCCGCCGCCCGGTCACCATCGTTGTGCTGGTGCTGGCCATCGCGCTGCTCGCCGGTCTCGCCGTGGTGCGCATGCCCGTCGACATCTTCCCCAGCCTCGGCGCGCCCGCCGTCTACGTCGCCCAGCCCTACGGCGGCATGGACCCTTCGCAGATGGAAGGGTTCCTCACGTATTACTACGAGTATCACTTCCTCTACTTGACCGGCATCGAACACGTCGAGAGCAAGAACATCCAGGGCGCCTCCCTGATGAAGCTCGTCTTCCACCCCGGCACCGACATGAGCCAGGCCATGGCCGAAGTGGTCGGCTACGTCAACCGCGCGCGCTCCTTTATGCCGCCCGGCACCGTCGGCCCCTTCATCACCCGCTTCGACGCCGGC
>JACRBC010000129.1 GCA_016213245.1 Candidatus Solibacter usitatus | reverse complement strand
GCGGCGTAATGGTCGCGTCGATCTCGTGACCGTACAGCGCCATCCCCGCTTCCAGCCTCAGCGTGTTGCGCGCACCCAGGCCCACGGGTTTCAATCCTTCCCCGCGGCCGGCCTCCATCAATTCCTGCCAGCGCGCTCCGGCATGCTCCGGAGCCACGTAAATCTCAAAGCCGTCTTCGCCCGTATAGCCCGTCCGCGCGATCCGGGCCCACTGCCCTGAAACCTCGCCGTCGGCGAACCAGTAGTACTTCATCTGCGACAGGTCCGTTCGCGTCAGCCGCTGCAGGATCGTCTGCGCCTTCGGCCCCTGAATCGCAATCTGCGCGTACTTGGACCCGTTGTTCTCCACCGAGCACTCCCAACGGTTGTGCCCGGCAATGTGCTCGAAGTCCTTCTGTTGGTTCCCAGCGTTCACGCACAGGAAGTAGTGGTCGTCGGCCACCTTGTGCACCAGGATGTCGTCCACGAATCCGCCGTGCTCGTACAACAGCCCCGAGTAGTGCACTTGCCCAACGGCCAGCTTTGCCGCGTTGTTCGTGGTGACGTGGTTGACCAGATCCAGGGCCTGCCTGCCGCGGATCTCCAGTTCGCCCATGTGCGAGACATCAAACAGTCCCGCTGCGGTCCGCACCGTGATGTGCTCTTCGATGATGCCGGAGTACTGTACCGGCATGTCCCACCCGCCGAAGTCCACCATCCGCGCGCCCAGCGCCCGGTGCGTGTCGTTCAACGGCGTCTTCAACAGGGAAGCTGCTTCGCTCATAGGACGTATTCGCGGTCAACTCAATCTAACACGACAGGACTCCGGACGGCTCCGTTGTCGCCCGCCGCCCGCAGCGCTTACAATGAAAGGGATCCAACTGGAAGTTTATTCGTTTCAACAAGGAGATGGTCTCATGAAGGGCGACGCGAAAGTTATCGAATACTTGCAGGAGTGCCTTACGGCCGAACTCACTGCCATCAATCAGTACTTCCTGCACGCCGAGATGATGGAAAATTGGGGCTACGAGCGGCTTGGCAAGATCACCAAGAAAGAGTCCATCGAGGAGATGCAGCACGCTGAGAAGCTCCTCCATCGCATGCTCTACTTCGATGCTGCCCCCAACATGTCGCAGCTCTTCAACCTGCGCATCGGCCAGACCGTCAAGGAGCAGATCGAGTTCGATCTCGCCCTCGAGTACGAAGCTGTCCCGCGCCTCAATAAGGCCATCAACGCTGCTGTCGCCGCCGGCGATAACGGCTCGCGCGACCTCTTCGAGCAGATCCTCAAAGACGAGGAGCACCACGTCGACTACCTCGAAGCCCAGCTCCACATGATCAAGGAGATGGGTTACGAGAACTACCTGGCCCAGAACATGAAGCACGAGGACTAGGCCCGGTCTGTCCGGCCTCCGCGCCCGGCAGGTTCACCCGCTCCTCCGCTCCCCCCACACCTTCACTAGCGTGCTCGCCACGATCACCGCCCCCCCGGCCAGCGCCCTCCCGCTCGGCTGCTCGCCGTGGAACAGCCACGTGAATACCGGGTTGGCCACCGGTTCCAGCAGCAGCAGCGTCGACGCTTCGAACGCCGGCACGTGCTTCATCCCGTGCGTCAATAGCCAGTACGCCAGGCCGATTTGCACGAATCCCAGATAGAGAACCACCCCCGCGTCCACCCCCGTCACGTGTCCCAGCGGCAGCGCCTGAGGGAGGCAGATCAGGAACGCCAACAGGTTCCCCGCCGTCACCGTCGCCAGCGCCCCGCTCTCCTCGCCCCGCCCGTGCGCCATCCACCGGAGCGACGCCAGCGTCAGCGCGTAGGTCAGCCCCGACAGTGCCGCGTACACATTTCCCCGCGCCGGTTCAGGCGCCGTCGCCAGCGGATTCTCCACTCCCGTGAAGAACAGCCCCATCCCTGCCGCCAGAGCCAGCGCGAACCACAGGTCCCGGCTCTTCAGCTTCTCCTTCAGCAGCAGCGGCCCGATCAGGATCAGGTACGCCGGCGCTGTTGATTGCAGAAAAATCGCGTTGGCCGACGTCGTCAGCTTGTTGGCATGGACAAACAGCACCAGCGTCGCCGCGTAGAGCACGCCTGCCGGCGCCACCTGCCACTTCCACCCCCGGCGCGCCTCCCGCACCAGCAGCAGCAGCGCCACTCCCGCCACGCCGCTGCGCAGCCCGGCCGTCTGCCACCCGGTCAGGCTCACCGCCTTGATTGCCGCACCACCGGTCGAGAACAGCAACGCCGCTCCCAACACCATCAACCTGCTCAGCATCTTTGCATTGTGCCAGCCCAGGCCTCTCCGCGCTGGTAGAATCAACTCCATTCACCATGAACGGCAAGAAGAGCAGCATTTTCATCACCGCTGACGGCGCCAACGTCACCGTCACCTTCATTCTCGTTACTTCCCTCTTCCTCCTCTGGGGCTTTTGCAACGGGATGATCGACGTCATGGATAAGCACTTCCAGGACGAACTGCACCTCACCAAGGCCCAGTCCGCCTGGGTCCAGTTCGCCCACTACCTCGGCTACTTCCTCATGTCCATCCCCGCCGGCTGGCTCGCCGCCAAGCTCGGCTACAAGGCCGGCATCATCACCGGACTCCTCATCGTCGCCCTCGGCGGCTTCTGGTTCATCCCCGCCACCCGCGTCAGCGAACTCGCCCGCCTCGGCCAGGTCTCCCCCAACACCGCCTTCGTCGCCTTCCTTGTCGGTGTTTGCGCCATCGCCACCGGGCTCACCTTCCTGGAGACCATTGCCAATCCTTACACCACCGTCCTCGGCGACCAGCGCTATGCCGCCACCCGCATCAACCTCGCCCAATCCTTCAACGGCTTCGGCTGGATCTTCGGACCCATCGTCGGCTCCATGTACTTCTACTCCAAGGACGCCGCCGGCCGCAGCACCGGCTCCCAGACCCTCTATATCCCCTACGCCGGCATCGGCGTCGTCGTCATCATCCTGGCTGTCATCTTCTACTTCGCCAACGTCCCCGACATCAAGACCGAAGACGATTACCACCTCGACGACTCCACCCCCGGAGTCTCCCACTCCATCTGGTCCCATCCCCACTTCACTCTCGCCGTGGCCGCCCAGTTCTTCTACGTCGCCGCCCAGGCCGGCATCTTCAGTTTCTTCATCAACTACATGACCTCCGAGTTGCCGCCGCTCCCCGTCTCCTTCCAATCCGGCCTCGAATCGCTCTCCGCCAACGCCGGCTTCCTGCGCGAATGGCTCTCCGGCTGGATCCAGTCCAACCCCAATGGCGCCCTTTCTCTCTCTGACAAAGGCGCGTCCAACCTCGCATCTCTCGGCTTCGTTTGCTTCCTCATCGGGCGCTTCTCCGGCGCTGCCGTCCTTCGCCGCGCCTCCGCCCACAGGGTTCTCGGCCTCTACGCCGCCCTCAACGTTCTGGCCACTTTCCTGGTCTTCCTCAAGCTCGGCTGGTTTTCCGTCGCCTGCGTCTTCTTCAGCTTCTTCTTCATGTCCATCATGTTCCCCACCATCTTCGCCCTTGGCATCTTTGGCCTCGGCGCCCGGGCAAAGAAGGCTTCCGCCTTCATCGTCATGGCCATCATGGGCGGAGCGCTCTTGCCTAAGCTCATGGGTTGGGTAGCCGATCAGCACGACATGTCCCGCGGCTTCATCGTCCCCATGTTCTGCTTCATCCTCGTCTCCCTCTATGGCTACTTCTGGCCCCGCTTGAGCAACGCCGAGTCGCTCCACTCCTCAGGTCCGTCTGTCTCACACTGACCGCCGCCCGCCGCCTGCGCTGCGCGATACAGTATCCGTGATGACAATGCCCAGCCTCGGGCCGGGTTGGAGGTTTCGGCCATGCTCTGTGCTTTCCTGTTGCTGGCCGCATTGAGCGGCAGCGGCGCGATGGAACAATCGCGCGGCTTCCTGCGCGCCAAGCTGCTCGGCGAATCCGTAGCCCCGCCCGTGCGCAGCCACATGCTGGCCTATCTGAAACGCGGCGCCATCGGGAAGAACGCGATTCAAGGCCGCCCTCTTCGCATCAAGAACCAGGAGTTCACCCGCGGCATAGTCATGCCCAGTCCCGGCGAAATCCATGTGATACTGGCCGCGCCGGCGGCCTCGTTTGAGGCCCTCGTCGGTACCGACAGCAACGATCTGGGCTACTACGCCAACCAGGATCGCGGCGGCGTCGAGGCGTCAGTGGAGGTGGCAGGCCGCGCCGTGTTCCGCTCCCCCTATCTCAAGGAGGGAATCCCCGGCGCGCAAGTGAACGTCAGCCTCGACGGCGCGCGTGAGTTCCGGCTGAAACTGGCCTCCGTCGGCGAGAAGTCCAGATTTCATCAGGAGCAATGGGACCAGGCCGATTGGGCCATGGCTCGCATCAGGATGGCCGATGGATCTACTGTCTGGCTGGCCGACTTGCCCATCGGACCCCTGGAACCCCCGGCCACCGTCGATCTGCCTTTTTCCTTCCGCTACAACGGGCGCCCGTCAAGCCAGATCCTCCGCGAATGGCTCCTGAAGCGCGAGTCGCGCCAACTCGATGAGCACCGCACCGAACACACGCTCTCTTTCTCGCACCCATCCAGCCCTCTGGCCCTGCGCGCCGTCGCCGTCGAATACGCCGGTCACCCCGCCGTCGAATGGACGCTTCACTTCAGGAATACCGGCACATCCATGACCGGCATGATCGAGGACATCCAGGCTCTGGATACGTCCTTCTCCCGCGCCGGAGGCGGTGAGTTTTTGCTCCACCACGGCCTCGGCAGCCGCACCCTCGACGACGACTACAAGCCGCTCGAAACGCCCCTTACGCCCAAGCTGGAGAAGAAGCTGGCCACCGTCGGCGGACGCGCCAGTGACGCCGAAATGCCCTACTTCAACCTCGCCTGGCCCGGCCGTGGCGTCATCTGCGCCGTGGGCTGGCCCGGCCAGTGGGCCGCCCGCTTCACCCGCGACGAAGGCACCTCCGTCCGCGTCGTCGCCGGCCAGGAACTCACCCACTTCCGCTTGAAGCCCGGTGAAGAGGTGCGCTCTCCTCTCATCGCCATGGTCTTCTACCAGGGTGATTGGATCGACGGGCAGAACGTCTGGCGCCGTTGGATGGTGGCGCACAACGTCCCCAGGCCCGGCGGCAAGCTCCACCCTCCGCAAGTGGCCGAAGGCAACGGACGGCACACCATCGAGATGCAGGAAGCCAATGAGGCCAATCAGCTCCGCGACCTGAACCGCGAACTCGACCACGGTGTGCCGCTCGACTACTGGTGGATGGACGCCGGCTGGTATCCGTTTACCACCAACTGGACCGATGTCGGCACCTGGGAGCCCGACCCCGCCCGCTTCCCGCGCGGCTTCGCGCCCGTCTCCAGGCTCGCCCACGAGCGCGGAACCAAAATTCTGGTCTGGTTCGAGCCCGAACGCGTCCGTCCCGGCACCTGGTTGGACAAGAACCACCCCGAGTGGCTCCTCAAGCTTCCCGGCAATTCGAACCGCCTGCTCGATCTCGGCAACGACGACGCCCGCCGCTGGCTCACCGAACACGTCACCAGAACCATCCGCGAGCAGGGCATCGATCTTTACCGTCAGGACTTCAACTTCGAGCCCCTGCCCTTCTGGCGCGCCAACGATGCGCCCGACCGGCAGGGCATCAGCGAGATCAAGCACGTCACCGGCTATCTGGCCTATTGGGATGAGTTGCGGCGCCGCTTCCCGGCCATGATGATCGATACCTGCGCCTCCGGGGGCCGCCGCAACGATCTGGAAACCCTGCGCCGAGCCGTGCCGCTCTGGCGCAGCGACAAGGCCTATGACCCCATCCCCATGCAGGCGCTGAGCTACGGCATAGCCCTCTGGATCCCCTACCACGGCACAGGCATCAACTCCGTCGAGCCGTTCATCTTCCGCAGCCAGATGTCGCCGGCCCTGGCGCTCGGCCTCGATGCCAGCAACGTGCCCAACGGCTACGACAACCTCAAGCGGCGCATCGCCGAGTGGCGCCAGGTGGCCTGGAATTACTACGGCGACTACTACCCCCTCACGCCCTACACCCTGGACGCCGTGTCCTGGATGGCCTGGCAGTTCGACACTCCGGCCAAGGGCGAAGGCATGGTGCAGGCCTTCCGCCGGCCCGAAAGCCCGTTCGAGACCGCGCGCTTCAAGCTCCGCGGCCTCGACGCGAACGCCACTTACGCCGTCACCGACCTCGACGGCAAAGGCGAGAGCGTCATGAGCGGTGCGGAGTTGATGGAGCGCGGCATCCCCGTCACCATCAACGCCTCCCCCGGCGCGGCCATCGTCGCCTACCGCCGCCGCTAGCCGCCGAATCGATTGGGACCGCTCGCCGGGCTACAATCGCGTTGTGCGCTATCGGAAGCTCGGATCAACCGGTCTCGATGTCTCTGTCATCGGACTCGGCACATGGCAATTCGGCGGTGAGTGGGGCCACGACTTCTCGCAGCCGGAAGTCGACGCCATCCTGGATGAGGCGGCCAAACAGGGCATCAACCTGATCGACACCGCCGAGTGCTACGGCGATCACCTCTCCGAGCGCCTCATCGGCGACTACCTCGCCCGGCGCGACCGCTCCCGCTGGATCGTCGCCACCAAGTTCGGCCACCGCTTCCACTCGTTCATGAGCCGCACCGACGACTTCTCCATTGACGGCATGCGCCTCCAGTTGGAAGCCTCGCTCCGCGCGCTGCGCGTAGAGGCCATCGACATCTACCAGTTCCACTCCGGCCCCGACGGGTCCTTTCGCAATGAAGCCCTCTGGCGGGCACTGGAAGAGTACAAGCGCGCCGGCAAGATCCGCCACCTCGGCATCTCCATCCTGGGGAAGGGAAGCGAGACCCAGGCCCGCGATGCGCGCGCTGTCGGCGCCGAAGTGCTCCAGGTGATCTACAACCGGCTCGATCGCCGTCCCGAACAACTCTACTTCCCCCACGCCCAACGTGATCGTCTGGGTATCCTTGCGCGCGTGCCCTTGGCCAGCGGCCTTCTGAGCGGCGCCTACGCGCGCGGCGCCGCCTTCCCGGCCGGCGACTATCGCTCCACCGTCGATCCCGCAAAACTGCAACTCGATCTCGAGCAAGTCGAACGGCTGCGCGAGTCGGAGGTCCCGCCCGGCGTGCCGATGGCCCAGTGGGCCCTCTCCTGGTGCCTCGAAAACCCTGCCGTCTCTGCCGTCATCCCCGGCTGCAAGAACCCCGCACAGGTGCGTTCCAACGCTGCCGCCGGTTGAGCGCCCCCCCGCCTCTTTCATCCAACCGCCGCCCAGCCCAGCGTCCTCCCTCCACATGCGATAAGCTGTCCTGACAGAAAGGGACCATCGTCATGACCGACTCCACTACCCCCGCCGCCACCTCGCGCCGCTCGTTCCTCAAGACCACCGGCAGCGTCTCTGCCCTTGCGGGAGTTGCTCTTCCCCCCGTCCACGCCGCCGAGAACAACACCCTCCAGGTCGCCCTCGTTGGGTGCGGCGGCCGTGGCACCGGCGCGGCCATCAACGCTCTCTCCGTCACCAACGGCCCCATCAAGCTGGTCGCCATGGCCGACGTGGTTCCCGCCAAGCTCAACTCCAGCTACGACAAGCTCAAGTCCCAGTTCGCCTCCCAGGTCGACGTCCCCCCCGAACGCCGCTTCCTCGGCTTCGACGCCTTCCGCCAGGCCATGGACGCCACCAAGCCCGGCGACATCGTCATCCTCGGCACCCCGCCCGCCTTCCGCTGGGTCCAGTTCAGCTACGCCATCGAAAAGGGCCTCCATACCTTCATGGAAAAACCCGTCACCGTCGACGGACCCACCACGAAGCGCATGTTCCAGCTTGCCGACCTCTGCTCCCAGAAAAACCTCAAGGCCGGCGTCGGCCTCATGGTACGCCACTGCCGCGCCCGTCAGGAACTCCTCCAGCGCATCCGCGACGGCCAGATCGGTGAAATCGTCGCCATGCGCGCCTACCGCATGGGCCAGGGCGGCGGCACCGCCGGTCCCCGCCCCGCGGACGTCAGCGAGCTCACCTACCAGATCAGGAGCTTCCACGCCTTCCTCTGGGCCAGCGGTGGCGTCTTCTCCGACTACTACATCCACCAGATCGACGAGTGCAGTTGGATGAAAGGCGCTTGGCCCGTCGAGGCCCACGCCGTCGGCGGGCGCCACTACCGCGGCAATTCTCTCGACCAGAACTTCGATACCTACTCCGTCCAGTACACCTTCCCCGACGGCTCCAAACTCTTCTTCGACGGCCGCAACATGAAGGGCTGCCGCGATGAATTCGCCAGCTACGCCCACGGCTCCAAAGGCTCCGCCGTCATCTCCACCCTCTCTCATGCCCCCGGCATGACCCGCATCTACAAGGGCCAGAAGATGCCCACCGTCACCTCCCGCAAGGACCTCCCCCTCCCCGAGGACCCCAACCTCGTCTGGGCCTTCCCCCAGCCCGAAAAGAGCCCCTACCAGTGGGAGTGGGACGACCTCACCGACGCCATCCGCCAGGACAAGCCCTATAACGAAGTCCGCCGCGGCGCCGAAGCCAGCCTGGTCGCCTCCATGGGCCGCATGGCCGCCCACACCGGCCAAATCGTGACCTTCGACCAGATGCTCAACTGCCCCCACGAGTTCGCCCCCAACGTCGACAAACTCACCATGGACGGCCCCGCGCCCCTCACCCTCGGCCCCGACGGCAAGTACCCCGTCCCCGAACCCGGCATCAAGACCGACCGCGAATACTAGAGCCGCGAGCGGTAGCGAGCGGGTTCGCCCGCGCGCCCCAGCGCCCCAACTCGTTCACCAGCCCCGCTCGGGCGCGCGCCATCTCTCCGCCCAGCTCCGCCGCTTCGGCACGCAGCAGGCCGTGGAACCACGACGCCACGATGGCCGTCAGCAACCCGAACGCCGCCGGCACAATCGCGTGCGATATCCGCTCCACTACTGCCGCCATGCACGCTGATCGCTCACTGCCGCACCCGATGAACGCATTCTCAATCCCAACCACCGTTCCAATCATCCCCACCCACCCCGCCGTCGCCGCGATCGTCGCCACACTCGTCAGCCCCCCGTTCAACTCCGCCTGCGCCTCCCCTTCCGCCCGCACCATCGCGCGCTCAGCAAATCCCGCCGCCGTATCTTCGAGTTCCATCAACCTCTTCGACACCACCCCCTCGGATTGGTTCCCCGCCCTACCTCGCCCGCAGCGCCCGCCTCACCACCGGCCCGATCGCCTCCGCCATCCGCATGAAACCCACGTCGGTCGGATGCACCCCGTCCACCGTCGCCTCCCCGTCATCCCCGTACAACTCTCCCCCGCGCACATAGAAGACCCGCCGGTCCCCCTCTTTTCTCAGCTTCTCGTACACACCCCGCAGCACGACGTTCTTCTCCGCCGCTATCGTCCGCCGCTGCTCCACGAACTGCGCGTTGGCGTAAACCGCATTCTCCACCAGCACCACCGGCGTCTCCGGATGCGCATACCTCAACTTCCGCACAAACGGCTCCACCCGCTCCCACGCCTCCACCGAGCTCAAGTTCGGCAGGCTGTCGTACACATACACGCTCGCCTCGATCTCATTCAGCAGCTCCGCCAGCTCCGGCTCCGACTTCCCGTTCCCCGAAAAGCCCAGGTTGATCACCGGCCGGTCCAGCCTCCTGCCAAGAATCGCCGGATACGCCATCCCCGGCCGCGACGCGCACCCGCCCTGCGCAATCGAGCTCCCATACACCACAACCGGCTTCGCCCCCACCGCGGCCGCCTCCAGGTTCGCACCCTCCGGCACTCCCACCTCCACCGACATCACCCCGTTGTACAGCGGCAGGTACAGCATGTACTCCCGCCGCCCCCCAGGCCAATTCGCCAGCAGCGTTTGCTCATTCGCCTGCTTCTCCGGCCTCCCGTTGGCCACCCACCGCCACCCGCCCGGCAGCCTCACGTACAGGTCCAGCCCGCTCACCCCCGTCGCCGGCATGTGCGGCATCGCTAGCTTCTCGCTCTTCAAGGTCCACCGCGCCCGGATCGTCGGCGCGTCCGTCACAAACCGCACCGCCACCCCCGCCGAATCGTGCGCCAGGTCCCACACCTCCTTGCGCACCAGCCCCTCCGCCCGCGCCGGCAGCCGGTCGAACGCCTGCTTCGTCTCCCGCCACCCCTGCCCCTCCACCAGCAGCTCCCTCGCGTCCCTCCAGCGGATCGCGACCCCGGCCTCCTGCGCCGGCAGCGTCGCCGCCATCACCAACCCAATCAACAGCTTCATGCTTCGCACCTCCGCGATTTGTGATGTTATCATCTTTTATGGATGGTGATAACATGATCCGCACGCAGGTCAGCCTCGATGCGCAGGAGTATGCCGTGGCAAAGATGGAAGCCAAGTCGCTCGGCATCTCCGTGGCGGAGTTCGTCCGGCGGGCCGTCCGGGAGGCCCTCCCCCCCCGCGGACAGGGCGCCTGGATGAAGTTCGCAGGTTTCGTGGAAACGGGCAACCCTCGTTCCAGCCAGACCGTCGACGAGATCGTCTATGGCCAAAAAGACTGAGTGCTACGTCGACACTTCGGCCCTCATCGCGTTTCTGGATCGCTCCGATAGTCACCACACCCTGTTCCGCCGGCTCTTCTCATCGCCGCCGCCGCTCGTCACTTCCTCGCTGGTCATCGCCGAGGGCCATGGGTGGTTTCTGCGCCGTTACGATCAGCGCCGGGCGATCCAGTTCCTCGCCTTTGTCGATGCCCTGCCGGACCTGGGTATTCTCGCCTTCGGTCCTTCGGAATTGGCCAGGACCGCGAGCATCGTGAAGAAGTTCTCCGATCAGGACCTCACCTTGGCCGATGCCCACGGCCTTGCCATCATGCGCCAACGCCGCATCGCCTGCTGCTGGTCCACCGATCGCCACCTCGCCTTGGATGGCGTCCTGCTCGTCATCTGAGCGCTCTTGCTCCGCCTCGCCGCCGTTAGAACACAACCACTTTGTCCGCCTCCAGCGTCCAGCCCGTCAGTTCCTCCAACGAACTTCGGTGCGCCCCATCCGCTAGCCCTTCGGGCGTCAGGCCGCGAGCGTCCATGCATGAGCCGCACACCGCGATCCTGCCGCCCTTCGACGACAGCGCCTTCAGCATTCGTTCGATGTTGTAGTACCCGTTCGGCGTCGTCTGGCCCGCCGCCGCGCATGAAGCCGCGTCACCCATCAGGAACACCGACACGCTCGTCTCACCGTCTTTGGCCAGTGCGTTCGCCAGACGCAGTCCGTTGTAGCTCCTCTCGGTTCCATAGGGAGGGTCATTCAGAATGATCAGATACTTCATCGCCGCTCCTTCAACCAAACAAACGCTACAGCTTCACCGGTATGCCGTACAGCTTTCCCCCGGCCCTCACCACCCAGCCGATCACCCGCCGCCTCAGCCCCACCGGCGCCAGCCACCACTGTTCGAATAGCACCTTCCCCAGGTGCCACGCCTTGCCGATCTGCTTCAATCGCACCTCCGGCGACGGCTCGGCGAAGAAGTTGCCATACGCGAACCCCGCCACGTCCTCGCCCGCCTCCAGCATGCAGTACCCGTCCCCGCAGAACTTCGCCTCCGCCGCACGGCCCGTCATCTCGTCCGCGATCCGCCCGGCCACCACCTCCGCCTGCGCGTGCGCGAATACCCCCGCCTTCGGCAGCATCAGCGGCACGTCCGGCTTCCATCGCCCCGGTATCGGAATCGCCGCGATGTCGCCGATCGCGTACACGCCGGCCTCCTTGGTGGCCAGCGTGTGCGGGTCCACCGGAACCCAGCCCGCCTGGTTCGTTAGTCCGGCCTCCACCACAACTCTCGGCGCCCGGTGCGGCGGAATCGCCACCAGCAGGTCGTAGTCGAACTCATTCCCGCCGTCGAACCGCAGCCTCCTCGCCTCCGCGTCCACCGAACTCAGCTTGTGCAGCCCGTGAAACTCGATCCCCTTGGACTTCAGCATCCCTCGCACCGCTTCCCCAAGTTGCGGCCCCGCCACCGGCATCGGTTGCGCCTCGGGCGTGAACAGGTGTACCTCCACTTGGTTCGACAAACCCCTCCGGCGGAAGCAGTCCGCGATCAGCATCGCCCCCTCGTGCGGCGCCCCCGGGCACTTGTACGGCATCGCTGCAACCACCACCGCAATCCGCCCGCCCGTGAAAGCCCTCAGCTCGTCCCTCAACCGCGCCGCGCCTTCGTACGTGTAGAAGGTGTGCGCTCCGGCCAGCCCCGGGATCGCATCCGGCGCCAGCTCCGCCCCCAGCGTCACAACCAGTTGGTCGTACCCAATCTCCGCCCCGCTCGTCCGCACCCTGCGCTGCGCGGTGTCGATGCCGGTAACCTCTCCCTGCACCACTTCCACCCCCCGCCGCAACAGCCCGGCCAGCGGACGCCGGATCTGCTCCGGCTGCCGGTCGCCCGTCATCACCCACAGGAACGATGGCGCGAAAGCGTGTTGCGCATTCCTCTCCACCAGCACCACCCTGTGCTCCGGCGGCAGTCGCCGCCGCAGTTCGTTGGCCGCCACCATCCCCCCCACACCGCCACCCAGTACCACGATCGTCTTCGCTTGCATCTTGCCTCCTCTCGAACTCACCGCTCATCCCCTGCCACAACCGGAAAACCCCTCGCGTGCCAGTCCTGCACCCCCTCCTCCAGCCGGTAGGCGGCAAAACCTCGCGCCCTCAGCATCTCCACCGCCTCCACTGCCAGCACGCAGTACGGGCCCCGGCAGTAGGCCGCAATCTCCCGGCCAGGCGGCAGCTCCGACAGCCGGCGCTCCAGTTCCCTCAGCGGGACGGATAATGCGCCCTCCAAATGACCGGCCCGGTACTCCTCCCGCGGCCGCACATCCAGCACCGTCACCGCGCCGTCCCTCACCTTGGCCAGGAGCTGCTCCCGATCCACCGGCTGCAAGCCCGCCCGGCTCTCCAGGAAACTGCCCGTGATCTCCCGGATCTCCGCCAGCCGCCTCTCTGCCAACGTCCGAAGGGACCGGAGAAACGCACACACCTGCTCATCGGCCAGGCGATACGTCACGTAAAGGCCCGCCTTCTCCGCTTCCACCAGGCGGGCCGCCCGCAGTACTTTCAGGTGCTGCGAGGTGTTGGCCAGTCCGAGATTCGCCTCCTTCGCCACCGCTTCCACTGTCCTTGGCCCCTGGCACAATAGGTCCAGCAGTTCCAGCCGGCTCGGGTTCGACACAGCCTTGCCAATCCGCGCGAACTGCTCGTAGATGGCCGTCTTGAATCGCAGGTTTCGGTTTGCCACACGTCGCTCAGTATTTTATAATCTACTGAAGTACTATAGCAACGTCAAGCGCCCTGCCCCATGTCATAATACAAGTTGTTGATTCTGCAATCATTACTTGGGACAAGCGTAAATGCCACCCGAACCCCTCACCCTGCCGCTCTTGACGCATGCCTTGGATTCGCCCAGCGCCTTCACCCCCCAGGCCCTGCTCCACGCCGTTCGCACTGAACGCAACCTCCCGCCCCACCCCGTGCCCGAGGTCTGCCTCCTGGAGTTCGACGGCGACCTGACCGACTGGCTGGTCAAAACCGGCCATGCCTCCCCCTTCACACCCTGGGCCTGCTTCCACACCTCGATGTACTCCGTCGATGTCGACGGCCACCGCATCGGCGTCATCGCCCGCACCATCGGCGGCCCCTACGCCGTCTTGATCGCTGAACAGCTCGCCGCCTCCGGAGCCCGCGTCATCCTCGGGCTGACCTCCGCCGGACGCGTGTCGCCCGCGTTGCCCATACCCAGCCTCGTGCTCCCGGTGAGCGCCCTCCGCGATGAAGGGACCTCCTACCATTACCTGCCCGCCGCCGAAACCGTCGATGGCGACCCGCGCCTCGCCGCCCTCTTGCGCGACGAACTCTCCACCCTCCCCTTGCCCGTCGTCACCGGAACCGTCTGGACCACCGACGCCCCCTACCGCGAAACCGCCTCGCAGCTCCAACGTCACGCCCAGGACGGCGTCCTCGCCGTCGAAATGCAGGCCGCCTCCCTCTTCGCCTTCGGCGCCGCCCGCCTCGTCCCCTGCGGCGTCGTCGCCCACGTCACCAACGGCGCCGGCCTCTCCCCCACCGATCAGTTCGACAAAGGCGCCCACCAGCTCGCCTTCGACATCCTCAAGGCAATGTCCCGCGCCGCCCGCCGCCGCCTGGACAACCGCTGATCGCCGGGGCCGCCGCCCTCTTGCCGGGCACTTTCCAGCCCGCGCACCTCGCAAGTCCCGCCTCGATCGGGTGACCGGCCTCAGACCAACTCCAGCTCTCAGTCGCTCCATGTCCGGAGCGCTTGCGTCCCCAAAGCACGGGGCCGCAATCCGCGCCGGGCAGTTACTGGGGCGCCAATGCCCGCGCCAGTGGCTAGGCGCGCCCCCTGCGGCGCAAGGCTTCGCAGGCAATGACCGTTCTCTGCAAATCAGCGTTCATCTGAGTTCATCAGCGGCTAATACACCCCCGCCTACAGCTCCACCCCCAACTCGCTCCAGTTCACCACCCTCTGCCGCACCATCGCCTCATGGCCCAGGATCGCCGTCAGAGCCGCCGTGGCGCCCACCTCGATGCCGGCCGGCACAGCCGTCCCCTTTGTGATCGAGTCGTAGAATGCCATGATGTGCGCGTGCCGCGGCTCCTCTCTTTTCTCCGCCAGCACTGACGGTTGCCCCTCCTTGCCCAGCGGGTGCAGCGTCGCCGTCGACATCAGATCCACCGCCCCCTTCGTGCCGTACACGTAGATGTACTGCCCGCCCGACGGCAGGGTCCGCGGATGGAACACGTTTTGCGTGAACGACAGCTTCACACCGTTTTGATACTCGTAGGTCAGGCTGGCGCAGTCGAAAATCGTCCGGCCCGGCGGGTCGTTCTTGTACAACTGAGTTCCGCCGAAACCGCAGGCCCTCACCGGACGCGACCCGATCACCCAGTTGCACGCGTCCAGGTTGTGCACCGACTGTTCGATCAAATAGCCTCCCGATTTCGACACGTCGAAATACCAGTCTCCCGACGTGCCGTCGTGCGGCAGATCCGCCGTCGCATGGCGCTGCGCCTTCACCCACATTACGTCCCCGATCGCGCCCTCCCGGATCCGCCGCACCGCCTCTCCCAGTTGTTTGGACGAGCGCAACTGCTGCCCCGAGACGAACACCGCCTTGGCCGCCTTGGCCGCCTTCACCAGTGCGCCCACCTGCGCCGCCGTCACCCCCACCGGCTTCTCGCAATAGACGTGCTTGCCCGCCGCCAGCGCCGCCAGCGCCATCTCCGCATGAAGGTGCGGCGGCGTCGCGATGAACACAGCCCCAATGTCCTTCCGTTCGATTACCCTCCGCCAATCGCTGTACGTCGCCGGGCTGTCCTTCGCCGCCGCGCTCGCCGCCTTGTCCAGCCGGTCCGGCTTGATGTCGCACACCGCCGCCACCTTCGCCTCCGGCTGCTCCAGTACACCGGACAGCAGATAGGATCCGCGATTGCCCGTGCCGATCACCGCCGTCGCGATCCGATCCGCTGCCTGCCCCGAGGCCAGGCCGCCGGCGGCCGCCGATCCAAGTAGAAAATCTCTCCGTTGCAGTTTCATTGTTCCCTTTCGTGTTGAATCAATCCGCGTAGGACAGTCTCCAGATACTCTCTCGCCCGCTTGGCCAGCGCATCCACTTCTTCCGCCGCCGTGGGACGGCTCACCAGCGGCTCAAAGATGTTCTCGCACGCCAGCGGCATCGTCAGCCCGGTCCTCATCACCGGCGTCAGCAGCTTGTAGTGATCGATCTCCCCAAACCCCGGCCCGCAATCCTCGTCCTTCGGCGTGTTCCGGTGGTCCTTGATCGCGAACGCCCGCACCTCCCGCCAGCACGTGCGGATGTCGGCCACCGGGTCGCTGTTGTCGTAGTCCAGCACGTTGCCGGCATCGTAGCAGATCCGGACCGACTCCTCTCCCACCTCGGCCACAATCCGCGCGCACGCCGCCCCCGTCGCCGTGTTTCCTCCGTGTTGCTTGATTACCACCGTCACCCCGGCCGCGCGCGCTCTGCCCGCCATCCCTTTCAGATTGCCGATCACGCGTTCGTATTGCCCCGGCTCCGTCTTCCCGAACGTGAGCAGGAACGGGATGCCCGCCGCGGCCGCCTGGTCGATGCGCCTCAAGTGCAGGTCCAGCGCCCCGGCTGCCTCCAGATGCACCGTCGAGAACATCATCACCGGCTCCAGCCCCAGGCCGCGGCAGTGCGCGGCGAGCTTCGCCGCCTCCGAGGCCGGCGCCTTTTCTTCCAGCATCCGCCGCACCGTGCCCGATGCGTCGCGATGGTTCACGCCCCACGCCACATACCGGTATCCCGCCCGCTGGATGCCCGTGAGCGCCCGCTCCATCGGGAACGCCGCGTACGGCAGCGTCATACAGGCCACCTGAAACCGCGTGACCTGGGCGCCGTCCAGTTCGTTCATCCGCGCGCCGTCCAGTTCGTTCATCCGCGCGCCGTCCAGTTCGTTCATCCGCGCGCCGTGGCGAGTAGAGCCGCGAGCGGTAGCGAGCGGGTTAGCACACAGGCCCGCCCCCGCCGCCAGCAACAACTCGCGCCGCCGCATCACGGCAGCACCTGAATCGCGATCTTGCGGTAATACACCGGCCAGCCCTCCGATTGCAGGCAGATGTTCCCCTCTCTCGGCTCCGCCCCCGTGCCTTCATTCACCAGCACGCCGTTCAGCACCACCGTCACCTTTCCGTCGCGCGACGTGATCTCATACCGGTCCCAGGACCCGAACCTCGGCCTCTGCTTCACAAACGGACCCCGCTTCGCACCCGTGATCTTCCCTCCTCGCACCCCGAAGAGGCTCCCCGCCTCCCCAAAGTAGCCCTGCACTTCGAACGACACCGGCCACCCGTCCACCATCGGCCCGGCATGGATGAAGAACCCCGCGTTCGGCCACTCGTTCCCCGCCGGCGGCGCCGTCCATCCCTCCTGGAACCGCCACTCCGCCCGCAGTACGTAGTTCCGGTACACCTTCTTGCTCCTCAGGATTCCATACGGCTGGCCCGTGCAGGCGATCATCCCCTCCCGCACCGCCCACGCCTCCTTCGGCGCCTTGCCCTCCACCGTCCAGTGCTCGGACACATCCCGCTCCGGCATCAGGCTCACAAATTTCTGCCCAAACACCAGACCCGCCCACAACACCACTCCCGTCAGCCGCGTCAATCGTCGCATCATCGACGACGATTATACTGCGCACCAGTGGGACAGTCCTCCTGGCCTGTCAACCGGCGTCTTGCTCGCGTCGTTGCCATCAGCCTCCGGGTCCAAGACCCAGCTTCACCGCCCCACCGCGATCCGCCCCAGCGGGTACCACCCCTCCCCATCCATCCCCGCGATCGCCAGCTTCACATTGGGTGCGCGCGTCCCCTCATCCACTAGCGCGATCGCCAGCTCGTACTCGCCCGCCCTTATGCCCGCCGGCAGCGTTACCGCGTCGTCGAACACGATGTCGCCGGGCAGCCACGTGCGGATGTCCGCGCCCGTCGTCACCACCACGCTGCCCCCGGCGCCCTTCAGCCGTAGCGCCAGCGGATACCGCCGGTAGCACGGCGCCACCCCCTTGTTCTCCCACCAGCTCGTGAACGCCAGCTTCTCCCCCGAACGCACTACCGCTGGGTAGCTGAATCTCCGCAACACATAGCGGTAGCCCATCCGCTTCAACCAGCGCTCCACCTGCGGGCGCCACTCCTCCGGCACCGCCGACGACTTGTTGTTGAACGACGAGATGTGCCACTTCAACGACTGCTCGATGATGTAGTCCACGTCCCAGCCCTGGTTCTTCCAGTGCTGCATCACCCAGCACGCCTCCAGCGCCACCGGTCCCTTCTTCCACGCCTCGGCCAGCCCGAAGTTCACGATGTCCCGCGGGTAGGCGTCGAACATGTGGCACCATCCGGCGCCGCTCACGCAGCGCATGTCCCCCAGACAATCGGCGCGCCAGCCGGCCCCGGCCTTCGACAGCGCGTACGTGTTGGTCCGCCGGTCGGTCGGCTGCATGTTCAGCGGCGTCTTGCGGAAGCCCTCGATGTAGCTGTCCACTAGCGCCCGCATCGTAGGCTCCGCCAACCGCTCCGTGTGCTCGCCCTCGCCCCACGCCCCGACAATCGACACGTCCACCAGCTCCAGGTCCGGATGGCCGTCGTATCGTTTGCCCAGCTCGCGCACCAGCGCCGTGAAGTGTTTCACGTACAGCGGATTCTCCGGGTCGGTGCGCCACTTCTCCGGCAGGCCCTTGGCTCTCTCGTCACCCGCCAGTTGCCGGTACCACTCCGGCACGTCGTTGTCCGCCTCGGTGCCGTACGGCGCGACGCGCAGCATCAGCGTCTGCTTGCGCTCCCGCGCCGTCCGCAGTACCTGGTCCAGCATCGCCCAATTGTATTTGCCCATCTCCGGCTCCACGAATCGCCAGTAGATCCGCAAATAGGCAATCGAGGTCATCGGTTGCCCCCGCACCTCCAGTGAGCCGCTGAACGCGTAGTTCTGAATCGGGTAGCCCTCCGTCCACTTCGTGCCTTCGTTCAACGGATCGCCGTTGAAGCGGTTCAGCGTCGTGAATCCGATCCCCGGATTCACCAGAACGCCGTCAATCTCCTTCGGACGGACCACCCGCGTATCCTGTGCCGCCAGGCCGGCCGAAAAGGAGGTGAGCAGCAGAGCGAGCCAAGTGCGCATGACTCTTACTCTCCCACCTTCGCACCTCGGCCCGGCCACAGCTCACCGGCCCGGCGTGCTCCCCCACTAACAACAAAACAGATCCAGCTTTCAGCGTCCATCTGCGGCCATACCCCCCCAAAAGGCGCGTTCCCAGCCAACGCATATTTATTTTCGCCCCCCATCCCCCTCACCCTAAACCACTTAGCCATTTTGCCGCCAGCCCGAGCGTCAGAAACTCAGAACCAGTGTGTATGCTCTCGCCGGAGACTCAGATGTACGCCCAATCCGCAAACACCGTCCACGGTCGCCCCGGCGCCACCCTCGCGCCTCAACCCCTGAGTCAGCCCATTTGCGCCTTATCTTCCCCCATTCACCCAGCCAGCCGCCAGCAATGGGGTACCCTATCTCCGGCAGATGTCTCCAACTCGCTGATTATACTAGAGTTAACATCGATAATTCACTTGAAAACGAATTCGGAACGAAATCTGCCGGCGCTGAAAACACAGGAGATGTGACGTGACTCCCTCCTTCGTTTCCCTCGTCACCAGGCTCCCTCGGTGCGGCGAACGGGGGGGCGCACATCTCCCTCGCCCGGCTCTAGAACAGCACCTTGAGGCCGAACTGAATCTGGCGCGGCGCGTTGGCCTGCGAGCTGATCACGCCGAAACTCGACGACGTCACGCTCGTGTTCGGCCCGCTGAAGCGCGGCGTGTTGAACGCGTTCAAAAACTCCGACCGGAACTGCACGTTTACCTTCTCCACCACCCGGAAGTTCTTGAACACCGACAGATCCCAATTGAAGATGCCGTCGTTGCGGATGTCGGACACCCGCGGTCCCATGTTGCCGAAAGTGAACGCCGCCGGCTGGCTGAAAACAGCCTTGTCGAAAAAGGCGCTCAGCCGGTCCTGCACCGGACCGCTCAGTGCCCCGCTCTGCCCGTTGTTGTTCGCCCGGATCGCCATGTTGAAGATGCCGGCGTTGTTGCTGGCCGACAATCCAAGCGGCGTGCCGCTGGACAATGTCGTGATCCCGTTCACCTGCCAGCCGCCCAGGGCCAGGTCCAGCCCCTTGTTCCAGCCGGCGCCGAAATGCCGGCTGCGGCCGAACGGCAGATCATAGACGCCCGCGATGACGACGCGCTGCGCCACGTCGATGTCCGACAGCGCCCGGTCGGCACGGATGTTGTAGCTGTCCTGGTGGCTCAATCCGTCGTCCAGGCTCTTGCCCCACGTGTAGGCAAGCTGCATCTGCAAGCCGTACGAGTAGCGCTTGTTCGCGCTCACCTGCAGCGAGTGGTAGAACGACGACGCCCCCACCGAATAGATGGGAATGATGTTGGTGAACTGCGGATACGGGCGCAGCAACTGCGCCCGGCTCGTCTTGGCCCCGCTCAGAACGCCCCCGGAGAACTTCCCGAAGAAGGGATTGTCCACCTGTTGGTTCAGCGCCGAGCCCAGCGCCATGTACTTGGGATCCAGTTGATTCAGGCTCAGGCCGCCCTCGTCGTTGCGGTGCAGGTAGAATCCCCGCGTGCCGACATAGGCCACCTCCAGCAGCGTACCGGCGGGCAACTCGCGCTGCACGTTGAAGTTCACCTGCCGCGTCCACGGAGAGACAATGTCCTGCGTGGTGGCCTCAATGCTGCTGCCAAATTGCGTCATCACGCCGTTCCTGGCGCCCACCACCGGCGCAATGCCCTGCGGATAGGGATCGCGCAGATAGTTGTTCGGCGTGATGCCGTCGATGGAAGCGACCCAGGTGTTGTCCACCCGGAAACCCATCGTGCCGATTGTGCCGGCCGCCGCCTGTTGCGAGGGGCCGTAGATGTGCGCGTATCCCAGGCGCAGTACCGTCTTGGGCGCCACCTGGTAGCTCAGCCCGAAACGCGGCGCGATGTTGTTCTTGTCCGCCTTGAACTGCTGGCGGGGCACGCCGTTGAGCCCCACGAAGATCAGCCCGCCCGTGATGCCCGGCACGGCCTGCGAGGCCGGAGTGGCCACCTTGGTGTCGAAGTAGTTGGTGCGGTTGTAGCGCTCCGTGCGCGGCACATCGACGTCCCAGCGCACCCCCAGGCTCAGGCTCAACTTCGGCGTCACGCGCCACTCGTCCTGGAAGTAGCCCGCAACGTACAGGCTCTGCGTGGCCACGTTCTTGTAGTTCGCCTGAAGCTGGCCGCTGCTGCCCGTTCCCAACAGCATCGAGGCGAAGCCGTTGCCCGCCGCCGTGCTGGATTGGCTCGGATTGGGCCCCTGCGTCATGCCGCGGCTGAAGCCGTAATCGCTCGCGCTGCGCGCCTCAAACACGTTCACGCGCATCAGCCGGAGGTCGACGCCCCCCTTGAAGTTGTGGTTGCCCCGGAGTTTGGTCAGGTTCGCCACCGCCGTGTACGTCATGAAGCCGTTGTTGCGGTGGTCCCCGCCGCCCAGCCCGCGGTAGTCGGTGACGCTGAATCCTGGAAAGAGGAAGACGTCGACGCCGGCGTCGATGTACTTCGGCAGACCCAGGCTGGAGGGCGCAAAGCCCAGGCTCTGGTTGCTGTAGACGTACAGTGTCCGGGCCACCCCCGCGCGGGCGCTGAAAATCATGGTCGGCGACAGCGTGTTGGTGTAGTCCACCACGCCGCCGTGTACGTGATTCTCTTCGTTGATGCGCCCTTCGGCCACCGCCACTTCGGCCGGGAAGAACGTACTGGCGATATCGTCGTTCAGCCGCGTGGAGTAGCGCACGAAGAATCGCTGGTTCGACGAGATAATCTGGTCGGCGCGGTAGTCCGACTGGATCGTGTTCAGCGGCTTCGATGCGCTGTTCGCCCAGTTGTTCTGGTTGTTGGTCAGCCCCGTGGGCGTCGTGTTGGCCTGCGGATAGTACTTCGCCGTGCTGACCGCGACGGGGTCGAAGCGGCCGGCCGGGATCACGTTCCCAGAGAAGGGGCTTCGGATGAAGCCCGAGCCCGACGGGTTGGCCCGTGTGGTCAGCGGGTCGTAGATGGTGATCACCTGGCCGTTCGCCGCCCGCGTCTGCGAAAAATCGCCGCTGCGCTCCAGTTGCGTCGGAACCGACGCGATGGTGGAACTCGCGGTCCGCGCCCGCAACGCCTCATACGAAATCATGAAAAACGTCTTGTCCCGGACCACCGGCCCATTCACCACGCCCCCATACTGCGATCGCTTGAAGCTCAGCAGCGGCGTGCCCCGCCGGTTGCTGAAAAAATCGTTGGCGTCCAGCTTCGAGTTGCGCAGGAACTCAAACGCGCTGCCATGCCACTGGTTGGAGCCGGACTTGAAGACGACGTTCAAGACGCTCCCCAGCGAGCGGCCGAACTCGGCCGGATAGTCGGCGCTGAGCAGCTTGAACTCCTCAATCGCGTCCACCGACGGGAAGACCGAGATGCCGTTGAACCCGTTCACTGTCGGATGCGCGGCGGAAACCCCGTCGATCATCGTGTCCATCGTGCGGGCGCGCGCGCCGTTCACCGAGTAGCGCATGTCGCCGTAGCTGTTGCCGACCGTGCCCGTGACGCCCGGCGTGAGGAAGACCAGATTGTACACGTTGCGCGTGTTCAAAGGCAGGTTGATGATGGCGCGATTGTCCACTACCTTGGCCAGCGTGGCGTTCTCCGTCTCCAGTTTCATCGCGTCGGCCGTGACCATGACGGACTCCGTCACCTCGCCCACGGCCAGTTGCAGATCGATGCGCGCCGTCTGCTGCACCTGCAAGACGATGCCCTCGCGCACCAGGCCCTTGAAGCCCTTGGCCGAAACCTGCAGCCGGTAATTGCCGCGCGGCAGAAGCGCCGCCGAATAGTTGCCGCCGGCGTCGGTCACGCTGGACGTCCGGACGTTCGTGTCGGTATTGATGACCTGTACCGTCGCGCCGGGGATCACTGCCCCCGTGGAGTCGGTGATCACACCCGTGATGGAACCGGTAATCGTCTGTGCGGCCAGGGCCATGGCCAGGACCGCGACAAAGATGAGGGCGAGGAACAGGCTGCGTTTCATTCGGAAACCTCCCTTGAAGCGCACCCAGTATATAGCTGTCGTTCGGCTTTTGTAACCGGCTTGTCACATTCCGGTTCAGGCAGCGACCGCTTCCCACCGCCCGCTGGCCGAGGAGCGCACGATCGCCTCAATGGCGGCCATGGTCCGCAGCGAATCCTCCAGCGGAACCGGGACCTCCCCCTCGCCCATCACCGCGCGGCTGAAGGCGTCCCCCTGCACCGTGTACTGGTCGCACACCGCGAACGTCTCCTCCACCCGGCTCCGGCCCGCAAGATCCGAGCCGTCGTCCACCCACAGCCGGCACGGCGCGTCCGGCGGCGCGTTGAACGGAATCTCGATTTCGATTCGCCCCAGCGTGCCCAAAGCCACCACGCGTTGCGACGGAACCATCTGCATCGAGCACACGAAGTTCGCCTGGCCGTTCGGAAACTCAAGCGCCGCCGAGGCCAGCCGGTCCGTGCCGAAGTCAGGGTCCAGCTCCAGCACGCCCGCCGCCCGCAGCGGTTCGGCGCCGAACAGAAAGCGCGAGCCGAAGATCGCGTAGCAGCCGATGTCCATCAGCCCGCCGCCGCCGTACTCTGGCACGTTGCGCACGTTTTCCGGGTCGCGATTAAAATAGCTGAACACCACGCTGACAGCCCGCAGTTCGCCGATCTGCCCGGAACGCACGATCTCTCTCGCCCGCAGCCACTGCGGGTGCGTCGCCACCATGAACGCCTCGCCCGCCTGAAGTCCGGTGCGGTCGCGCACCTCCATCAGGCAGCGCACCTCGGCCGTCGACAGCGCCAGCGGCTTTTCGCAAAGCACATGCTTGCCCGCTTCCAGCGCCCGCTTCGACCACGGCACGTGCAGATGGTTCGGCAGCGGGTTGTAGATGACGTCGATCTCTCCATCGGCAAGCAGGGCTTCATACGAGCCATAGTGCTTTCCGATGCCCAGCGCCGCGGCCGCCCCGGCCGCCTTCGCCGCGTCGCGCGAGGCGATGGCCGTGATCTCGGCGTGCTCGCACTTCTGCATCGCCGGGATCACCTTGTTTACGGCGATCCCCGCCACACCCAGCACACCCCACCGCTGTTTGCGCCCCACGTCCTATTGCCCCCGGCTCGCCGGCGGCACAATGCCGTTCATCCGCGCATACACCGCCATCTGCCCGTAGTGGTCGAAGCTGTGCCACACGGCGATGGACACCGCCGACAGGCGCGGGATCTTGCCCGAGCCAAACGGCGACTGCATCATCTCCGTCATGTTCTTCTCCGTCAGCGCCGCCGTCGCCTTGTGGCCGTAAGCAAACGCCGCTTTGACAAAATCGAGGACCTCCGCCTTGGTCTTGATCGTCGCCGGGCCGTTCTCGTTTTTGCCCATGTCGATCGGATTCTTCTCGCCCAGCGCCGAGGCCGCCACCGCGTACACCACCGCCGCCGTGTGCGTCGCCTGCTGCGCGAACGTCCGGGCGCCCTTGAATTCGCCCTGCGTGGGCGCAAAGCCCATCTTGTCCGCCGGGATGGCCTCCACCAGAGGAACAAGCTCACGCTCGATGGTGGCGAGTTGGTTGTCCATGATCTTCGCAACCGTGGGGGCCGGGGCCTGCGCGCAAAGCGCCAGGGCGGCAAACATCATCAGCCCCGTCAATTTTGCCGTCAGTTTCATTGTTTTGCCTCTTTCCTCTCCAGCCATCGGAACAGGAACAGCGCCGCCACGGCCAATCCGCTCAGCCACACCCATGCGGGTACGCCCGTCACGTCCGGCAAAGTCACCGGACCCAGATTAGCCCATGTCATGATCGACTTCGAAAACCCAGCCGCCATCTCCGCAAACACCGCCGCCGCCACCACCATCCCCGCCAGACCCAGCCAGGCGTCGCGCTTGCCCTCCCCGGCCGCCGCCGCCGCCGTGCCCGGACAGTATCCCAGCAGCACCATCCCCACCCCGAAAATCAGCCCCCCCACCGGCACCGCCGCCATCTGCGCCGGCTTCACGAACAGTTTCGTCAGCCCCGCGGCGTGCATGGCGTACACGCCCGCGCCGCCCACCACAATGGCCGTCAACATCACCTTCATCACCGTGAAGTCGCGCAGCAGAAACTGCCCCACGATCACCCGCCGGTCCGAGACGCGGCCCTTCTGCAGCAGGAACCCGAACAGGAACCCGGTCAGCAGGCCCAGAAGTATGCGAGGCACCGTATCAAACATGGCTATCGCTCCCCCCGCTTCACCAGGAACGCCGTCGCCATCCCGGAGATGAAGATGCAAATGAAGAAGACCCAACCTGAAACGGCAAGTTGCAGCGACCCCGAGATGCCGTGCCCGCTCGTGCAGCCGCCCGCCAGCCGCGCGCCGAACAGCAGCAGGAATCCGCCAATGAGAGCTTCCCACGCGCGGCCTCCCGTCACCGGCTCGCCGCCGCCGCTACGGCCCAGCCGCGCGCTCGCCCACGCCCCCAGCATCAGCCCGACCACCAGCGCAAACTCCCAGTCGAAAAACGGTCGCAATTTGACCAGGTACGGCGTGGCCGAGACGTGGTCCGCGGCCACCGCGTTTTCCACCATCGCCACAAGCCGCACCATCACGCTGGAGACCCCCAGCGGATGGTCGGCGCTCCAGAAGGCGAACCAGCTCAGTACGCCGATGCCGGCGCCCGCCGCGTACGGCGGCCAATGTTTGTTGGCGAGAACACTCATGAAAATGCTACCTGGAAATCCACGATAGCACGCCCCTACAGCTTCTTCCTGAGCCCGCCGATCCACCGATAGATGGCGATTCCCGCTCTGGCGCTGCTCCTCTGGCTGGCGCCCCCCGCCGTGCGCGAGGGCGGCGCGCCCCTGCGCGATGCCTGCTCGGCCGAAGCCGCTGTCGTCGCCCGGCTGGATGGTGGCGCACCCGTGCGCATCCTCTTTGCCATCTCCGGCGACATCGGCACCTGCTACAAGGTCTCCTCCGGCGGCAAAACCGGCTACCTCCCCGCCGCCGGGATCACCGGCCTGGAGAGCTTCGAGGCAACCCGGCGCAACGCCTCCGAGCGCGACCTGCCCCAGATGCTCCGCGCCGAGCTCACCCGCCTGCGCGCCGAAATCGGCGCCCAGCCCAGCGTCCGGAGCGTGCTCGAGCTGATGGAAACGAATCAGCCCCGCCGCGCGCTCGACATGATCGAGTCCTCCCTGCTGCCGGCCGCCCGCCGGGACCCCTCGCTGCTGGCGCTGGCCGGCCTGGCCGCTTACCGCAGCGACCGCGCACAGCTCGCCGCAGACTATTGGCGCGAGTCGCTTGCCGCCCGGCCCGACCCATCGGTCAACAGGCTGCTCGAGCAGGCGCGCCGCGAACTCGCCGGCGACAAGAGCGGCCAGCGGGCCGGCGGCGGGCGCTTCTCGCTGCGCTACGACGGCGCCGAGCTCACCCAGCCCGAGGCCGCCGCCGTCCTCGATGCGGCCGCCATGGAGTACGCCCGCATCGACGCCGCCCTGCGCTGCGGCATCAGCGAGCCGATGACCATCATCGTGCAGGGAGAATCCGCCTATCGCGCCTCCACCGGCGCCGCCGATTGGAGCGGCGGCCAGTTCGACGGCCGCGTTCGCGTGGTGCTGGAAGGTAAGCGCTTCGGTCCCGCCTCGCGCATTACCCTCGCCCACGAGATCGTACACGCCTGCCTGGCTCGCAACGGCCGCTTCCCCGCCTGGTTCCACGAGGGAATGGCGCAGCGCTGGAGCGGCGAACCGCCGCCTCGCGACGACATCCCCCGCGCCCGCCTCATCCCCCAGCCGCCCCCATTGGACCGAACCACCGGCAGCGCCCGCCTCTTCTACGCCTGGTCCTGGCTGGCCGTCGACACCCTCTACCGCCGCCACGGCGACGAGGGCGTCCGCGCCCTGCTCGGCAATCCCGCCTCGGTCTCCGTGCCGCCCGCCAACTGATATACTGCCCCCTCACGCGTGCCTGCATCCACAAAGCCCCATCCCGGCCACTGGCCCCTGCTGCTGCTGCTGGCCGTCTCGGTCCTCATCAATTACATGGACCGCGGCAACCTCGGCATCGCCGCCCCTCAGATCACCACCGAGCTCAAGCTGCGCGACAGCCAGATGGGCTTCCTGCTCTCGGCCTTCTTCTGGACCTACGCGCTGCTCCAGGTGGCCGGCGGTTGGATGGTGGACCGCTGGGACGTAACCCGCGTCTACGCCTGGGGATTCCTCCTCTGGTCGGCCGCCACTCTCGGCATGGGTGTGGCGCACGGTTTCACCCTGCTGCTGGGATTCCGCCTCCTGCTCGGTGCGGGCGAATCGGTGGCCTTCCCTTCCTACTCCAAGATCCTGGCCACGGGCTTTCAGGAAGAGGAGCGCGGGCTGGCCAACTCCGTCATCGACTCGGCTACCAAGTTCGGCCCGGCCATCGGCGTTCTGCTCGGCGGCTGGATGATCGCCCAGTGGGGCTGGCGCTGGTTCTTCATCCTCACCGGCGCCGCCAGTCTGCTCTGGCTGTGGCCCTGGCTGCACTACGCGCCGCGCCGCCCGCCCGGCGGCGGCGCACATCCGGCCGGCCCGGGCTGGAAACAGATCGTACTCACCCGCCGGGCCTGGGCCACCTTCCTCGGCCTGTTCTGC
The DNA here is from genome assembly GCA_016213245.1 of Candidatus Solibacter usitatus. Lineage (GTDB taxonomy): Bacteria > Acidobacteriota > Terriglobia > Bryobacterales > Bryobacteraceae > Paludibaculum > Paludibaculum usitatum_A. The sequence goes on along the minus strand of JACRBC010000129.1, from coordinate 42,893 downwards.
CACAACTACAACTGGTACCTGCTGCTCACCTGGCTGCCGTCGTTCCTCATCCGCGAACGCCACTTCTCCATGGGGATGATGGCCGTCTTCAACGCCTTGCCCCTGTGCGTCACGGCGGTGGTGACCATCGGCGCCGGCTGGCTCTCGGACCGGCTCATCCGCAGCGGCGCGGCGGTCGCGCCGCTGCGGCGCAATTTCCTTATCGGCGGCATGGCTCTCTCCGCTCTGACGCTGCCCTTCGCCACCGCCAGGTCCGAGTGGGTCGCCATGACCTTCCTGGTGCTTGCCTTTGCCGGCATCGGCCTCTATTGCTCCAACACCTGGGCGCTGACCCAGCACCTGGCGGGCAGCGAGGCAGCCGGCCGCTGGACCGGGTTGCAGAACGCGGTGGGCAACATGGGCGGTGTGGCCGCCCCGCTGGTGACCGGGTTCCTCGTTGAGCGGACGGGCACGTTCCTGGCGGCTTTCGTGACCTCGTCCTGCGTTCTGGCGGCCGGCGTCGCCGTCTATGTCTTCATGCTGAAGCTGCCTACTCCTCGTACTCCTCGCTGACGAAGGCCATCTCAAAGGCCCGGTCGAGCACCTCCGCCGTCAACTGGTACGGGAGCCGCTCGAAGCGGATCAGATCGATGGCGTGCGTGATGACGTCGCGCGGCTGGCAGCGCCGGAACGGCTTGCCCGCCCGCAGGTAGCGCTTGTCGAGGTAGGCCTCCAGCGCCGCCTCGTCGCACTCGATGTTCTGGCTCTCGCAGAAGCGCCTGAAGATCAGCGTGAACTCCGCCAGTTCCGGCGAGCGCACGAACATCTTGTACTGGATGCGCCTGAGGAAGGCCTCGTCGCCGAGCTGCTGCGGCCGCAGGTTGGTGGAGAACACCAGGAAGCACTCAAACGGCACCTGAGCCTTGCCTCCCGTGCGGAACGTCAGAAAGTCGATGTGGCGTTCCATCGGCACGATCCAGCGGTTCAGCACCTCGGTCGGGCTCACTTTCTGCCGTCCGAAGTCGTCGATCAGGTAGATGCCGTTGTTGGCCTTGAGATGAAACGGCGCGTCGTAGACCTTCGACGCCGGGTTGAAACTCAGGTCGAGCATTTCGAGCGACAATTCGCCGCCGGACATGATGAACGGCCGCTTGCACCGGAACCAGCGCCCGTCGAAGTCGCGCTCGCGGTGGAACGCGGACATCTCGGGCTCGTCTTCGTCGATGCGGTGATGGTAGATCGGATCGTAGATCTGGATGATCTGGCCCTGGTACTCGATGGCGAACGGCACGAAGATCGGTTCGCTGGCGATGTGGAACAGCCCCTCGGCCAGAAAGGTCTTGCCGTTACCCGGCTGGCCGTAGATCAGGAACGACTTGCCGGCGTTCACCGCCGGCCCCAACTGGCTCAGGATGGTCTCGTTCATCACCATGTGGCTGAATGCCTTCGCGAGCATTTCCCGCGTGAGCCAATCGCTCTTGTGCCGCTGGAGTTTCACGCCCACCGTGTACTGCTCCAGCGGGACGGGAATGCGGCCGGTATAGGAGTTGGACTCGATGTGCTCGCGCACCAGCTCGCGGGCGTTCTCGGTCATGGCGAAGGTCGAACTGACGTCGCCCATGCCGAGGCTGCTCTTGGCCATCAGCAGGTGCTGGCGCTTCATGGTTTCCACCATGGGGGCGATGACGCTGTAGTTCAGCCCCAGAGTGCTGGCCAGCAGCCGGCCGGAGCAATCCCCGCGGAAGTACAGGATCTTGAGGATCATCTGCTCCACCATGGAGAGTGGAACTCCCAGTTCCTCTATCGTCTCCGGGACCGGCGGGACGAACTTGAACTCTTCCTGGGGGCTCTCGGCGTCGCTGGGCAGAGGTATTACGGCGTCAGTGCTCACACTCGGCTATCGGCCGGGCGGGCCCTAGACTTGACACCTTAGCCGTCGAGAATCGACAAGCCCCGGCGCCGGTCGGCCAGCATGGCACGGGTCCGGCGCAGGAAGAACCACCCGGCGGCCAGCAGAAACGGAACGGCCAGGGCGAGGGTAAAGGGGAAGCGGCCTTGCCGCAACGGCCGTGACAGCGTCTCCTGCCAGGAGGCCGGCCCAAAGCGCGTGGCGAAGATGAGCACCATCACAATGAAGAAGAAGCCCAGGCGCATCAGATCGCGGCCCGTCTTGGCGCTGGAGACGCTTAGCGCGGCCACAGCCGCCAGGCAGGCGGCCAGCCAGGCCGCTGCCGCCGTAAAGGCGCCCAGCGCCAGCAGGGTCAGACCCGGCGGCAGAACCAGCCGGCCTTTCCACTGAGCGAGCGCGGCAAAGGCGGCGCCGAGGATCACTGCCCAACCGGCGAATCCCCAGGCCGTCCCCCACCTCACGGTGGTCCGCACCACCGCATCTTCCTTCTGCCCCACGACGCCGTCCACGGTAAAGTTCGACGCAAACAGAACCGCGATGGCCGTATAGGCCGTCAGGATCGCCGGGTCGGGAAAGAGGAAACCGAACTTCCACGGGATGAGCGTCCCTGCCGCGGCCAGCGCCGCCAGCATGAAGAGGCCCCGCGGGCCGCCGATCAGCGACCAGAACCGGCGTAGGTCCATGACTGCCCCATCATACCGCCGCCGTGGAGTCCGCCGGCCTGATATCACGCAGCGTGGCGCCCCAGGGCGCGTAACCGCGCTTGGCGCTGAAGGCGTCGGCTTCCAAGGTCAGGGCCACGTCGATGCGCGCTCCCGGGCGCAGTTCTTCCAGCCGGCCGGCGAAGCGCCAACCTTTTGCCACCAGCGCGCGCTCCCCCTGGTGCAGCCTGACCCGCACGTGCTCTTTCTCCCGGCCGAAGAGGTCGGCCGGCTGGCGGACCTCCACGTTTCGCAGCAGGAACAGGGGCGCACGGTTACCCAGACCGAAGGGCGCCAGTTGCAGCACCTCGTCCACCGAGCCGTCGCTCAACTCCTCGATGCGGCATTCGGCGTCGATGGCGCGCTCCGGGGCGAGATCCTCCTCGCTCAGCACGTTCAGCGCGTAGTCGTTGAATCGCCGCCGCAGTTCATCCACGCGCCCCTCTTGCAGCGTCACGCCCACCGCCTGCCTATGGCCGCCGAAGCGCGTGAACACATCTCCGATCGCCTCCAGCGCCTCCAGGAGGTGGAAGCCGGCGATGGACCGCCCGGAGCCCTGTGCCATGCCGGTGTTTTCGTCCCGCCCCAGTACAATGGCGGGGCGGTGGAAGAGTTCCACCACGCGGTTGGCGACGATCCCCACCACCCCGCGGTGCCAGCCGGGCGAGTAGAACACCAGCCCGGCGCGCTCCGGTCCGGGCCCGTCCGCGCCGCACTCGTCCATCATCGACTCCGCGATCGCCTTCACAATGGCCTCGCCCGTTTTCTGCCGCTCGCAATTCAGCAGGTCCAGCCGTTCGGCGATGGCGCGCGCCCTCTGCTCGTCGCCGGTCAGGAACATCTCCACCACGTCCCGGGCATTGTCCATACGGCCGGCGGCGTTGATACGAGGCGAGACACGGAAGCCGACGTCGGTGGCCGAGAGCGCCGCGCCCGGCTCCACGCCGGAGACTTCCAGCAACGCGCGCAAGCCCGGATTCCGCGTCCTGGCCAGCCCATCCAGCCCGCGCTTGACGATCACCCGATTCTCGCCGGTGAGAGGAACGACGTCGGCCACGGTGGCGATGGCCACCATCACCAGGAACGAATCGGAGTACCTCACGATGCGATCCGGCGGCCACTCGGCCCGGTCCATCAGCGCCTGGATCAGCTTGAACGTCACCCCGGCGCCGCACAGGTTCTTGTTCGGATAGCCGCAGCCCGGCTGGTTCGGGTTGAGGATCGCCGCCGCCGGCGGCAACTCGTCCTCCGGCATGTGATGGTCGGTGATCACCACGTCCACGCCCAACCGTCGCGCCGCCTTGACGGCCTCCAGCGCACGGATGCCCGTGTCCACGCTGATGATCAGATCCACGCCGTCGCGGGCCGCCTGCTCCACCACGGAGGTCTGCATGCCGTAGCCGTCCTTCAGACGGTCGGGCACGTGGAAGTCCGCCTCGCAGCCCATCAGCGCCAACATCTTGCGGAGAATCACGACGCTGGAGACGCCGTCCACGTCGTAATCCCCGTAGAGCAGGATCTTCTCGCGCTTGTCCACCGCCATGCGGATGCGCTCAACCGCCTGGCGCATGCCCTTCATCGCAAACGGGTCGAGCAGGTTGTTCAGCTTCGGGCGCAGGAAGTGCTCGACGTCCTGCGCGCTGTGGTAGCCGCGGGCCAGCAACACCCGGGCGGCGGGCAGTTGGAGGCCGCACAGCGAAGCCAGCGACTCCGCCTCCTGCTCGTTGATCTCCGGGATGGTCCAGCGCGCGAGAGGTGCCATCGCCCTCAGTTGTTGGAGTAGAAGCCGCCGTAACCCGCGCCGTCTTCCGGTTCATCCGGGGCCGCATCCTCGAGTTCATCGAGGATGTCATGCCATTCGTCGTACCACTCGGTCTGGACCTCGAAGACGTAGACCCGCCCCTCGAAGTCGAAGCTCAGCTCGATTGCGCAGGTAAAGCCCTCGTAGATGGCCAGTTCCTTGATCCGCCGCTCCAGCGCCCGCTTGTCGTCGCGCGCCACCTCGGCTTCCTCCAGCAGGCCGAGCGCCTCCTCGCGATGCTGCGCCCGGAACTCGCGCGAGTGGAAGTGGATCAGCCGCACACCCAGTTGCAGCGCGCACTCCAGGAACCGGCGGTAATCCGCCTGCCGCGTCGTGTCCCAATGCACGAGCGGCCCGTCTTCCATCACCCGGCTCATCGAGTGGAAGATGATGAAGTGCTCCGCCTCAAGGTGCTGCTGGATCTCTTCGGCGAGGGAATCGAGGTTGGGTCTCATGCTGCGTCTCTCGGCCGGCCTAGCGCTCCGCCCGGACCAGGATCTCGTCCCGCCCGGACAGTTCCAGCGCCGACGGCGTCACAATCGTCTTGGGCCCGATGAAGATCTTTCTGTTCTGATTGATCGCCGCCCGCACGTCGGCCTCGCAGACAAAGTCGGCGATCTCGACCGCCGGAGCAGGGATCTCCGCCTTGCGCGCTTCCGGCCTGGCCGTTTCCGGCTGCGGCTCAGCCGTCTTCACGCTGCAGCCGCACGAAGGGCCCGGGGTGGCCGCCTCCGCCGGTTTCTTCACCGCCAGGAAGCGGTCTACCACGCCCGCAATCGTCTCGCGCGTGGGAGGCTCCGGTGCTGACGCCGGCGGCGGAGCCGTGCTGCCGCCGCCCACCGTCATCCCCTTCTGCGCCAGGTACCGCTCCACAGCGGCCACCAGTTGCGCCTTGTCGATAGCAGCGCCAGATGCCGGCGCCGGAGTCGATGGCATAGCCTCTTCCGGCGAACGGATGGCCCAGGCCACCCGCTTGATGTTGACCAGGTGCAGCGGACCCACGTTGTCCGATGTAACGTTGCCCGCCATCGCCCCGCAACCGAGCGTCATCGACGGCTGCAAGCCGGTCGTGATACCCACCGAACCGGCCGGCGAGGCCGTGTTCACCAGCACCCGGAACGACGGCATCCGCAACCCGAAGCGCCGCACCTTCCCTTCGTCCTTGGCGTGGATCACGCTGGTGTGGCCCAGCCCGCCGAATCGCAGAATCGACTCGCAGACGTCCATGCATGCCTCAAAACCGTCCGCAAAGAGGATCGCCAGTACCGGCGAGAGCTTCTCCGCCGAAAGCGGGTGCTCCTTGCCCACCCCGCCGATCTCGGCCAGCAGTATGCGGATATCCTCCGGCACGCTGAAACCCGCCAGTTCGGCGATCTTCTGGGGCGACTTGCCAACGCACTCGGACCGCACCGTCGTGCCGCCCGAAAACAGCGTTCGCTCCACCGCCTTGCGCTGTTCGTCGCTCAGCATGTACGACTTCTGCGCCTTGAACTGCGCCAGAATCTGCTCCCGCAGGTGCCGCTCGGCCACCACCGTCTGTTCGCTCGAACACACCGTGCCGAAGTCGAACGACTTGCCATCCACGATCCGGCCCACCGCCTCGGCGATGTCGGCCGAGGCGTCCAGCAGGATCGGTACGTTCCCCGGCCCCACGCCGTACGCCGGCTTGCCCGACGAATACGCCGCCCGCACCATGCCCGCCCCGCCCGTGGCCAGGATCACTCCCACCTTCGGGTGCTTCATCAGGGCCTGCGTGCCTTCCAGCGTGGAGCTGCCCAGGCACTGCACGATGCCGGCCGGAGCTCCGGCCTCGGCCGCCGCCTCCGCCATCAGCGCCGCCGCCGCGCAGGTGCAGCCCTTGGCCCGAGGATGAGGACTGAGCACCACCGCGTTGCCGGCTTTGAGCGAAATGATGGTTTTAAAGTAAACCGTCGATGTCGGGTTCGTCGTCGGGCAGATCGCCGCCACCACGCCCTGTCCCACGCCGATCTCGGTCACCCGCTGCTCCGGAATCTCGCGCAGCACGCCGATCGTCTTGACCCCGCGAATCGAGCGCGTGAGCAGGTCCGACGTCAGCATGTTCTTCATGTACTTGTCCGCCGCGTTGCCCATGCCCGTCTCTTCCACGGCCATCTCGGCCAGGCGCCGGGCGTGCGCTCTCCCCTTCGCGGCCACGGCCTCCACTATGGCGTCAATCTGTTCCTGCGTGAAATTCCTGTACGCCTGCCAGGCGGCATACGCCTGGTCCACCTTTGTCCGGACTTCCTGAACCGAGACAAGGTCCTGATCGTGCAGCATGCCTCACCCCCAATACGCGGAAGTACGCGCCAATGCCGAAGCGATGCGCCGGCGCCACAGGGCGCCGGCGCCGCCGCCAAGCCGGGTGCGCTCCCGCCCTTTAGCCGTTCTTCTTCGGCGCCGGCAGTACTTTCTCGGTCTCCTCGTGAGGGTTGGGGATCACGTGTACCGCAATCAGTTCGCCCACGCGCCGCGCCGCGGCCGCGCCCGCATCGGTGGCCGCCTTAACGGCGCCCACATCGCCGCGAACCGTCACTACCACATACGCCGCGCCGACATACTCTTTACCGGTGAGCGTCACGTTGGCGGTCTTCACCATCGCATCGGCCGCTTCAATCGCGCCGATCAGACCCTTCGTCTCGATCATGCCGAGGGCTTCCATTGGACCTCCTCGCGGGGACTTCTGAAACTTGCTTCCAGGACTAACACGGTATCACATCGCGCCATCCGCGCGCCCCTGAATCCCGCCCGGCCGGCGAGCCCGTTTTTCGGCCCGGGGCCGGGGGTTCGCCGTCAAAACTCCGCACAAAATACTATGAAATCAATAAGTTAGAAAGCTAGACCTTCGTCCAGCTTATGGTATAATAAGTTTATGCGCAGGACGCTATAATCCGCACATGCGGGCGGCCGTCGCCGTCGCCCGGTACGCTAGCGCGCGCGGCGTCCCTCCAAAGCTGACGGACCCTGCCCGCCAATCCTCGACCACCTGAGTCGTCGCCTCAATCAGGCGAAAAGCGTTGGAAGTAGCTGAAGTACCGGCAGAGAAACGAAAAAGGGGAGTTTGTCTATTGATGACGAAAGTGATTTCCAGAGGTCTGGTCCTGGTCGCGGGCCTGCTCGCCGCACAGTCGGCGGCTGACCCCGACCCGCGTCCCGCCGACGCGGTTGTCAAGACCGATCCGCGGATGCTGCGAGTGAAACAGTTCTTCCTGGACCGCGAATGCCCCGCCCACATCTACGCCGAGGACTTCATCCTGGCCGCCGATCAGCACGACCTCGACTGGCGGCTCCTGCCCAGCCTCTCGTTCATCGAATCAGGCGGGGGGAAGGAAGCCTACAACAACAACATGTTCGGGTGGGACAACTGCAGGCAGAGATTCCGCTCCACCAGAGAAGGCATCTATCAGGTCGCCTCGCGGCTCGGCACCTCCAGGATTTACCGCAACAAGAACCTGGATCAGATGCTCTTCCTCTATAACCCGCGGCGTGAGTACACAACTACCGTAAAGTCCGTGATGGACAGACTCGGGCCCGCCAATCTGGCGCTTGAAGGCATGTTCTAACCGGGGCGGCCTTCCCGCCCCTCGATTCCAGGCGGATTCCCGTCTGGTTTGTGTGAGTTATACCTCCGGTGCTATTCCAGCAGGCGCACGCCCATGTAGAGCCCGCCGAACAGCAGTACCGATACAATACCGACCAGCACCCATTTCAGCAAGCGCTCCTTGGGTGTTGAAGTTTCGTCGTCGTCGTGCTTCATCTGCTCGTCGAGAGATTCGAACATGAATGGGACCTCCCGGTTCAAGATTTGGGATCCTGTCCGATACGTTGCCGGGCAGCCCCATTCTAAGCCCGAATCATCCCATCCGCGCAAACATTTATTTGCAAGTCAATCAATGACTTAGATTTGCCCGGGTGGCTCCCGAGGGAGAATGGCCCCGCGAGCCTTTCCGCGGCGCTAGGCCAAGCCCATGCGCTCCAGCTTCCGGTAGAGCGTCTTGCGCTCAATTCCAAGGACGCGCGCGGCCCGGCTTTTGGTCCCGCCGGTAGCGGCGAGCACCTTCCGGATCTGCTCGGCCTCGGTGTCGGCCAGCGACTCGCCGGCCTGTTCCTTCGGGCTCGACACGCGGATGGCGTCCTCCACGGCGTCCTCGGTGATGCGCCCACCGGGCGCCAGAATCACCAGCCGCTCCATCATGTGCTGCAACTGCCGGACGTTGCCGGGCCAGGTGTAGTCGCACAACGATTTCAAGCCGCTTTCGGTGAGCTTGGTGTCGAGCGCGTACCGCTCGTTGTAGCACTTGAGAAACGCCCCGGCCAGCAGCGGCAGGTCGCCGTGCCGCTCCCTGAGCGCCGGAACCGCGATGCGCACCACGTCCAGCCGGTACCAGAGGTCCTCGCGGAACTTCGCCTCGTCCACCATCCTGCGCAGGTTCTTGTTGGTCGCCGCCAGGATGCGCACGTCCACCTTGCGGGCCTTCGACGATCCCAGCGGGCGGACCTCCTTTTCCTGCAGGAAGCGCAGCAACTTGAGCTGGAAGTTGAGGTCGATCTCGCCGATCTCGTCGAGGAACACCGTCCCGCCGTTGGCCGCCTCGAAGACGCCCGTGCGGTCCCGGTCAGCGCCCGTGTAGGCGCCCTTCATCGTTCCGAACAACTCGCTTTCCACCAGCGACGGCGCCAGCGACGCGCAATCGACCGGCAGGAAAGGTTGCGCGGCGCGGCGGGAGTTGGCGTGAATCATCTGCGCGATCAGTTCCTTGCCGGTTCCCGTCTCGCCCTCGATCAGCACCAGGGCGTCGGTCGGCGCCACGCGCGACACGGTCTTGTAGATCTCGATCATCTTGGCCGAACTGCCGATCATCTCGGTCGGCAAAGGCTCTTCCGGCTCCACTTCCTCGTCGTCTTCCTCGGCCGCGACGCCTTGCGCGCGCCTGACGATGGCCAGCAGGTCGTCGAGCTCAAACGGCTTGGCCAGGTAATCGAAGGCTCCCCCACGAGTCGCGGCCATCACCGTCTCCATGCTGCCGCGGGCAGACATCAGGATCACCGAGCAGTCCTGGCGCGCGGCGCGGGCGGCGTTCAGGATGTCGATGCCCGTCCGCTCGTCGATGTAGATATCGGAGATGACGATCGGGTAGCTGCCCGCGCCCAGGCGCGAAATCGCCTCCCGCGTCGAGGAGACCGCCTCCACGGTATAGCCTTCCACCTCGAGAAATGTAGAGATGGTGGTCCGGACGGAAGGATCGTCCTCCACCAGCAGCAGCGGATCCATACCAGACTTCAGTGTATCGTGCGAGGCAAGAGCAAAGTGAACGTCGAACCTTCTCCCGGCGCGCTTTCCACGTCCACCCGTCCTCCGTGCAGCGCCACGATCTGAGCCACGATGGAAAGCCCGATGCCCGTTCCGGTCTCTCCGGACTGCTCCGCCCGCCTGGTGCGGTAGAACTTCCGGAACAGGTTTTTCACCTCGCCCGGCTCCATTCCCATGCCGTGGTCCCTCACCGAAACCGACACCCACTCGTCTGCCGCGGCGCCGCCGATGACGACATCGGTTTCCGGCGCGGAGTACTTGACGGCGTTTGTCATCAGGTTGTACAGCGCGTATTCCATCAGCTCCCTGTCGGCGGTAAGGGTGAGGCCTTCGGCCGTCTCCGACGTGAGCCGGATCTGCTTGCGCTCGGCCAGCGGCATGGCGCGCATGGCGCAGGCGTCCACCAGATCCTGCACGGCGAAATCGGAGCGACGCAACTCCATTTGCCCCGCTTCCAGCTTCTCCACGTCCAGGAACGTGGTGATCATCCTGGCCAGCCGCTTGGATTCGGCGTTGATCATCTGCCCCAGCTCCTGGCGCTTGGGCTCGGGCAGGTTATAGCGCGTCATCAGCTCGCTGGAGCCCTGAATGGCCGTCAGCGGCGTGCGCATCTCGTGCGCGACGAAGTGAAACGCCTGCTGGTAGCGCGCGGTGGCCGCCTGGCTCTCATCCAAGCTCCTCCGCACGAAGAAAAAGCGGAACGAGGCGCAGCTCAACACCGACAGCCACACCGCCGCCACCGGCCCGAACGGCGGCAGCACGAGCCCCGCCCCAAACAGCCAGTACGGCGAGCCGTGCACGGCGGCCAGCAGCAGCGCGGCGCAGCCGTAGGCCACCCAGTCCCGCGTGAATGTGAAGAGCAGCGCCGAGGCGCCGGCCGCCGCCAGCGCCAGCATCACCGGCCACAGCAGCGGCGTATCGTCGAGGAATTCCTGCGACGCCATCGTGTCAAACGCTTGCAGGTGGATCTCCACCCCCGGCATGGATTGCCCTCGCGACAGCGGCGTGAACAGCCGGTCCCGCACTGCCGACTGCGCGGTCACACCCACGAACACGACCTTGTCCTTCAGCCGCTCCAACCCCTTCCCCTCAATGACGTCGGCGATGGAAAGCCGCGGGAGCTGCGCGGCGTCCCGGTACCGCACGCGCATCGGGCGCCCGTTATCCCAGCGCGAGTCGATCATGGTGCCGGCCACCATCAAGTCGGCCGGCGAACTTTCGATCTCCCTGGCGCCCTTGGCCAGCCGGAACGCCTCCAGGGAGAGCGCCCAGCGCCGTACGCGCGCCGCCTGCCTCCCCGCCACACGCTCCAGAGCAACGCTGCGGTTGATCTCGTCGTAGGCGTAGGCCCCGGCCATGGCGTGCACGTGCCCAAGCGCGGCGGCGTGGCTGGCGAAACGCTCGATCGGGTCCTGCCAGCCAGAGCTGTCCGGCATCATCTCGCAGCCCAGCGCCAGGTTGCGGGTTTTGGCGAAGGCGGCCGCCAATGCCGCGTCGTCCTCTTCCCGGCTGACGTCGGCCAGGGTCAGGTCGACCGCCGTCACCAGCGGCGGCCGGGCCGCCATCTGTTCCAGCGCCAGACTGAGCGCCCGCCGCATGCCCGAAATGCCGCCATGATCCTTGAACGCGCGCTCATCAAACACCACCAGCGCGGCGCCGGAGTCGCCCCGCTGCGCCGGACGCAGCCGGAAGATGAAGTCGTAGATGTTGTTGTCGAACTGCGTGGCCAGCGCCGTGTAGGACGCCGCCACCGCCACTACCGCCGCCCCCGCAGCGAGGGCAGCGTAGACCGCGCCGTTTCGGATGCGCCGGGGCATGAGGGCTAGTTTACCGCCTTGCCGGTCCCTTCCTTCAAGGACATCACACGGTCGACTTGTGGCGCGGCGAAGCGTTCTTTGCGCCCCGACGGCCACCTCACCGCGATCTCCGCCGTCGAGGCCTCGCCCAATCCGAAGTGCAGCCGCTGGTCACTGGCAGAGTAGAAGCTGCTCTGGCTCAAGACGGCCTGCACCTGCTTCCGGCCGGCGAATTCAAGCGTCACCAGGGCCCCGATGGCGGCGCGGTTCGAGTTGACTCCTTCCAGCCGCACCTGCAGCCAGTGGTTGGACGATTTCAGGTCGTTGCGCAGCAGCGACGGCGGCTCGTTGCGATTCCAAACCACCACGTCGATGTCCCCGTCGTTGTCGAAGTCTCCGAAGGCCGAACCGCGCGAGGAGTGCCGCTCCGCGAGCGCCGGCCCGGCCAGGCCGGTCAACTGCTCGTACTTCCCGTTGCCCAGGTTGCGGAACAGCAGCAGCGGCGTGCGGTACGGATAGGCCGGCAGGTCCCTGTCCACGTCCGGATAGACGCTGCCGGTAGCCAGCAACACGTCCGGCCAGCCGTCGTTGTCCAGGTCCGGCATCCCCACGCCCCAGGCGATCAGGCGTGTCTCTACCCCTAGCCCGGCCTTGAGCGAGACGTCCCGGAACTGTCCCTTGTCCTCGCCTTGATAGAGCATCTGCGTGTCGTCAGCGAAGTGCGTTTTGAAGATGTCGATCAGGCCGTCGCCGTTGTAGTCGCCCAAGGCCAGCCCCATGCCGGCCTGCTCCATGCCGTCGTCGTTGAGCGCGATGCCGCGCTCGATGCCCTCTTCGGTGAACGTCCCATCGAAGTTGTTGTGGAAGAACAGGCTCGGCGTCGAATCGCAGGCGACGTAGATGTCCGGCCAGCCGTCCTGGTCGAAGTCAGCCGCCAGCACTGTCATCCCGAACGAGGATTGAAAGCGGGCGATGCCGCTTTTCGCGCTCACGTCATCGAACGTGCCGTCCCCGCGGTTGTGGTAGAGGTAATGCCGGGCGGGCTTGAGGCCGCGCGGTCCGCACGGCACGGCGACACCCTTCCAGTTGCAGTTCGGATTCTCCCCCGGGCGCGGTGTGTTGGCCTGGTCGTAGTCGATGTAGACGCTGATGAACAGGTCGAGGTGCCCGTCGCGGTCGTAGTCGAGAAACGCCGCGCCCGCATGCCAAATCGGCCGTGCCGGCGCCGGCGAATGCAGCAGCCCCGCCTGCCTGGCCACGTCGGTAAACGTCCCGTCGCCATTGTTGCGATAGAGCGCGTTGTCGCCCCAGTAGGTGACCAGCAGGTCCGGGTACCCGTCGTTGTTGTAGTCGGCCACGGTGACGCCCTGCGCCCAACCCGTTCTTCTCAGGCCAGCCTTCATGGTGACGTCTTCGAACGTCCCGTCATGCCGGTTGCGGTACAGGCGATTTGTCGCCTCCGGCGGAGGGTTTTCAAACCGTGTTCCCGAGGTGATGAAGATGTCCAGCCAGCCGTCCTTGTCGTAGTCCAGGAAGGCGATGCCTCCCGAAGAGGTCTCACTGATGAACTGCACGTTGGTCTCGTTGCCGAAGATGGTGGGCGCCGTCAGGCCCGCCTCACGGGCAATGTTGGTCAGCGTGGACGGCCACGGACGACCCGAGAAGCGGGCCTTGGGCTGCGGCTTGACCCCGCGCGAGGCCATGCCCTGGCCCGCCGAGGCGGCCGCCAGAGCAAAGAGAAGGAACGCGAGCCGTATGGTCATCATCTGTTTTCCATGATAGGCGGCCCGGCCAGGCCACCGGTGTGACGGCGTTCTTTACCCATTTAGGTAAAGGTTCTTATACCTCCCGCCGATACTTACTTAGAGCCAGAAACGCATGTTCACGGGAGTTGCCATCAACGCCAGTTCGGTGCGGCGCCAATACACGCACGCTTTGGCGGTGGACTCGGGCATGCTGATCCTCCAGCGTGCCACCGACCAATACCCAACCGAGCAGGAGCTCACCCGGCTCACCTCACTCGCCGCGCCCGATGTGCTGCTGCTCGACATGGACAACCCGGAACTGGCCGTGCGCTGCCTTCAGGTGATCCAGACACGCTACACGGACACCCCGGTGATCGCCTTCGGCGGCACTCCGGTACAGCACAAGGCCCTGCGCGTGTACGGGATCCAGCACTTCCTTCCTTACCCCACCGAGCCTGACATCTTCGTGGCCATGCTGGCCGAGACCATCCGCGCCAACTACAGCGAGAATCTGCCCAACCTGTTCGCGTTCCTGCCGGCCAAGGCGGGCTGTGGCGCCAGCACCATCACGCTCGGTCTGGCTTCGGCACTGGCGAATCACCTGGGCAAGAACGTCCTCTGCATGGACACCGACCTGCGCTCCGGCGCCCAGGCATTGATGCTCGATCTCGATCCCAGGGGCAGCACGCAGGGAGCGCTGAAGGGCGCCTACGAGCTCGACAATTTCAAGTGGACCAACGCGGTCACCCGCCATCACGAGGTCGACTTCCTGCTCTCCACCGGCAATGTCCTCAATCCACCCGCCGAGTGGAGCCACTACTTCGCGCTCATCCGTTTTGTCGAGAAGCGCTACGACGCCATCCTGGCCGACCTGCCGGAGTTGATCAACGGCGCGACCGAAGAGGTAGTGCGGCGAGCCAACCTCGTCTTCCTGGTGACCACACAGGAGCCCGTCGCATTGAGGCTGGCTGCCCGCCGCTTCGAGGACCTGAAGAGATGGGGCGTGCCGGAAGCGCACGTCCGATTGGTTGTCAATCGATGGCAGCGCCGGGATACCTCGGCCGAACAGATCGAGGCCGCGGTGGGCCTCCCCGTCTCCAGCACTTTGAGCAACGACTACAACCGGGTGCGCGCTACGCTTCAGTCGGGCATTTCTCCAGTGCCCGCCGACAATGCGTTTGGCAAGGAGTTGGTCCGCTTCGGACAGGGGCTGATGGGCGTCATGGAAGCCGCCGTGCATCCAGCCGCACCGCCTGAGCAGACCAGGAACGGCTTTGCCGGAGTGCTTCGATTGCTGGTCACGCGCCAGGCGCGCTGACCACCGTTCCACCGGCGTGGGACAATCGGTCATGATCGGGAGCCTGGCCAATCAGCTACGTCAAGCGGTCGAGCAGGAACACGCCGCTCTGCTCTCCCTGAGCGATGCAATGTCTGCTGCTCAGCAGCCACAGCCGGAAGGGTGGTCGCCCAAGGAAGAACTCGGACACCTGATCGACTCGGCCGCCAACAACCACCAGCGTTTCGTGCGCGCGGCGCTCGAAGCCGACTACCGCGGTCCAGGCTACGCCCAGGACGACTGGGTGCGGCTTCATGGCTACGCCGCCCTGCCGTGGGCGGAGTTGGTCGAGTTCTGGTACCGCTACAACCTGCTGCTGGCGCACCTGGTGGCCCGCATCCCCGAGGAGAAGTCCGGCACCTCCTGCACGGTCGGCGCCGGCGCGCCGGTGACGCTGGGGTTCCTCATCGACGACTATATCCTCCACATGCGGCACCACCTCGACCATCTTCTCGGCCGCGAAGTGGTGACGCAGTATCCGCGGCGGTGAGCCGCGGTTCAATCGCATACAATGTGCGCATGGTGCGACTTCTGATCGCTTGCCTCGTGGCCCTGCCGGTGCTCGCGCAGGAGGCCGCCAAGCCGGCCCAGCCTGCCGATTCGAAGGCCTTCATGGCGGCCGTGGCTCTCAAAGAGGCGGACAAGAAGCTGGCCGCGCTGGACCAGTTCATCGAGGATTTTCCCTCCAGCAACAGGGTGGAGCCGGCGCGCCGCGAAATCATTGCCGCCGCGGTGAAGTTGAAGCCGGCCGATGCGGTGACGCGCACGCGGGCCATGGCGAAGGGCTTGTCCTCCAGTTCGGCCGCAGAATTGCATCGATTTCTCGCTGTCGAGCTGCTTGACGCCAATCAACTGCTGAAGGAGGCCGAGCGGTCGGCCAAGACCGCTTTGAAGCGTCTCGCCGAGGAGGACTCCGCCGCACGGGCGAGGAAAGACGCCGAAGAACTCAAGCGACCGGCGCCGACCGAAGCACAAGTCCGGAGCCGCTTCGCCTCGCAGCGTGCGCAGATGCAAGAGACGCTGGGGCGGGTCCTGCTGGCCAGAGGCAACAATGGCCAGGCGAAGAAGGTCTTCACAGCAGCCCTGCGGGACAACCCGACGCTCAGCACGGCCGCAATGTCCCTGGGCGACATCCAATCGAAGGCCGGCAAGCCGAAGGAGGCGTTGAACTACTACGCTCAGGGAATGCTGGCGCGGCCCAGTCCGGAGTCGCGCGCCCGCTTCTCCGAGGCCTGGAAGAAGGTCCACGGTTCGGTGCAGGGCGAGCCGGAGTTCCTGGACGAGCGCTACAAGGCGATCTTTCCCAACCCGCTGCACGCCACGCCGTATCAGAAGACGGCGGCGCGCAGCGGCAGGCTGGTGCTGGCCGAGGTCTACACAGGCGCCGGCTGCGGGCCGTGCGTGGCCGCGGACCTCGCCTTTGAGGCCGCGCTGGAGCGTTACGGCCGAGCCGAGCTGGCCGTGGTGATGTACCACGAGCACATCCCCCGGCCGGACCCGATGAGCAACGCCGACACGGTAGCCCGCTGGAAGTTCCAGGCGGGGCGGGGCGTACCGACCTACGCCATCGACGGCATTGCGCCGCCCGGCGGCGGCGGGCCGCGCGAGTACGCCGGCGAGGTGGAGAGCCGCATCCGGCCGATGATCGAGAAGGGCCTGGAGACGGCGCCGGGCGCCTCGCTCACGCTCAGCGCGGCCAACGACGGGCGCGAGGTGGTGGCGCGCGCCGGCGTGTCCAACGTGACCAAGCCTTCACCGGACCTGGTATTGCACATCGCGCTGGTGGAGAAGGAGCTGCGCTACTCCGGCGAGAACGGCATCCGCTTCCACCCGATGGTGGTGCGGTCGCTGTCCAGCTTCCCGCTGGGCGAGGCCAAGGAAAAGTCCGAGACGCAGACGTTCAACCTGGCCGCGGTCGCCGCGGCGCTGAATCAGCACCTGGTGGACTTCGAGAAGCACGACGAGCGCCACAACAAGGACGGCAAGTTCCGATTCATGGAGCACCTGTCGTCGATCGACGCGGCGGATCTGGCCGTGGTGGCCTTGGTGCAGGACGCAAAGTCGAAGGCGATTCTGCAAGCGGCCTGGGCGGACGCGCCGCGGAGGTAACCGGTGCCGGTCCTGACGCTGCTCCTCGCGCTACTCTGGCAGACGCCTCCGGTCCAGTGGTCCATCACCGCGCCGGCGGCGAAGACGCAAGTCCAGCCGGGCGGGAAGTTCACGGTGACGCTGGCGGCCGAGATCGCCGAGGGCTGGCACCTCTACTCGCTGAAGAAGCAGGAGGGGGGACCGATTCCGACCTCCATCACGGTGCCCGAGGGGCAGCCGTTCGGGCGGGCGGGCGAGATCGACGCGCCGCCGCCGTTGAGCCGCTTTGAAGAGACCTTCCAGCTCGACATCGAGTCCTACGAGGGCAGCGCCGGGTTCGGCGTGCCGGTGGAGGTGTCCAGGAACGCAAAAGCAGGCCCGGCAACGCTGGCTGTCCATGCGCGTTACCAGGCCTGCGACAACAGGATCTGCCTGCCGCCAAAGACGGTCAAGCTGGAACTGCCGGTTGAGATCCGGCCCTGACTTTAGAGACCCTTCTTTTCCATGAAGAGGCAGAGGTCGACGACGCGGCAGCTATAGCCCCACTCGTTGTCGTACCAGGAGACAACCTTGGCCAGCGTGCCGTCCAGGACCTTGGTGAGCTGGCCGTCGACGATGGACGAATTGGGGTTGTGGAGCATGTCGGTGGAGACGACGGGATCGTCGGTGTAGGCCAGGATGCCCTTGAGCGGGCCTTCGGCGGCGGCCTTCAGCGCGGCGTTGATCTCCTCGGCCGTGGCGGGGTTCTTGAGCACCACCACCAGGTCGACGACGCTGACGTTGGGCGTGGGCACGCGCATGGCGTAGCCGTCGAGCCTGCCCTTCAACTCCGGCATGACAAGGCCGATGGCCTTGGCGGCGCCGGTCGACGTCGGGATCATATTGATGGCGGCGGCGCGGGCTCGGCGCAGGTCCTTGTGGGGGAAGTCGAGGACGTTCTGGTCGTTGGTGTAGCTGTGGATGGTGGTCATGGACCCCTTGTCCACGCCCCACTTGTCGTGGATCACCTTGACGAAGGGCGCCAGGCAGTTGGTGGTGCAACTGGCGTTGGAGACGATGTGGTGCCTGGAGGCGTCGTACTTGTCGTCGTTGACGCCGAGCACGAGGGTGAGGTCTTCATTCTTGGCCGGGGCGGAGATGATGACCTTCTTGACGGTGCCCTGGAGGTGGGCCGTGGCCTGGGTGGCGTCGGTGAAGCGGCCGGTGGACTCGACGACGATCTGGGCGCCCAAGCTGGACCAGTCGATCAATGCCGGGTCCTTCTGGGAAAAGACCTTGATGGGCTTGCCGTTGACGATGATGGAGTCTTCCCCGGCGGAGACATCGGCCTTGAGCGGGCCGAGCACGGAGTCGTACTTCAGCATGTGGGCCAGCGTCTTGGTGTCGGTGAGGTCGTTGGTGGCGACAATCTCGATGCCCGGATTGTTGATGGAGGCGCGCAGAACATTGCGCCCGATACGGCCGAACCCGTTGATCGCTACTTTGACTGCCATTCAGGAGTTTCCTCTCTTTTTATAGGGATGAAGTCTTCCCTACTAGCATACCAGAAGGACCGGGCCGGTCCCCAAGTTCGGGGGGGCGGGCGGGTCAGGCGAGGGCGCGTTCGAGAGAGCGGAGGATGCCGGAGGCGGTGATGGCCTCGGCTCGGGCGGGGGAATCGGCGACGGCGTAGATGCGGAGTTCGTCGGCGTTGCCGGAGGGGCGGATGTGGGCGACGTCGCCGTTCAGGAAAGTGATGCGGAGGCCGTCGGTGGAGTCGGTGTGGGCGACGGAGGAGAAGCCGAGTTCGGGGGTGAAGAAGCGGGGAATGAGGGCGGGGTCGGCAGTGAGGCGTTCGAGGATGCGGAGGGCGGTGGAGCGGGGGAAGTTGGGGAGCAGGGCGGCGCGGCTGTGACGGGGGGGGAGGGCATCGAAGAGTTGATGAAGAGGGCGGCGCTGGGCGGAGGCGAGGACGGCGAGGATGGGGAGGACGGCGTCGCGGGTAGGGAGCGGGGCGAGGGTGCGGTGGTCCAGCTCAATGGGGGAGCCGGTGAGGAAGCCGCCGTTGGCCTCCCAGCCGCAGACGTTGCGGCAGCCGCGGGCGAGAGCCTGCTCCATGCCGGCGATGACGTAGGGAGAGCCGATGCGGGTCTTGGGTTGGAGGACGGGGGCCAGCGCGCTCAGGTCGATGGCGTCGTTGCAACTGATGGGGACGACGACGGCGCCGGCGTGCAGGTACTGGGCTGTGACGATGCCGGCGAGGTCGCCGGGGAAGAAGCGGACGTGAGAGGTGTTGGGGTCGACGCCGAGGATCAGTGGACGGTCGGAGTCGCCGTCGGTGGAGATGACGGCGTGGAAGGGGCCGTGGGCGGAAGACTGGTCGAGGAGGGACTGGATGGCGGCGAGCTGGGGAGCGTCGATGTTCTCGGTGTCGATGGGGACGAAGGCGTCGCTGCGGCCGGCGCGGTGGACGCGGGCGCCGAGGGATTCGAGGATGGCGGGGACCAGGTCGCGGCCAACGGCGGAGTGCTGGTAGAAGAGGATGCTGAGGCCGGAGAGGGAGTCAGGGGGGAAGAAGTCCGTGTAGCGGCGGAGGTAGGCATCGCGGCCGTCGTCGTTCACTGGGGGCAAAGCAAAGGCGCCGGACTTGAAGCGGCCGAGTTCATCGAAGGGGGAGGCGGACCAGGGCTGGGCAAGGAGTCGGGCGCGGACGCGGGCGACGGATTGGGCGATGGGGGCCTCGTGGTGCTTCAGGAGTTCGCCGCGGGAGGTGTTGGTCTTGTAGCCGTTGCGGTCGAAGGGGATGTGGCTGCCGGTGACCATGATGCTGCCCTTGCCGCGGGAGAAGGCAAAGGCGGCGAGGGCGGGCGTGGGGATGAAGCCGAGGTAGACGGGCGACATGCCGGCGTCGTGTACGGCGCGGAGGATGGCCTGGGCGATTTCGCCGCGGCCGTGGTGGGCGGGGTCGTATTGGGTGGAACTGGGGCGGAGGTCGGCGGCGACGAAGAAGGGGTCGCCTTTGGTGATGCCGCCATCCGCGGCGGGGAGGGAGAGGAGGAACTCAAGCTCAGCGAGGGAGTTCAAGTAAATCTCGAGCTGGGTGAGGTGGACGAGGAGGCCGCGGCGGCCGCTGGTGCCGAACTTGAGCTCGACGGGCTGGTAGGCGAGGCGGGAAGCGAGGGTGTCGTTGTCGGGAGTCGGGTCCATCAAGAACAGTTCACAACAAGGCGGGAGGGGGAGTCCAGCGTTATAAGATTGTGACTCAGAGGGAACATGAGACTGAGACTGGCTGGAACACTGATGATTTGGGCGCTGCCGATGTGCGGCGCGGTGACGGCGGTGCGGCTGGTGGAGCGGACGGACGTGCTGGGAGGCCGCGCGCTGGGGCCGGCGGGGGCGTACGAGCGGATCGTGGCGAAGGTTCATTTCGCGGTGGATCCGAAGTTGAAGCAGAACGGGGAGATCCGGGACATTGAGCTTGCGCCGAAGAACGCGCAGGGGCTGGTGGAGTTCACCGCGGACCTGTATGTATTGAAGCCGCGGGATCCGGGGAAAGGGAACGGGACGCTGCTGTTTGAGGTGTCCAACCGCGGCGGAAAGGGGATGCTGTCGCGGTTCCAGTACGCCAAAGGGGCGCTGGATCCGGTGACGGAGGATGAGTTTGGGGACCTGTGGCTGATGGAGCAGGGGTACACGCTGGTGTGGTGCGGGTGGCAATGGGACGTGCCGGAGAAAGAGAAGCTGCTGCGGCTGGAGGGTCCGGTGCTGGAGGGGATCAAGGGGGTGGTGCGAGCGGAGTACATTCCGGACAAGGCGGCCAACGTAATGGCGCTGTCTGACCGGGGGCACGCGACGTACGCGGCGGCGGAGGGTCCGGCGAAGCTGACGGTGCGGGGGACAGTGCGGGGGCGGCGGAGGACGATTGCCGGGGCGCAGTGGAGTTTCAACGCGGAGCGGACGGCGATAGAGGTGAAGGGCGGGCTGGAACCGGGGCTGATCTATGAGCTGGTGTACCAGGCGGCGAACCCGAGGGTGGCGGGACTGGGGCTGGCGGCGGTGCGGGACGTGGTGTCGTTCTTCAAGTACACACGGAACGGGGTGACGCTGCTGGGGGACCAGCCGCGATTCATCAAGCGGGCGCTGGGTTTTGGGATCTCGCAGAGCGGGCGGTTCCTGCGGACGTTCCTGTACTACGGGTTCAACGAAGACGAACAGGGGAAGAAGGTGTTCGACGGGGTGTGGGCGGACGTGGCGGGGGCGGGCCGGGGGAGCTTCAATCACCGCTTCGCGCAACCGTCGCGGGATGGGTATGCGCACATGAATACGCTGTACCCGACGGACCTGTTTCCGTTCAGCGACGTGCCGCAGGTGGATCCGGCGACGCAGGGGCACGAGGGACTGCTGAGCGGGATGACGGCGGCGGTGATGCCGAAGATCTTCTACACGAACGGCTCGTGGGAGTATTGGAACCGCTGCGCGGCGCTGGTGCACATCAGTCTGGATGGGGCGATGGATGTGCCGCTCCATCCGGAGACGCGGCTGTACGTCTATTCGGGTTCGCAGCACGGACCGGGGAACATGCCGGGGAAGACGAAGGGGGCGCAGTATCCGGTGAATCCGAACGACACGCGGCCGATGCAAAGGGCGCTGCTGGTGGCGCTGCATGATTGGGTGAAAGAGGGAAAGGCGCCTCCGGCGTCGCGCTATCCGCTGCTGGCGGAGGGAGATCTGGCGCTGCCGGAGAAGGTGAAGTGGCCGAAGTCGATGGCTGCCCGGTTGCCGGCGCATCCGAAACAGGCGTACGGGTTGGACTATGGGGAGGAATTCGTGGGCAAGGGAGTGGTGGCGAAGGAGCCGCCGGAGGTGAAGTGGGGCTATCCGGTGCTGGTGCCGCAGGTGGACGGGGACGGGAACGAACTGGGAGGGATCCGGATGCCGGAGGTGGCGGCGCCGCTGGGGACATTCACGGGGTGGAATCTGAGGAGCGCGGAGGCGGGGTCGCCGGGGGAGATGCCGCCGTCGCTGGGGTCGTTCTTCGCGTTCGGGAAGGAGGAGATCGGGCGGCGGTACGGGGACAAGGAGGGGTACTTGCGGAGGGTGGGGGAGGAGGCCGAGAAGCTGGTGAAGGGGCGGCTGCTGCTGGAGCGGGACAAGGGGCGGGTGCTTCTGCATGCGGCGGAGTTGTGGGAGTACGTCGAGAAGTAGCGTCAACGGTACACTGGAGGCTTATGGGAATGCCTCCACAGATGGAACCGCCGAAGATGCCGATTGAGGGCGTGAAGAACCTGATCACGATCGGGTCGGGCAAGGGCGGCGTAGGAAAGACCACGGTCGCGGTGAACCTGGCGATTGCGCTGGCGAAGCTGGGACAGAAGACGGGCTTGCTGGACGCGGACGTATACGGGCCGAACGTGCCGATGATGATGGGGATCCGGGACACGCCGTACGCGGTGGAGGGACGGATCCAGCCGCTGGAACAGCATGGGGTGAAGCTGATGTCGATGGGGTTTCTGAACCCCGGGGACAAGCCGCTGATCTGGCGGGGGCCGATGCTGCACAGCGTGATGCAGCAGTTTCTGCGGCAGGTGGATTGGGGCGAACTGGACTTCCTGCTGGTGGATCTGCCGCCGGGGACGGGGGACGTGGCGCTGAGTTTGATCCAATCGGCGCCGATCACGGGTTCGGTGGTGGTGTCGACGCCGTCGGAGGTGGCGCTGGAGGACGGGCGGAAAGCGGTGCTGATGTTCCAGCAGGTGAAGGTGGAGATGCTGGGGCTGATCGAGAACATGAGCTACCTGGTGGTGCCGGGGACCAACCAGAAGGTGGACGTGTTCGGGCAAGGTGGAGGGAAGCGGACGGCGGAGGCGATGGGGATCCCGTTCCTGGGCGAGTTGCCGATGGACGCGCAGGTCCGCGTGGGCGGAGACACGGGGCGTCCGGTGGCGTTGCTGGGAGAAGAGGATGCGCAAGCGGCGCCGTTTTACGGCATCGCGAAACAACTGATGGAGCGATGCGCGGAGGGCGGGCGGCGAGCGCCGTCGTTCTCCGTGGAGGAGTAAAGGGGGCTCACAGTGCGCGGTTTGCTCGTGCTGACGATGCTGGCGAGCGCGGCGTTGGCTCAGTCGACGCGCGAGCTGAACGACCTGAACTGGATGGAGTTCCGGGAACTGGTCCCGGGGAAGATCCAGACGGTGCTGCTGCCGGTGGGGACGGTGGAGGCGCACGGGGTGATCAACAACGGCGCGGACAATACCGCGCCGCTGGCGCTGGCGCGGGCGATGGCGCCGAGGCTGAACGCGCTGGTGGCGCCGCTGATGCCCTATGGTGTGACGGGGAGTCTGGACGGATACGCGGGGACGTTCCAGGTGTCGGAGACGGCGTACCGGGCGGTGATGGCGGACATCCTGACGGGCCTGGCGCGGACTGGTTTCCGGAACATCATCGTGATCAACGGGCATGGGGGACCGCAGACGGCGATCTTGAACGAGGTCGCGGAGAAAGTGGGGCGGGAGCAGCGGGCGCGGATGCTGGTGACCAACTGGTGGGCGATCTGTTCGGATGTGACATTGAAGGTGTTTGGGGAGGACGGCGGGCACGCGGGCTGGAACGAGACGGCGTTCATTCAGGCGATCGACCGGAAGCTGGTGCATCCGGAGCGGTTCACGAAGGAGTTGGAGATGGTGAGGCCGGCGCAGGGGACATGGTTCGCATTCCCGTTTCCGGCGCCGGTGATTCTGTACCAGGCGGGGCAGGGATCGAACCGGTTCGACCAGGGGAAGGCGGACGAGTACCTCGCAGCCGTGGTAGAACGGATGACATCGCTGGTCAGAGGGACGGTAGAGAAATGGGACAGAGCAGGGCTTTTTCAAGACGCGAGTTCGCCCGCTGGGCCGCGTCGGTAGGCGTTGTCACTGAAGCCGCGCTGGCGCAGAGAAGCATGCCCGGAGGGCCGCCGCCGCCGGACGCGGTGATGATCAACGCCAACGAAAACCCGCTGGGTCCGTGCGCGGAGGCGCTGGAGGCGATGGCGGGGGCGCTGAAGCGCGGGGGGCGCTATTCGTTCTTTGAGCCGATGGAACTGCGCCGGCTGATGAGCGAGCAGGAGGGCGTGGGGCTGGACCACGTGCAGGTGTTCGCCGGGTCGAGCGACCCGCTGCACCGCGTGGTGCTGGCGTTTTGCGGGCCGGGACGGAGTTACGTGACGGCGGATCCGGCGTACGAATCGGGCGACGGACCGGCGGAGTTCCGGGGGGCGGCGATCCACCGCGTGCCACTGACGAAGGAGTACGCGCACGACGTGCGGGAGATGTTGAAGCGGGCGGGCGAGGCGGCGGGCGTATTTTATGTGTGCAATCCGAACAATCCGACGGGGACTCTCACTCCGCGCGAAGAGATCGAGTACCTGGTGGCGAACAAGCCGGCGGGGAGCGTGGTGCTGGTGGACGAGGCCTACATTCACTTCAGCGGGGCGCAGTCGTGCGTGGACATGGTGGCGGCGGGCAAGGACGTGGTTGTGCTGAAGACCTTTTCGAAGATCTACGGGATGGCGGGGCTGAGGTCCGGGGTGGCGATGGGGAGGCCGGATCTGCTTGCCAAGATCGCGCCCTATGCGACGATGTTTCTGCCATGCACGGGGCTGGCGGGGGCGATCGCCAGCCTGAAGGCGAAGGGCGTGGTGGCCGAGCGCCGGCGGTACCTAAAAGAGGTGCGGGAAGACGTCTTCTCGTGGATGACGGGAGAGGGTTACAGGTTTGTGCCGTCGGTGAGCAACAAGTTCATGGTAGACGTGGGGCGGCCGGGGCGAGAGGTGATGGCGGCGATGGCCAAGGAGAAGGTGTACATCGGGCGGAGTTGGCCGTCGTGGCCGCAGCACGTGCGGGTGAGCATCGGGACGCGCGAGGAGATGGAGCTCTTCAAGGGGGCCTTCGCGCGGGTGATGGGGTAATGTCACTGCTGTAAACTTCGCGGCGAGCGGCGAACTAAAGCCGGTTTCGTTCGTTTGTTTCTGTGAGGGCCAAGCCACCGGGAAGGCGGCCGGGCCCAAGAGAAGCAAGAGACAGACGAACTGGGAGAAAAACCATGAAGGACGGACGGCTGTTGACAACGATCAGTGTGCTTGCGGTGATGGTGTGCGTGGCGCTGGCCGTGCCGGCTGCCGCGGCGACGATGGTGCGCGTGGAGATTCCATTTGCGTTCGACGCGGCGGAGATCGCAATGCCGGCGGGGCAGTACGTGATTGAGCGCTCACTCGGAGCGGGCATGCTTTACCTGACGAACGAGAAGGGCGAGAAGAGAGTGGTGATGACGGTGCCGGTGGGCAACCCTAACCAGCCGCACAACCCGCGGCTGGTGTTTGAGAAGTACGGTGCGACGTACCGGCTGGCAGAGGTGCACATGGCGGGGATGCATGCGGGCGCGGGAATACCGGCGACGAAGAACCAGATGCTGGTGGCGAAGCGGCAGTGGCCTGAGCGCGTGGTGGTGGCGCTGGTGCGGTAGTAGCGGGCAAAGACACCGGGCACTCCGAAACTTGAATAGAATGGTGGATTGCGGGCGGCAGCCCACCCGCCATTCATACAATGGTGGGTTCCGGGCGGCAGCCCACCCACCATGCCCGCGCAGAAGCGAGGGGAAGACGGAGTGCTTCGATGAGTTCAATCGCCATCAATGGCGGTGCCAATCGCACCGCCGCTTTTTATGAGTCCGTCGTCGGCAAGAAAGCGATCATGGCCGCGACGGGCTTTGTTTTATGCGGATTTGTTCTGGGCCACATGGCCGGGAACATGCAGGTGTATCAGGGTCCGGAGAAGCTGAACCACTACGCCGAGTTGTTGCAGGGGCTGGGCGGGGGGCTGTGGGCGATCCGCGGGGTGCTGCTGCTGTGCGCCGGACTGCATGTGATGACGGCGTTTCAGCTCTGGCGGTTGAAGAACGACGCGCGGCCGCAGCCGTACGTGAAGAAGGCGACCATCGCCACGACGTACGCGGCGCGGACGATGATCTGGAGCGGGCCGATCATCGGGGCGTTTCTGATCTATCACATCCTGCATTTCACCACCGGGGGAACGCATCCGGACTTCAAGGCGGGGGACGTCTACCGGAATGTGGTAGTGGGCTTCCGCAATCCCGGCGCGAGCGTGTTCTACATCATCGCCAACATTCTGCTGGCGATTCACCTCTATCACGGCGTGTGGAGCATGTTCCAGTCACTGGGCGTGAACCACCCGCAGTACACGCCGAAGCTGAAACTGCTGGCGAAGGGGTATGCGTGGGTGGTGGGGCTGGGCAACTGCTCAATTCCGCTGGCCGTATTGACGGGCGTCGTGGGCGCCTCGGTGAAATAAGGAGAAGGGAGCAAAGAGATGGCACTGAATCTGGATGCGAGGATCCCTTCCGGGCCGGTGGAGCAGAAGTGGCAGAAGGCCAAGTTCGAGATGAAGCTGGTGAACCCGGCCAACAAGCGGAAGTACACCGTAATTGTGGTGGGTTCGGGGCTGGCCGGCGGCGCGGCGGCGGCGAGCCTGGGCGAGCTGGGCTACAACGTGAGTTGCTTCTGCTTCCAGGATTCGCCGCGGCGGGCGCACTCGATTGCGGCGCAGGGCGGGATCAACGCGGCGAAGAACTACCAGAACGACGGCGACAGCGTGTACCGGCTGTTCTACGACACGGTGAAGGGCGGCGACTTCCGGGCGCGCGAGGCGAACGTCTACCGGCTGGCCGAGGTGAGCGTGGACATCATCGATCAATCGGTGGCGCAGGGGGTGCCGTTCGCGCGGGAGTACGGCGGCGTGCTGGCCAACCGCAGCTTCGGCGGGGCGCAGGTGTCGAGGACGTTTTACGCCAGAGGGCAGACGGGCCAGCAGTTACTGTTGGGCTGCTACCAGGCGCTGGAGCGGCAGGTGGACGCGGGCCGGGTGGCGATGTTTTACCGCCACGAGATGCTGGACCTGGTGGTGATTGACGGCCGCGCGCGCGGGATCATCACGCGCGACATGGTGACCGGCGCGATCGCCTGCCACGTGGCGGACGCGGTGTGCCTGGCGACGGGCGGCTACGGCAACGTGTTCTATCTGTCGACCAACGCCAAGGGCTCGAACGCGACGGCGATCTGGCGGGCGTACAAGAAGGGCGCCGGCTTCGCCAACCCGTGCTTCACGCAGATTCACCCGACGTGCATCCCGCAGAGCGGGGACTACCAGTCGAAGCTGACGCTGATGTCGGAGTCGCTGCGCAACGACGGGCGGATCTGGGTGCCGAAGACGAAGAACGACACGCGGGATCCGAACACGATAGAGGAGACGGAGCGCGACTACTACCTGGAGCGGCGCTACCCGGCGTTTGGCAACCTGTGCCCGCGGGACATCGCGTCGCGGGCGGCGAAGATCGCCTGCGACGAGGGCTACGGCGTGGGACCGGGCGGCCGCGGAGTGTACCTGGATTTCAGCGAGTCGATCGGGCGGCTGGGGCGCAACACGATTGAAGAGCGGTACGGCAACCTGTTCGAGATCTACGAGCGGATCACGGGCGAGGATCCCTATTCGACGCCGATGCGGATCTACCCGGCGGTGCATTACACGATGGGCGGGCTGTGGGTGGACTATAACCTCCAGTCGACCATCCCGGGGCTGTTCGTGTTGGGCGAGGCGAACTTCTCCGACCACGGAGCGAACCGGCTGGGCGCGAGCGCGCTGATGCAGGGGCTGGCGGACGGCTATTTCGTGATCCCTTACACGATGGGGAACTACCTGGCCGGCGTGAAGCCGGGCGGGGTGGACGAAACACACAGCGAATTTCGCGGCGCCAGGGAAGAGGTGGAGCAACGGACGAGGAAGCTGCTGTCGATCAAAGGCGGCAAGACAGTGGACGACATCCACCGCGAGCTGGGCAAGGCGATGTGGGAGGACTGCGGGATGGGCCGCACGGCGCAGGGCCTGGAGCACGCGCTGGCGCGGATCCCGGAGATCCGCGAGGAGTTCTGGCAGAACGTGAATGTGCCGGGCAGCGGCGCTGAATTGAATCAGAGCCTGGAGCGCGCCGGGCGCGTGGCGGACTTCCTGGAACTGGGCGAGCTGTTATGCCGCGACGCACGGATCCGGGAAGAGAGCTGCGGCGGCCACTTCCGCGAAGAGTACCAGACGGAGGAGGGCGAAGCGCTGCGCGATGACGCGAACTTCTGCCACGCGGCGGTGTGGGAGCACTCGGGCGAGGGCAAGGCTCCGGTGCGCCACGTGGAGCCGCTGAGCTTCGAATACGTGCACCTGGCGACGCGCAACTACAAGTAAGAGGCATCCGGACATGAAGATCATCCTGAACATCTGGCGGCAGCGGAACGCCAAGAGCGCGGGCAAGATGGCGCGGTACGAAGTGGCGGACGCGAGCGAGCACATGTCGTTTCTGGAGATGCTCGACGTATTGAATGAAGAGCTGACGCGGAAGGGCGAGGACCCGGTGACGTTCGAGCACGACTGCCGCGAGGGCATCTGCGGCTGTTGCGGCTTCATGATCGACGGCGTGCCGCACGGGCCGCAACGCGGCACGACGGTATGCCAGTTGCACATGCGGCACTACAAGAACGGCGACGAGCTGTGGCTGGAGCCGTTCCGGGCCAAGGCGTTCCCGGTGCTGAAGGACCTGATGGTGGACCGCAGCGCGTTCGATCGGGTGATTGCGTCCGGCGGATTCATCTCCGTGAACACGGGCTCGGCGCCGGACGGCAACGCTCTGCCGGTGGTGAAGAAGTGCTCGGACATGGCGATGGACGCGGCGGCGTGCATCGGGTGCGGAGCCTGCGTGGCGAGCTGCCCGAACGCGTCGGCGTCGTTGTTCGTGTCGGCGAAGATCTCGCACCTGGGGCTGCTGCCGCAGGGGCAGGCCGAGCGCGACCGGCGGGCGATGCGCATGGTGATGAAGATGACCGAAGAGGGCTTCGGCTACTGCACCAATGCGGGCGAATGCGAAGCGGTGTGCCCGAAGGGCATCAAGATAGAGAACATCGCCCGGATGCACCGCGATTACCTCAAGAGCGCGTTCACGTATAGAGAAGAGTCGCAGGCGGGAGGAGCGGGGTAATGCCTTTCCGCTGGCTCCTATTCCCGGCGCTGACGATGTCGCTGGGCTGGGGATTGCGCGGATTCATCGGCGGGGGCCCGTTGGGGGCGATGATTCCGGGGGCGATGGTGGCGCTGTGCCTGGCGCTGCTGCTCGAGCGGGACGGCGATGAAGCGGGCCTGCTGGCGGCGTTCGGGGCGGTGGGCGTGGGATTCGGCGGGCAGGAGACCTACGGGCAGACGGTGGGTCTGGCGTTGCAGCCCGAGACCTTCTGGTGGGCGATTACGGGCTTTGCGATCAAGGGCGCGGCGTGGGGGTTGCTGGGCGGGGCGTTCCTGGCGCTCGGGTTGAAGCGGCCGGCGCGGCGCGAACTGGCGGCGGGGCTGGCGCTGATGGTGGCAGGGACCTGGACGGGGTGGATCGCGATCAATCACCCGAAGCTGATCTACTTTTCCAATCGCGTGGACAAGCCGCGCGAGGAGCTATGGGCGGGCCTTGTGCTGGGCGGGCTCTTGCTGCTCGCGTGGATGGGCCGGCGCGGCGGGGCGCGTCTGTTGTGGCGATTCGCGGGCTGGGGCGCGCTGGGCGGCGGAGTGGGGTTCGCGTTGGGGGCGGCGATTCAGGCGTGGGGGCGGCCCACGGGGATGAGGCCGTGGATTGACTGGTGGAAGATGATGGAGCTGACGTTTGGGGCGCTGCTGGGGATGGCCTATGGGTGGGCGGCGTACCGGAGCCGCGCAGAGATTGGCGGCGCGCGGGGGGGCGTTCGAAGGTTTAACGTGCCCTTGGCGCTGGCGGCGGCAGTGGCGTTGGCGCTGGTGGGGATCGGATTGGAGTACAGCCTGAAGATCCGGTTTGGGTACACGGTGGCGGGGAGCCTGTTGCTGGCCGCGGCGCTGTGGTCGGAGATGTTGTCGTGGCAGATCGCGATCACCGTGACCTGCTGCGCGTTCTTCATGGACCTGCACGAGGCGAAGCCGGCGGTGGGTGTGTGGGCGGGATGGGCGGCGGTGGTTGCCGGGTCAGCCGTGGTGGCGTGGGTGACGGCGATTCAGGCGCGGGCGCGGGCGATGTTTCTGCTGATGACGTGGTGCGCGGTGGGCGTCTCGGTGTTGAAGGTCGCATTGCCGCCCGGCCACTGGTCGACAGGGGGCTTCGTCATGGAGGCGTCGTTCGTGGCGATGGCGGCGGGATGCACGGTGTGGGCGCGGGCTCAGCGAATCGGTTCCGTTGCCGGGATGCCATCGAACGCGCGGACGGATGCCCGCTCCTGAGGTTTAACGACTTTGCGACCCAGCCGGGGATTTGCCGGGGCCTTCATGAGGTGGTTGGATCCTTTCGTTCGTCTCGTGCTAACGAAAGGAAACACCATGTTCGTTTCTTTACCAGCAGTGGCCCGGAACGGCGCAGCGCGGCTCGGGAAGCAGGATTCACGCCATGGATCGTTTGGTCGTGACAGGATTTGCCACGGCGGACGAGCTGGTATGCACTACAGAAGGTAGGATCGTCATGGCCGAAACTGAGATGCTTGCGGTGGTTGCTCTGCTCCAGGACTTTCCGGAGCTGGGATTGGTCCGCGGCCAGGTCGGCACCGTGGTGGAGGACCTGGCGTCGGGGGTGTACGAGGTCGAGTTCTGCGATGACGACGGCCGGGCGTACGCGATGCCCTCAGTGAAGGCCGACCAGTTCATGCGTCTGCATCACGAACCGATCCACGAAGCCGCGTAGGCTGGACGACTTCCTCTCGTTCCGCGGTTGCTCCGGTTCCAGGCGGTCCCGTCCGCCTTCAGGGAAAGTGCAGACAGTGCCCGCACTCCTTCCCGTGGTCGAATCCTGCCGGTTTTCCTGGTCCCTCCCAGTGGAACCAGAGTTGCTTCGGCTTCGATACAATCGTGAGGTTGAACTTGACGATCCAAGTCGGTGGAACCAGTGGCGCCTTTGACGCTGTTCTGTTTGCGGTCGTCTATGGATCGCGGCTTCTCTACCAACTGTTCCTTCTTAAACATCGGGATACGTCGGGCACCAAAGGTGATTGGCACGAATTGTTGCTAGTGGTAGGGCCGAAGAATGCTCTGGTGGTGTTCACGGTTGCCTGGCTGTGGCACGGTGTCGCTCGCAACGAGTGGTACTACGTTGGTTGGTTCGTGTTTCTCCTTGGGATCATCGCGCGATTTCTCGCGCTACGTGATCTTGGGAAGATGTACAGCCTGAATGTAGATATTCGCTCCGAACACAGGCTGGTGCGACATGGGATGTACTCGCTGGTGCGTCATCCCCTGTATGTAGCGTACGTGTTGGACACGCTCGGGGTTTTGCTGTTTCTGCAGACGTGGTACGTGTGGCTGGTCCTGGCCACGGTGGTGATCGGTTGGGCCGTGAGGATTCCGCAGGAGGAGCGAACGTTACGGCGAACCTTCGGGACTGAATACGAAGTGTACAGTGCTGAGGTCCCGGGAGTGAACCTCATTCTCGGTGTATGGCGAAGAGCGTCGCGCCGGCACCGCTCCCCAGCGAGTGCAGATTTGCGCTCACCCCGAATCTTCGCGATCAAAAAGGCGTCTCTCTCCGACGCCGAGAAGAGCGAGATTGAGATCCACCTCGCTGAATACAACGCTCTGTCCGAGTTTCAGCGGGATGCCAAGGCAACTTTCGTAAAGATTGCGATCTACCACAACACGGGTATTCTTGTGGTCTTGACGTGGCTGCTTCAGAACTCCAGCAAGTCCGACAGCGTCGTCTCGCGGTTGATGAGTGTCGGGTACTTCTGGCCTCTCCTGTTTTTCCTCCCCGTGCTCAATTCAGTGTTGATCATAGCGTCGGCGTACCAAGCATATTCGTTCTTCTGCGTGGCACTCCACTTCGCTCACATGCGACGCCGACTGATCGAACTTGTGGGCGGCAATGTACTTGCGTACGAAGAGAAGTTCGAGAGGTTCGTTGGACGTGTGCGACAGCTCTCGCTGCTGCTAGATCTTATGGCGGCGGTTGTCTGGTTCACGGTTCCGGTCATGCTGGTCGGCGCGATTACCGGAGTTGGCGTTACAACGAGTGGTGCACTCGATTCGCCTCTCAGCCGGTGGGCATTTGGGCTTGGAGTTGTGGCGTCCATGGCAGCATTCTTTTATCTCGGCGGGCTGCTGGTGCTGATGCGCCAAGTTGGGCGCGCGAACCCGAAGGGAGGAGCGGCCGATGGCGGTTAACCGCGTTGCCCTGAGGACCGTGTCTAAGGTACTAGTAGTTTATGATTCAGTGGGTCGTTGACGCCAGTCTATTCAGAAACGCCAACCACGCCATATGGTTCTTCTGTACCGTTGGGCTTCTCATCACCCTGATTGTTCAACGGCTGTATCCTCGGGCGGTGTGGTCCATTCCGCTGACGGGAGTCACCGTTCACGTTTCGCCCATTGTGAACGCCCTTCGAGTGTGTCTCAAAGAAGAGCAGAGCGAGTTATACACTCCCGATTGCATCGCCTTCAACGCATTTATGCTCGGGATGTACGCCGTCGTTTTCTTCTGGTTCTTGAAGCAGGGAAAACGCAAGAACCGAGAGATTGGGGATACTAACAGCGCCCGACCGTATTGACAGGCCCTTGCGCGGACCGAGGATCAGGGCGATAGAGACTCTGTTGTGACGCATGCGTCCGGCCACCAAATCTTGCCGCCGGGGTACTGGCCGACGAAGGGCCCGGTGTTGGATGGGACATTCGTGGCGATGGCGGCGGGGTGCACGGGGTGGGCCGTCAGGGGCAGCAACCGCGGAAGCTCAGACCGAG
The DNA here is from genome assembly GCA_016213245.1 of Candidatus Solibacter usitatus. GTDB lineage: Bacteria > Acidobacteriota > Terriglobia > Bryobacterales > Bryobacteraceae > Paludibaculum > Paludibaculum usitatum_A. The sequence goes on along the minus strand of JACRBC010000129.1, from coordinate 10,409 downwards.
CATGACCTTGCCGTCGGCGACGGGGCGCGGGTCTTCCTGGGCGAGGTCGTAGCCGAGGGTGGCCAGGTGGGCGAGGACTTCGGGCTTGTGCATGAGGTTGGGGTGGGAGGATGAGAAGGCGGCCATGGTGCCGGGCAAGGTGCGGTGGGGGGAGACGGCGGTGGCGATGTGGGGCGGGTTGGACTGGATGACGAGGAAGAGGTGCGCGAGCGCGAGGCGGGCGAGGGTGTCGAGTCCTTTGCGCCAGTCGATGTGTTCGAGGACGAGGACGGCGGCGGCGGCGAAGAAGGGGCCGCGGAGGGCGGAGTGTTCCAGGTCGTCGGCGACGCAGGGGGCGCCGGGGACGCGTTGACGGAGGCAGGCGAGGAAGGCGGGGTTGATGTCGGAAAAGACGGGGCGGAGGCCGTCGAAGATGCCCGGCGGGACGACGGTGAACATCTGGCCGGTGCCGGCGCCGGCGATGAGGACCCGGGCGGCGGGGGGCGGGGAGATGCGGGCGAGAAAATCGGCGATGTGGAGCGCGTTGGCCTGAGCCTGGCCGATGGCGGCCATGTGGGTCTCATAATCCAGGGCGGTGACAGAGGAGGTCCAGGCGTGGCGCAACGAATGGGGCATAAAGTGACATTGTAGAAGGTGATGGACAAGCGCATTCGGTCATTCGAGCGGTACGCCTGGGGCGTGCTGGGTTGGAACGTGCTGGTGGTGTTGTGGGGGGCGTTCGTGCGGGCGACGGGATCCGGGGCGGGGTGCGGGGAGCACTGGCCGCTGTGCAACGGGGAGATGCTGCCGCGCTCGCCGGCGATGGCGACGGTGATTGAGTTCATGCACCGGGTGACGAGCGGGGTGGCATTGATCGGCGTGCTGGGGCTGGTGTGGTGGAGCCGGCGGCTGTTTTCGAAGGGCCATCTGGCAAGGAAGTACGCCTGGATCTCGCTAGGGTTCATCATCGTGGAGGCGCTGCTGGGGGCTGGACTGGTGCTGCTGGCGTATGTGGAGAAGAACGCCTCGGCGGGGCGGGCGTTGTACCTGTGCGCGCACTTGACCAACACGCTGCTGCTGCTGGGGGCCTTGGCGGCGGCGGCGTGGTTTGCGCGGACGGCGGAGGGGACGTGGCGGAACGTGCCGCCGATGGCGTGGGCGGCGCTGGGGGTGGCGCTGGCGGCGGCTGTGACAGGGGTGGTGGCGGCGCTGGGGGACACCATCTGGCCGGCGGTATCGCTGGCGGAGGGGATACGGCAGGAGTTTTCCAGGGACGCACCGGCGTTGTTGAAGTTGCGGCTGCTGCATCCGGTGGTGGCGTCGGCGTGCGGGATGTTCCTGCTGGTGGCGGCGCTGACGTCGTTCCGCGGCAGGGTCAAGAACTGGGTGGTGTGGCTGACGGCGGTGCAACTGGCGGCGGGAGTGGTGAATGTGCTGCTGCTGGCGCCGGTGTGGATGCAGATCGCGCACCTGGCGCTGGCGGTGTGTCTGTGGCTGTGGCTGGTGGCGGGGGCGTTGGAGGGGCGGGCTCGCTGATCAGGCCGGGCCGGAGAGGCGGTCGAGGAGCTCTTTGAAGCGGCGGCGGGAGACCTCGATGCGGCGGCCGGACTTGAGGGCGACCTCGCCGGAGCCGCCGGGCATGGGCGCGACCTCCTTGATGTCGTCGAGGCGGACGATGGCGGCGCGGGAGACGCGGAAGAAGTGGGCCGGGTCGAGGCGCTGCTCGAGGTCGTTGAGGGTGGGCTCCATCCAATACTCGCGTTCGCGGGCGCAGAGTCTGGTGAGACCGGCTTCTGAGAGGAAGGCGACGATGTCGGAAGTGGGGATGACGACGTAGCGTTCGCCGGCGCGGGCGAGGAAGCGGGCGGGTTGGGGCAGGCGGGCGGCGGGATGGGGGCCGCGGGCGCGATCGAGGACCTGGGCGAGGCGATCGCGGCTGACCGGCTTGAGGAGGTAGTCGAGGGCGTGGAGTTCGAAGGCCTCGACGGCGTACTGGTCATAGGCGGTGACGAAGACGATGTGGGGGCGGGGCTCGGGCAGGGAGGCGGCGACCTCGGTGCCGCGGCAGCCGGGCATCTCGATGTCGAGCAGGACGAGGTCGGGGCGCAGGGCGCGGATCTGCTCGATGGCGGAGGGACCGTCGGCGGCCTCGCCGGCGATCTCGACGGTGTCGAATGCGCTCAGCAGGCGGCGAAGGCGCTGGCGCGCCGGGAGTTCGTCGTCAACGATGAGGATGCGGATCATAGCGGGATCTCGATGACGGCGCGAGTGACACTGGCGGATGGGTCGCGCTCCAGCGACAGGCGGCCGCGCTCGCCATAGTAGCCGGCCAGGCGCTGGCGGACGTTGCGGAGGCCGTGGCCGTGGGGGCTGGGATCGGCGGCGGGTCCGGGGCCGGTGTCGGCGACTTCCAGGCGCAGGGTCCCGGCGCGGGCCGTGGCGCGGATTTCGATTCGGCAGGGGCGGCTGGACTGAGCGACGCCGTGCTTGACGGCGTTTTCGACCAGCGTCTGGAGGGCCATGGCAGGGATGCGGGCGCCGAGGGCGGCGGCTTCGGTGTGGATGGCGACCTCCATGCGGGCGCCGAAGCGGGCCTGCTGGATGTCGAGCCAGGCGCGGATGAACTCGAACTCTTCGGCGAGGGAGGCCATCTCCTTTTCAGACTGCTTGAGGGTGTAGCGGAAGACTTCAGCGAGCTTCTCGACGGTCTCTTCGGCCAGGGCGGGGTTTGTGGGGATGAGCCCGGCGACGGTATTGAGGGCGTTGAAGAGGAAGTGGGGGCTGATCTGTGCGCGCAGGGCCTTCAGCTCGGAGCGGCTGGCCTCCAGGTGGAGATCGCGGCGGCGGGCTTCGAGGCGGCGGTTTTCGAGCAGGAATCCGAGCATGCCGGAGAGGGTGTGGATGAGCTCGAGATCCTCGCTGAAGAGGGGGCGGCCGTCGGGACGTTCCTCGAGGTGGATTTCGCCGCTGGGGGAGATGCGGGCGCGAGTGTGAAAGATATCGTCGAGGACCTTGACGGCTTCAGAGCGAAGCTGGGCCTCGTCGCCCATGCTCTGGAGGCGGTCGAGGAACAGACGCTGCGCGTGGGCGGAGGTGTAGGGGCGGCCGAGGGCGTGGCGGTCGAGATAGTCGCCAAGGAAGCGGCAGACACGGGGCACTCCCCAGACGATCGGGAGCATGAGAATGGCGGAGAAGATGGGGGGGATGCCGCCGGGCATCCAGGAAAACCAGAAGGTGAGGGCGGTGAGGGCCAGCGCGAAGTAGGAGCCCCACTTGGCGAAGAGGTCGAGGAAGAGGAAGCGGCGGCGGGAGTAGCTATCGGCCATGAGGATGGTCAGAGGCAGGGAGCGCATGACGAGACTCAGCCAGTTGGACCAGGTGAAGATGGCGAGGGGAATGATGACCAGGGCCGCGAGTAGGGCGACGACATTGCCCTTGCCGGGGCGGCGGCGGAGGGCGGAAGCGGAGGCCCAGGCGATGAGCAGGGTGTAGGGCACGCTGGCATAGATGAACTCGGGCGAGCCGGGGAAGAGGGCGTCGCTGTGGAGGAGGGAGTAGGCAGCGACGGCGGCGCTGGCGGCGGCCAGCAGAGGGATGCCGCGGGCGCCGACGAGGCGGCCGAGCAGGGGCGGGAAGACGCAGGCGCCGGCCAGCAGGACGAAGTAGTTGATGGTGTAGATATTGAGGGCGAACCAGGCGGCGGAGGAAAGGAAGATGGCCGGGTAAAGCCAGCCGCGGAGTTCGGGGCGGCCGAGGCGGCGCTGGCGGAGCCAGAGGGCGAACAGGCCGAGGAAAGCGGCCAGGCCGAAGGTGTAGACCAGCAGTGAAACCGTAGAATACACGTCTCCCTGATGTTAACTCGATGATTGCGGTCGGCCGGGAGGCGACTCCTACGTGCCTCTCAGCTATTGACGAAGGTTCCGATGATGATGCCGAACAGCCACAGGACGCCGAGGGTGAGGAGGACGACGTAGCCGGGGTGCATGGGTTTGCCGGTCTGCTTGAGGGACTTGATTTCGGAGAAGGGGACGGTGCGTTCGGCGATGGCGTTGTTCTCCACCAACTGCATGGCGATGCCGGCGTCGGAGACGGCGTTGAGACGGCCGCGCAGCGTCTGGCGGGCGGTGGTCTTGAGCAGGATGGGAGCGCCGGTGGGAATCTGAAGGGCCTTGGCACGGAGGTCCAACTCGGCGGCGGGCAGGCAGAGGGTGAGCGATAGCACGATGGCCAGGAGGCGGCCGGCCAAGCCGAGGCGGGGGAAGCGGGGGCGGTCGAGGCGGCGGATGGAGTCGATTTCGTCGAAAAGCCAGACGGACTCGATGTACGTACCACCCGCGTTGTGGTGGAGGCGGACGGCCTCGTCCTCGGCGGCGAGCAGGGCGCCGGAGACCTTGCGGCGGCCGGAGGTCCTGAGCTCGACCGGAGCGCCTTCGGGGATGGAGAGGGCGCGTTCCCTGACGACCGACTGACGTTCGAGTTCGCGGGTGGTCATGCCTGGCGGCTCCTTTGCTGGCTCCAGCTTGCGGCGGGCGGGAAGAACGGTCGAGCGGAAGGCGATGAACGGCGGCGGGAGGGGGATGAGCGGCGGTCAGGCGGGGAGACCGAAAGCGGCGGCGTAGCGGACCTCGCCGTGGAACTCATCCAGACAGCCAGGGGAGAGTTCGAGCGCCATGAAGTGGGGACCTGGAGGGAAAGGGTGGCGGAGATGGGCGGCGGCTTCGGGGGAGAAGCCGAAGCGGGAGTAATAGGCGGGTTCGCCGAGAACGACCACGGCCTCGACGCCCGAGTGGGCGAGCATGGGGAGGCTCATGTGGATGAGTGCGCCGCCAGCGCCGCGGCGCTGGAAGTTGGGGTGAACCGCGAGCGGTGCGAGGGCGGCGGCGCGGACGGTGCGGGAAGGGGAGACGAGAGGGAGTGGCGAGTAGAGGATGTGGCCGATGACGCGATCGCCGGACTCGGCGGCGAGCTCGAGCAGCACGTCGCCGGCGGCGCGGAGGGCGTCGACGAGGGCGGCTTCATCGGGGCCGTTGAAGGCCTGGATGAGCACGTCGTGGATGGCTGCAGAGTCTGCCTGGACGGCGGGGCGCAGGGAGATCAAGGGATTTCCTGGCCGGGGGGCGGGCTCGGGGGCTGGGCCGTGCCGGAGAGGTGGCGGTAGAAGCCGAGGTCCTCGCCGGTGAGGGCCTTGGTGGCGTAGAGGATCTGGCCGGTGTGCTGGGCGAAGTGCTCGACGACGTGGAAGATGCCTTCCAGCACCGTGGCGTCGTAGTTCTGCGGGCGGATAACCAGGGTGAGCTGTTCGGGCGGGAGATGCTCGAGAACGCGGCAGGCCTGCTCGACTGTGGAGTCGAGATGCAGGAGGAGATCGGCGCGGGAGTGGCCGCCTGCGGCGGCGAACTCCGCATCGCGAGTGCGGGTGTCGGGCTGGCCGTCGATGCCGTGCAGGATCCACTGGCGGACATTGCCAGCGAGGTGGAGGCAGAGGTTGCCGGCGGCGTTGGAGTTGCCGGATTCGCGTAGCCAGATCTGGGAGTCGTCGAGCTTGTCGAGGCAGACGTGGATGCGCGAGAGCAACTGGCGAAGTTTTCTGACGGAGAATTCAAGGAAGAGCTGTTCCGAAGAGGCCAAACTTACGCTTCTTTCCCTCCACCGCATGCTCCAGGTCGAGCAGGATCATGCGCGCCGTGAGAGACCGGTTGCTGAGGCCGAGGTCTTCGGGCCGGATGCCGTGTTCGCGGAGGTATTCGGCGAAGCTGTAGATCAGGTCGCCGGGGTTGTCGTCTCCCTGGAAGGAGAGACACCCCGCTGATTCGCAATCGTACATCTTCTGGAAGGACTCCGCGAGCAGTTGCGCGGCGAGGGCGGCCTTGGGCAGGTCGCCGAACTGGTAGAGGCGGCGGGTGAGCATGGACTGGGCCCACAGGCGCTCGACGCGCAAACTCACGCCGGTACTGGCTTCGAGGGCCTCGGAGGCGAGGGTGACGCGGCGGGGCAGGAGGAGGTCCTTGTCTTTGTCGATCAGGTCGAGGAGTATCGCGGCGTGGGTGAGTGGAGGCTGCTGGCGGGCGAGGACGACGATCTCATCGGTGGTGAGGCCCTCGGTGGGGGGCTCTTTCTCGTCGTCGCCGCTGTCGCGCTTTTTCTCTCGCGGCGGTTCGAACTTGGGCAGATTGTCCCAGGTCAGCGGCTGATCCGGCTTGGGCGTGACGGCGCCGGCCAGGGCGGCGGCGCGCGCGAGCAGGGCGTTTCGCAGCTCGGGAGGGAAGGGGAAGCGGGGACGGCGGAGGGCCCGGAGAGCCTTGTCGAGCGCGCGGCCGGAGAGATCTGTCTGGCTGCCGCGCATCGTCTCCACCAGGACGAGGAGTTGCTGGACCTCCCGCGCCGTCGCGTCGGACGTGGGGAAGCCTTCGATGAGAGCGGCGTACTCGGCGGCGGTTTCGGCGGGGTGGTTCTTGCGGGCGTCGTCGAGATGGGCGGCGGTCAGAGCGCCGAAAGCTCCGGCGGAGAGGGCGCGGCGGATGAAGTCCTTGCGGGCGTCCCAGGTGGTTTTGGAGCAGGAGAACAAGGTTGTCATGCAGGCCGAGAGGGGGTCCTCCCCGGCATCGGGAGCGCGGCGCGGGAGCAGGAGGCAGATGGACTCGATCTCGGCGGGATCGGGATCCCTCACGGACTGGGCCATCTGAAGGACGAAGGCGCCGCGGGTGTGGAGGTCCGGCAGGGTGAGGATGCGGGAGGTGGCCTCGCCGAGCAGGCGGCGGGCTTCGCCTGGGTGTTTGGGCGCGAGAATGGCGGCGGCGCGGATCTGGGTATCGATGCCGAGGACGGGCGGCTCGCCTGGGGCGATGCGGCCAATCTCCTCAAGCAGAGGCTGCCACGCGGGGGGCGGGTCCTGGGCGCGGGCCAAGCAGGCGAGCAGGGCGGCGGGGAGGAGTGCCTGACGAATGTGCGTAAACCAATCTCCTGTTGCCCATGATGGGGCAAAGAGGAACCGCCCGCCGGGGGGAATCCGGCGGGCGGCGGGAATCGGAGGATGAGTGGCGGTCAGAGGACCTGGTCGTTCCAGTTCTCGAGGACGGCCTTGACCTTCAGGCAGAACTGGTCGCCGAGCGCGCCGTCGATGAGGCGGTGGTCGAAAGTGAGCGCGAGGTGGGCCATGGAGCGGATGGCGATGGCGTCGTCGATGACGACGGGCATTTTTTCCACGGCGCCGACGCCGAGGATGGCCACCTGGGGCTGGTTGATGACAGGCGTGGCGAAGAGGGAGCCGAAGCTGCCGAAGTTGGTGATGGAGAAGGTCCCGCCCTGGACCTCGTGGGGCTTGAGTTGCTTGCCGCGGGCGCGGGCGGCGAGGTCGACGATGGCGCGCTGCATGCCGACGATGTTCTTTTCATCGGCCTGGTGGATGACCGGAACGATCAGGCCGTTGTCGAGGGCGACGGCGATGCCGATGTTGATCTCGTTGTGGAAGAGGATGTTGGTCCCCTCGATGGAGGAGTTGCAGAGGGGGAAGGTGCGCAGGGCCTCGGCGGCTGCGCGGGCGATGAAGGGCAGGAAGGTGAGGGAGAAGCCGTAGCGCTGCTGGAAGTCGTCCCTCACTTTGGCGCGGATCTTGGCGATGCGCGTCATGTCGACGCGGTGGACGGTGGTGACGTGCGCCGAGGTGCGCTTGGAGTGGATCATGTGCTCGGCGATCTTCTGGCGCATGATCGACATCGGCTCGACGCGGACCTTGGCCGGCTCGACGCGCGGCAGGGGGGTGGAGGAGGATGGCGCGGGGGCGGGGGCCGGTGCGGCCTGGGGAGCGGGCGCGGCGGTGCGGGCGGCGAGGTGGGCTTCCACGTCCAGCTTGGTGATGCGGCCGCCGGCGCCGCTGCCTTGGACCAGGCGGAGGTCGACGTTGTTCTCGCGGGCCATGCGGCGGACCAGCGGGCTCACCGGGCCGGCGTCTTCGCCGCTTTCAGCCGTGGGCGCGGCCGCGACGGGGGCTGGCGGCGGTGCTTCGACGGCGGGCGCGGCCGCCGGAGCCTCGGCAACGGGCGCGGGAGCAGGCGCGGGGGTGGCGGCGGCGCCGCCGATGCGGGCGACAACGGTATTGATGGCCACGACGGCGCCTTCCTGGACGAGGATCTCGGCAAGGGTGCCGGCGGCGGGCGAGGGGATCTCGGTGTCCACCTTGTCGGTCGAGATCTCAAAGAGGGGCTCGTCGCGCTCGACGCGATCGCCGACGCTCTTCAGCCACTTGGTGAGGGTGCCTTCCACAATGCTCTCGCCCATCTGGGGCATGACGACATCGGCCATGTTGAGGTTCTCCAGTCTGCTCAGGCAGAGGCGCTTTCGAGCGCCGGCTCATAGTCAAACACATGCGCGAACTCCCGCACAAGCGCCTGATGGACCTGTTCGCGCGGCACATCGACGCCCAGCTTCCGCATCGAGGTGACGGGCCGGGTGAGGCCGCAGGGCACGATGTGCTGGTAGTAGTTCAAATCGGTGGTCCAGTTCAGAGCGAAGCCGTGGGTGGTGACCCAGCGGGAGATGTGCACGCCGATGGCGCAGATCTTGCCCTGCGGGGTCCAGACGCCCGTGGCGCAGGCGTCCCGGGCTCCCTCGATGCCGAACTGCGCCAGGGCGCGAATCACCACCTCTTCGATGCCGCGGACGTAGGCGACGACGTCTCTTTTCCACTCTCGCAGGTCGACAATGGGATAGCCGACGATCTGGCCGGGGCCGTGGTAGGTGATGTCGCCGCCGCGGTTGATCTCGAAGTAGTCGATGCCGAGTTGGGCGAGGCGCTCGCGGGGAGCGAGGATGTTCTCCTGGCGGCCGTTGCGGCCGAGAGTGAGCACGTGGGGGTGCTCCAGCAGGAGGAGCTGATCGGGGATGAGGTTCTGCTTCCGGCGTTCGGCGAGGGACTTCTGCAGGTCCCATGCCTGTTGATAGGGCAACTGGCCGAGTTCGGCAACCTCGATGGTTCGCAACATGTGGATCAGGCGTTGATGGCCAGGCCGTAGACGCTGTTGAAGGCCTCGCCCACGGCCTCGTAGAGTGTGGGGTGGGCGTGGATGGTGGACATCATGGTTTCGACGGTGGCTTCGGCTTCCATGGCGGCGACGGCCTCGCCGATGAGCTCGTAGGCGTGGGGACCGATGATGTGGACGCCGAGGATCTCGCCGTATTTCGCGTCGGCGACCACTTTGACGAAGCCGCCGTGGTTGCCGAGGATGGAGGCCTTGGAGTTGCCGGCGAAGGGGAACTTGCCGATCTTGACATCGTGGCCCTGGTCGCGGGCCTGCTTTTCGGTGAGGCCGACGCTGCCGATGCCGGGCTCGGTGTAGGTGCAGCCGGGAATGCGAGTCTTGTTGATGGGGGTGGCGGGTTTACCGGCGATGCGCGCTACGGCGACCATGCCCTCCATGGTGGCGACATGGGCGAGCTGGGGAGTGCCGGCGACGATGTCGCCGATGGCGTAGAGGCCCGGCTCTGCGGTCTGCTGGAAGGGGTCGACGGCGACGAAGCCGCGGTCGAGGACGGCGCGGGTGTTTTCCAGCCCGCAGTCTTCGGTGGTGGGCTTGCGGCCGACGGCCACCAGCAGCATCTCGCCGTCGAACTGTTGGGTCTTGCCGCTGGCGAGTTGGACGTCGAGGGAGACGCCGGCGGCGCCTTGCCGGACTTCGAGGACCTTGACGCCGGTCTCCATGGCCATGCCCTGCTTCTTGAACTGGCGCTCGAGTTCCTTGCTGACCTCTTCGTCCTCGACGGGGACAAGGCGGGGGAGCATCTCGAAGATGGTGACCTGGCTGCCGAAGCGCTTGAAGATGGAGCCGAACTCCACGCCGACCGCGCCCGCGCCGATAACCAGAAGGCTCCTGGGGACCTCGGTGCGGCTGAGGATTTCGACGTTGGTGACGATGGTTTTTTCGTCGGGAGTGAGGCCGGGCAGCATGCGGGCTTCAGAGCCCGTGGCCAGGATGACGTTCCTTGCTTCCAGGGTGCGCACGCCGGCTTCGCCGCTGACTTCGACACGGCCTCCGCCCAGGAGCCGTCCACGGCCGCGCACGACCTCGACCTTGTGTTTCTTCATCAGAAACTCGATGCCCTTGGCGTGGCTGGAGACGATCTTGTTCTTACGGTCGAGGACTTTGAGATAGTCCAGGCGCGGGTCCTGGCAGTGGATGCCCTGGGCTTCGGGGTGGAGGAAGTACTCCCACACCTCGGCCGTGTGGAGGAGCGCTTTTGTGGGAACGCAACCGACGTGCAGGCACGTCCCACCCAGCAGCGGGCTTTTCTCGACGAGTGCGGTCTTGAGGCCGTACTGGCCGGCGCGAATCGCAGCGGAGTAGCCCCCAGGTCCGCTGCCGATCACGATCAGATCGTAGGACATCCCTTTCAGTTTAACATCGGCACTTTTTCAGATAATGGAATCCATGAAGCGC
>JACRBC010000013.1 GCA_016213245.1 Candidatus Solibacter usitatus | reverse complement strand
GCATCCGGCTGGCGGCGTCAGCCTTCGCATGTCGCTCCTCAGCGTAGCTTTGGCTACGCCTCCGGGCTCCATGCTCGGCTTCCTTGCCAGCCGGCGCGATCGCGCTTCTCGCTCTCGTCGGTTTCCCCGACAGACTCCTAGCTCCGGGCTGGATCCGCGAGCTTCTCGCGCAGGAAGGCGACGATCTCCCTCGTGTCGGTGCCGGGAGGGAAGATCCTCTCGATCCCGTCGGACCGCAGGCTGACGATGTCCTCCTCGGGGATGACACCGCCGCCGAAGACCAGGACATCGCCGGCGCCGGCGGCGCGGAGGGCCTGCACGACTGCCGGGAAGAGCTGCAGGTGGGCGCCGGAGAGGCTCGACAGGCCGACCGCATCGACGTCTTCCTGGACCGCGGCGAGGGCGACCTGCTCCGGAGTCTGGCGCAGGCCCGTGTAGATCACCTCGAATCCTGCGTCGCGCAGCGCGCGGGCGACGACCTTGGCGCCTCTGTCGTGGCCGTCGAGACCTGGCTTGGCGATGAGCACGCGCTTCGGCGTCGTCACGTCCGTCGACCTCCAGCCGAGGAGTATCCCCCTTGTGAGCGTGCTGGACAAGGGGTCTCGGGCCGGTCTCGGGCCGGTCTTGCGTTCAACTTCCCGTGCCCGTAAGCTCGCGCGGCGTCAAGGAGGTGGTATGGAACCCTCGTCCCGCTCCCTGCCCGACAACGCCTACCGCAAGCTCGAGCCTGGCGAAAGCTATACCCCGATCGTGCCTGCCGGCGAGAAGGTCCTCGAGTGGACCGGACGCTCGGTCACGTTGGGGCTGGTCATGGCCGTGGTCTTCTCAGCCGCCGCTGCCTTCCTCGGCTTCAAGGTCGGGCAAGTGTTCGAGGCGGCGATTCCCATCGCGATCCTGGCCGTGGGCCTCGGAGTGACCTTCCGCCGGCGCTCCACGATCCTCGAGAACGTGATCGTGCAGTCGATCGGCGCCGCCTCGGGACTGATCGTCGCGGGGTCGATCTTCACCCTGCCGGGGTTGTTCATCCTCGGCCTCCCGGTCGACCTCTTCAAGCTCTTCCTGGTCGCACTGTTCGGCGGCATCCTCGGGGTGCTGTTCCTCATCCCGCTGCGCCGCTACTTCGTGAAGGACATGCACGGCGAGCTGCCGTTTCCCGAGGCCACGGCGACCACCGAGATCCTGGTGGCCGGCGAGTCTGGCGGCAAGCAGGCGAAGGTGCTGGCAGTAGCCGCCGGCGTCGGTGGCCTCTTCGACTTCCTGACGATCCACTTCGGCGCCTTCGCGGAGGTCTTCACCACCCATTCGATCCCCGGCCTGTCCGCCCTCGCCACGAAGGCCAAGCTGGTCTTCCGCCTCGACGTGCTCTCGTCGATTCTCGGCCTCGGCTTCATCATCGGCCTGCGCTACTCGTTCATCATCTGCTGCGGCTCGTTCCTCTCCTGGTTCGTCCTCGTCCCGCTGATCAGCTTCTTCGGCCCCCAGTTGCCTGGGCTGACCCTCCCCGCGGGCGCGACCTTCGACGGCATGCCGGCCGAGGCGATCTTCCGCAGCTACGTGCGTCTCGTCGGCATCGGCGGCATCGCCTGCGCCGGGATGATCGGGATCATCCGGAGCTGGCGGATCATCGTCTCCGCCTTCGGGCTCGGCTTTCGCGAGCTGACCGGGAAGCGGGTCGTCGCTGCCGCGGACACGGTACGCACCGATCGCGACCTGCCGATGAAGACGGTTCTCGGCGGGATCCTCGCCCTCATCGTCGCGCTCTACCTCTTCTTCGTGCTCGGGGTTCTCAACGGCCAGTCCAACGTCCTGCTCCAGAGCCTCGTGGCGCTGGTGGTCGTGATCGTCATCTCCTTTCTCTTCACCACCGTCGCCGCGCAGGCGACCGCCACCGTGGGGACCAACCCGGTGTCGGGCATGACCCTGATGACGCTCATTCTGGCCTCGCTCCTGCTGGTCTCCCTCGGCCTCACCGGACCGTCCGGCATGCTGGCGGCACTCCTCATCGGCGGTGTCGTGTGCACCGCCCTGTCGACCGTGGGAGGGTTCGTCACCGACCTGAAGATCGGCTACTGGATCGGTGCCACTCCGGCCGTGCAGCAGCGCTCGAAGCTCCTCGGCACCCTGGTCGCATCGCTCACGGTGGGCTCGGTGATTCTGCTCCTGAACCAGGTGTACGGCTTCGTGCAGACTCCAGAGCACCCCACGCCGCTGCCTGCGCCTCAGGCGAACGCCATGGCGGCCGTGATCCAGACACTGATGTCGGACGCGCCCGTCCCCTGGGTGCTCTATGCGTCTGGCGCCGCGCTGATCCTCGTCCTCGCCCTCGTGTTCAAGGTGCCGGCGCTCGCTTTCGCGCTCGGAATGTACATCCCGCTCGAGCTGAACACTCCACTCCTCGTGGGCGGTCTGATTGCCCACGCCGTCGCCCGGTCGGCGCGCGGCGACACGAAGCTCGCGCAGGCGCGCACCAACCGCGGGACTCTCATTGCGTCCGGGTTCATTGCCGGCGGGGCGGTCATGGGCGTGATCGCGGCTCTCCTCAAGTGGGTGGCGCAGGGGTTCGTGCTCCCAGGGCTCGGGTGGCCGGTCAAGGTGGACCTCGGGGTCAACCTGTTCGGGAACGCCGAGGGCAACGGCGCCGAGCTCCTGGCGGTGGGCCTGTACCTGGCGCTCTGCGCATACATGTTCTGGGATGCCCGCAGGGCGCGTGTCGAAGACCAGTCTTGATCGTCGCCGGCGCGTTTCACAGAAGGCCCGGGCGACCGCCCGGGCCTTTCCGTCGACGGGTCTGGTTGCGCGCTACTGCGGAGGAGGAGACGCCGGAGCGGGCGTCGGCGGCTGCACCTGCGGCGGCGACCCCAACTGGTTCGTCGGCGCCAGGCCCAGCGGGTTGCCCGGGACCGTATTCGGCGAGGATCCCGCTGGGAGCACACCGTAGCCGGCAGGCGCCTGACCACGCGGCGGGGGAGCGGTGGCGACGGGCGGCGTCGTCAGGGACGGGGACGGCACCGGCGAGGGCTGGACGGGCTGGATCGAGACCCACTGGAACTCGAATCCCACCTGGCCGACGTCTCCCGGCGCGGCCACCTTGACCCTCATCGCCCCCTGCTGGTTGGCAGCGAGCTGACCCTCGAAGGTACCAGTCCCGGTCCCGAGTGGCTTCCCATCCACCGCCAGCAGCCTCACGACGGCCGAGATCCCCGTCGCTGGCGCCTTTCCCTGGTTCACGAAAGTCGCCGTGACTTCCCATTCTCCTTCCGAGACCTTCTTCCGATCGTACGTAACGAGGGAGATCTGCGCGCTGTCGAGCGCGTCGGCCACCTCGTCCGGCTTCTTCTCCGTGGCTTCCGGTTCCTCGGTGTGCCTCACGTCCGCGTCGGTGACGAGGACGGCGCTGCTGCCGGTCACCGACCGCGCCGCCAGGAAGGGACTGTGCGGCACGGAGGGCGTCGGCGCCGTGTCGGGCTCGACCTGCTGATTCGCCACGCGGGTCTTCGCCAGGTCGACTGCGGCGAGCGGGTATCCCTCGACCCGACCGTTCTCGTACGTGAGGATGACGAGATTACCCTTCTGCTCGTAGCTCGCCACGGTGATCTGCTTGCCGCCGCGAAGCACGACCGTGGCGCTCTCGGCGACCATCGCGACCGCCACCACGGCAAGGAACGTCAGGGTTCGCCTCATGCGCCACCTCCCTCACTGCTCGAGGCCATCATAACCCCCAAGGCGCGCGCCGCTCCAAGACGGCCGGTCGCCGAACGGAAAAGCGAAAGCGCCCCGGTGGAGCCGGGGCGCTCGTTGTAGTCACCCTGAGGGACTGATCACTCGAGAACGACGAGGGTCACGCGGCGGTTCTGCGAGCGGCCATCGGCCGACTTGTTGTCGGTCGCCGGCTTGTACTCGCCGTAGGAAATGACGCTCATCCGGTGCAGCGGCACCCCGCCGTTCATGTTCAGGTAACGCATGACCGACTCGGCGCGACCCTGGCCGAGGTCGAGGTTGACCTTCTCGGACCCGATGGAGTCGGTGTGGCCCTGGACCTCGATGTAAACGTTCTTGTTCTCGGACTTCAGCCGCGCGGCGAACGCGTCGAGAGCAGCCTTGGCCTCGGCCGACAGGTCCTTCTTGTTGAAGCCGAACTTCACGGCCTCGTCGGTCAGGGTCACCTCGTAGAGGAACTTGCCCTTGGCCAGCTTCCCGGCTTCCTGAGCGCGCGCGAGGGCTTCCTTCGCGGTGTCGGAGAGCTTGGCGAGCTGCTCGTTCTGCTCGGTGTCGGACTTCTTCAGGTTGGAGACGTCCATCTGCGTCGCCTCAACCTGCTTCTGGACCTCGCCGATCTTGGCATCCGAGGCCTTTTGCGATTCCGCAACCTGCTCCTGCACGTAACTCTTGGTAGCGCAGCCACTTACGCCGAGCGCAACCGCCACAACCACCGCCAGGACAGCCCACAGCGACTTTCTCATCGTATTCCTCCCTTGGCTTACCTTCCTGAGGTCACCTGCTCAACGAGTCGATCTCTGACGCACGCTCGTACCTTATATCACAGCTCCGGCGCGGATTGTCAAGGGTTGGACAGCGGCGGGCCGTTTCCCGCGCTGACCGGGCTCAGGGGAGCGTGCCGCGATATCCGTGGCGCGCCTGCACCTGGAAGTCACCGTCGACGCGGACCTCGACCTTCCTCCACTTCGCCGATCCGACCCCGGAGGCCTCGAGCCCGATGATGTAGCGCATCGTCAGCTCGCGGCGCAGCGCGCGGGAAAACTCCGGCAGCTTGGCGGCGTTGTCCACCCGCAGGTAGCGGCCGCCCGAAGAGGCCGCGAAGCGCTTGAGAAGCTCCTCGTAGGTATCGGCAGGGCCTTCGCTCGCCGGTGGCGGCTCGATCCCGAAGACGTAGATCGGGTCGTTGAGCGCTTCGAGCACGCGGAGGGCGTCCTCGGAGGACATCCCCGAGGCGGTATCGACGCCGTCGGTGAAGAAGAGCACGACCCGGCGTATGTTCTTCGCCCCGTCCATGACCTGCGGCGAGGCGACCAGGACGTCGTAGAGCGCGGTGGTTCCGAACCCCCGTAGAGACTCCAGAACCCGAGGCAGGAGGGCGGGGTCGGTGCCGAACCTCATCCGCCGCTTCACCTCCCCGGCGCCGAAGGTGATCAGGCAGACCTCGTCGTCCCCCCCCCGCTGGCGGAGCAGCTCAGCGATGGCCTCGCGCGATCGCGACAGACGGCGTCCTCCCATCGACCCCGAGGTGTCGACGACGATGGCGACGGACAACGGCAAGCCGCTCTCGCGCCAGAACGAGCGAATCGGGAACTCGATGCCGTCTACGAGGAGGTGGAACTTGTTCTTGTCCAGGCCCGGGACGAGGCGCCCCTTGCGATCCGTGACGGTCACCGGGACCAGGACGGCCGAGACCTCCGCGGTGTCGCGGAAGGCCTGCTCGCCGGCGGGGACCTCCTGCGCGCGGGCATGAAGCCCGACCGCAAGGACTGCGCCCCCCAGGAGGGCCAGGGGGGCGCCCGAAATCCAAGGTGTTGAGGGCATCCTCAATCAGAACGCGAACGTCAGGCCGGCCGAGACCTCGTTGAAGGTCGTCCAGTTGTCGTTGTAGTCCCAGTCACAGTCGTCCCACCAGTCGCAGTCGTCGTGGCCCCCGTCCATGTTCACGGCATGAACCCGCCAGTCGAACCGGAAGGCGAACTGCGGTGTGAAGTAGACCTTGAAGCCGGGGCCGAGATTGCCGACGAAGCGCGTGTCGGTGTCGAGCCCGGGGAGGTTGGGGTCCATGTGCATCAAGCCGATGCCACCGGCGATGAACGGCACGACCCGCGAGTGGCCGAAGCTGCCTTCGAACCCGATCTCCATGGTGTCGAGGTCGATGTCGCCGATCTTCGCTGCCGGGGTCGTCCCGCCGCCCTGGCCGCTCACCAGGTCTGCGTTCACATGGCTGAGCGACCACTCGACCGCCCAGTTCGGGTGGAACCGGTAGCCGAGCCGGAGCCCGTAGGCCGGCGCATCGTCGACTTCGATGGGAAAGTCGTAGCCAGTGGTCCACGCCGTGGCCAACGTGTCGCCGAACCAGTAGCCCACCATCGGGGAAAGCTCGACCGAGTTGGCCTTCCCCTGGGCGAAGCACCACGGCGAGAGCAGGAGTACTCCCAGAGCTACCAACACCTTGCGCATGTCACTTGCCTCCCTTGCCGACACCCTCCGCCAGCATGGCTCCCACCTGCTGGCGCAAGTCACGCATCGCCTCCCGAGAGAAGCCCCTGTAGAACCGGACGATCCTGCCCTTCGCGTCGAGCACGAAGGTCGTCGGGATCCGATCAAGCGGCACGCCGAACTCGTCCAGGACCCCTTGCGCCATGTCCGTCAATACGTAGGTTGGCAGCGAGAGGTTCGAGCTGCGCGCAAACGAGTCGATGCGCGGCTTCATCAGCTCGAGGTAGCGCGCCATTGAGCTGGTCGGTACTGGCTGGCCCTCGACGTTCACGGCAAGGACCACGAGCCCTCGCCGACCGAACTCGTTCGACAGTTGCTGCAGCTCCGGAAGCTCCATCCTGCACGGCCCGCACCACGTCGCCCAGAAGTTGATGACCGTCGTCCGCCCCATCGCCTTGGTCAGGGGGACCGAGCTGCCATTGAGGTCCACCAGGTCGAGCTCGGGGAACGTGGCGAGTCTGGGTTCCTCCGCAGCGCGGGACGTCCCGACCATCAGGAGCATGCCGATGAGCATGACGGATACGGCGTTCTTCGTCATCGCCGACATGCTACCACGCGTTGACAACGCGAAAAGCTTGCGCTAGATTTCACAACCATGAGCGAACGTGAGCTGCAGCACATCGGCGTCATCGGCGGCGGGATGATGGGCCGGTCCATCGCGACCAAGGTCTCCCAGGCCGGCCTTCAGGTCGTTGTCCGCGACCTCGACGAAGCGCGGGTAGCCGAGGTGAAGGCTCGGCTCGAGTCGTCCCTCGATCGGCAGATCGAACGCTGGGCCATGACGCAGTCGGAGAGGAAGGCGACCCTCTCCCGCATCGTGTTCACCCCGGACCTACACGCGGCGGCCTCGTGCGACCTCGTCATCGAGACGATCCACGAGGATTTCGAGGCCAAGCGGTCGCTGCTCGCCGAGCTGGACAACCTGCTCGATCCGTCCATCCCGGTCATCGTGAACACCTCGACACTGTCGATCACGGAGCTGGCTCAAGGGCTGGCCCATCCGGGACGCATCGTGGGGATGCACTTTCTGTATCCCGTGACGACGACCAGGGTCGTAGAGGTCGTGCGCGGCCAGGTGACCGACAACGAGGCCTTCGAGCAGGTGCGCAAGTTCGCCCGCGTGCTCGGCAAGGTGCCGATCGAGGAGTTCGAGTCGCCCGGGTTCGTCACCACGCGGGTCATGCTGCCGCTCATCAACGAGGCGGTCCAGGTCGTCATGGAAGGCGTGGCCACGGCGGCCGAGGTCGACCTGTGCATGAAGCTCGGCTACGACTTTCGACTCGGGCCGCTGGAGTGGGCCGACCGCATCGGGCTTCACAAGGTCCACAACTGGCTCGAGCACCTCTTTCAGGAGACCGGCGACCCGAAGTTCCGTCCCTGTCCCCTCCTCCGCAAGTTGGTGCGCGCCGGGCACCATGGCGCCCGTTGGGGCCAGGGCTTCTTCAGGTATGACGAGGAGCGGAATCGCCTGGACCGGCCAGCCGACGACACGCCTCAGCTCGGCTGACGCCTCTGCGTTACGACTCTGAGCCACTCCGATCCAGGAACATCGTGAGAACCCTCGGCGCGGGCACTACGCGCCAGGCCGGCAGGACCAAAGGAGTTTCCCGATGAAGATCCTCGTGCTCAACTGCGGTTCCTCCTCGGTCAAGTTCCAGGTGATCGAGACCTCGCTCGAGATGATCCAGGCGAACGCCGACAGCGCCATCGCCAAGGGGTCGGTGGAGCGGATCGGGATGTCAGACTCCCGGCTCTCGCTCGAAGTGCCTGGCCGCAAGCCATTCCAGGAGATCTCCGAGATCCTCGAGCACCGCACGGCGGTCGAGCGAATCCTCAAGGTGCTCGTGCACCCCCAGCACGGAGTCCTGGGGAAGGTCGAGGAGATCGAAGCCGTGGGCCACCGCATGGTCCACGGTGGCGAGAAGCTCGCGTCGTCCGTCCTGGTCACCGCAGAGGTCGAGGAGATGATCGAGGAGTGCGTGGTCCTGGCCCCATTGCACAACCCGCACAACCTCAGAGGCCTTCATGCCGCACAGGCGCTGCTCGGCGGCGTCCCGCATATCGCGGTCTTCGACACCGCCTTCCACCAGTCCATGCCGCCGAAGGCCTTCGTCTACGGCTTGCCGTACGAGATGTACACCAGGCACAAGGTGCGCCGCTACGGGTTCCATGGCACCTCGCACCGCTTCGTCGCGATCCACACCGCGCGGCTCCTCAAGCGCAACCTCGAGGACACGCGGATCGTGACCTGCCACCTCGGCAACGGCTGCTCGATGGCCGCTGTCAAGCAGGGCCACTCCATCGACACGACGATGGGGTTCACGCCCCTCGAGGGTCTCCTCATGGGTACCCGCACCGGCGATATGGACCCGGCGGTCCTCCCCTGGGTGATGGCCATGGAGGAGCTGACGCTGGCGCAGCTCAACGCCATGCTCAACAAGCACTCGGGCCTCTACGGCGTCTCGGGAGTCTCCTCCGACATGCGCGAGCTCGAGAAGGCGTGCAAGGACGGAAACCGGCGCGCCAAGCTCGCCTTCGACATCTTCTGCTACCGCATCACCAAGTACATCGGCGCGTACGCCGCTGCGATGGGTGGCGTGGACGCCGTGACGTTCACTGGCGGCATCGGTGAGAACTCCGCCGCGGTCCGCGAGCAGACGCTCGCCGGCCTGTCGTTCCTCGGCATCGAGCTCGACGTGGAGAAGAACCGGAACCTCCCCCGGGGCGAGGAGGTCCTGATCACGACTCCTGCCTCCCGCGTCGCCGCGGCCGTGGTGCCGACGAACGAGGAGCGCGTCATCGCCCGCGACACGGTGCGCGTCCTCGGCGGCGTCATGCCGTCCTTCTCCCTCCCCGGGAACGAAGCTCCGAGTAGCTGAGCGCCGAAACCGCAGCCAGGAGTACCCGAGCAGACACCTGCTCCGGTGTGCCCGCTCCGGCCATCCTCGGCTCGCGGGCGGCCACTGGACCCTCGAGCGATATCGCTAGCCTCCGGCGCGGAGCTGACCCTCGAGGAACTCGCGCGCCGCCGCGCGGCCGGCGGCAACGGACTCGTCCACCGCGTGGTAGTCGGCCCAGTGCAGATGGTTGACGTGCGGGGCGATGACTGCGTCAGCCTCGGACAGCATGCGTCGGCGCAGCTCCTGCCAGCCCATGGCGGCGGCCCTGAACATGGCCCGCGGCAGTCCGTCGTGGTCGGGGTTGGCGCGGGGCAGTCCTTCGCTGACCTCGACGGCCACGACCGGCGTCCCGAGGGTCCGCGCCGCGGCCACCGGTATCTCGCCGACCGCGCCGCCGTCCTGCAACCTTCGGCCATTCCAGGCGATCGGTGCGACCAGGCCCGGCATGGCCGAGCTCGCCGCCACCGCGAGGCGCAGGGGACCGCGGTCGAGTCTCACCTCGTCGCCGGTCCCGTTGTCCGTCGCCACCACGAGATACGGCCGGGGCATCGCCTCGATCGTCAGGTCCGGCAGGAAGAAGCCGACCTGGTCGAGGAACCGCTCCACGGACATGGCGTGCCCCGCCGTGAGCATGCGCAGCAGGGCGACTCCGTGCCTGGCGCGCTGGAACAGGCCGGCGAGACCGGCGGAAGACACCTCACCGCCGATGTCCGGCATCCGCTTTGCCACACCGGACGAGGTGAACTGGCGAACCCGCGCCACCGCGCCCGCGCTCCCTGCCAGTAGCCAGAGTGCACCGAGCATGGCCCCCGAGCTGGTGCCGGCGATGCCCTTGATTCGCACGCCGCCCTCCTCGAGCTCGGCCAGGACTCCGAGGTGTGCGACTCCCCGCATTCCACCGCCGCCGAGGGCGAGAACGACCCCGCCGTCGAGTGGCAGCCTCATGCCCGCGCCGCTTCCGGGAGACGCAGCCGTACACCGTGCAGCACGATGGCCTCGAGGACGCCCTCGGCGACGCGCTGCGCCTTGTCCGAGACATGTGCGAGGTCCCCGGTGAAACCGCGAGGGTCGACGTCGCCGAGCTTGTCGCCCGCATCCACCGGGACGCCGTCGCGGAGGAGACCGCGGATGACGCCTGCAATTCGCGCCACCACCGGGTACTCGGAGTCCACCGGGACCCCCCGGTAGAGATCCTCGCGGGCGAACAGCAGCACGACCACGCCGACCTTCTCCCCCTGCTCGACACGGTCGCCGATGTCCTTGCTGGTGCGGAAGATCCCGGTCCGCTGCGCCTTGATGACGCGCTCCTGTGCGAAACCCATGATCTCCGCCGGTGGCGCCGGAGGCAGCACCTGCCCGGCCGATAGGACCCTGCCGAGATCGGGGCCGCGAACGGTCTCGACGACCGCGTGGCAGTCGCTCCCCGCCTGGAAGCCGGGGCCCAGCGCGATCACCAGCGGCGCCAGGTCTCTGGTCAAGCCCCAGTTGTGCCGCAACATCGCCGCCTCGACGTAGATGTCGGGGGGCCACGCTGCAAGCACTTCCTGGAGGGGCTGGGTGGTGATCGCGACGTCTCCGAGCGCGCCGATCCGATCGACTTCGGAAAGCATCATCACGAATCGCGCAGTCGTTCCGTCCACCGTCTTGGCGTGGTCGAAGACTGCTTCCGAGAAGCAGACGTGCCGCCGCACAGCCTTCGGGAACGGCCGCTCCACCATGAGGAGCCGGCTGAAACCCTGGGACGCGAGGAGGGTGGCAACGGCGCTGCCGAGCTCGCCCGCGCCGCGGATCAACACCCGGCAGTCGTGGACCTGGTCCATCAACGCGCCGCCACCGCCTCGATCTCGACCTCCGCGCCACGAGGCAGGGCCGAGACCTCGACTACCGCCCGCGCGGGACGGTGATCCGCGAAGTAGCGTCCGTAGATCTCGTTCAATTCGCTGAACTTCTCCAGGTCGGTCAAGTACACCGTGACCTTGATCACGCGGTCACGACCACTGCCGGCGGCGACAAGGATGGCATCGACGTTCGCCAGCGCGCGCTCGACGCTCGCGGCGAACGGACCCGGAACGAGTTTGCCGCTGGCCGGTTCGAGGGGAATCTGGCCAGACACGAAGACGAAACCGCCGGCCGCGACCGCCTGGCTGTACGGTCCGATGGCGGCAGGTGCGGCGCGGGTCGCAACAGTCTCGAGCTTGACCTCCATCACACCCCCTGGTCCGGGAGGTACTCCCAAATCTCCGGAAGGTTACGGAAGTGCTCCGCAAAGTCAAGGCCGAATCCAACGACGAAGCGGTCGGGAATCTCGATGCCGACGAAGTCCAGCGGAACGTCCTTGCGCCTCCGCGCGGGCTTGGAGAGCAGCGTCACGACGCGCACCGAGCGCGGGTGGCGCGCGTGCAACAGGGCGATTACGTCGGCGAGGGTCAGGCCCGTGTCGACGATGTCCTCGACCACGAACACGTCCTTGTCCGAGATGTCGACCGTGAGGTCCTTGACCAGGATCACGGTTCCCGACGACTCGGTCGTCGCCCCGTACGAGGAAACCTGGATGAAGTCGATGACCACGGACTCCTTCAGGCGCGCCGTCAGCGCGGTGAAGAAATACACTGCCCCCTTCAGGATGCAGACGAAGACCGCATCGCGGCCGACGAGATCGGCGTTGAGGCGGGCGGCCAGCCTCTCGATCGCGGCATCGATCTCCTCCCGGGTCAGGACCTTTTCCTTCAGCACACTGCACCTCCAATTGACGGCTGGTGAGTTCGTTGTTATAAACTGAGTTAAAGATGAGCGCGGTCACACTCCACGACCTGAACCAGCGCTACGTCCGGCTCACGGACCGCTGCCGTTCGCAGTGGACGTTCTACCAGCTCCTGCAGGGCCTGTTCAAGCACCTGCGGGGTACCGTCTGCCCCGTCGAGCTGGATTTCCCCCCCCTGTTCAGCAGGCTACGCGAGGTAGGGGTGGAGCTCGGTCACCCGGAGACGATGCGCACCGAGAAGTCGATCGCCGCGCTGAACGTCCTCCTCGACAAGCAGGCCAAGCAACTGCTCGACATCGACGGCGAGGTCCCGCCGTCGCTCCTGCGCCGGTTTTTCGACCGCCTGCGCAACCAGGACGAGAAGGTCCTGATGGCGATCATCAAGTTCTATCTCGATGCCCGCCCCGACAGCGAGGACCGCCTCGACAAGCTGGACCTCCTGTTCACCAGGATGGCCGAGATTCCCCGCCAGGACGGCGGCAGCTTCGCCCGGGAGAAGCACGAGATCGAGCGGTTGGTCCAGCCTCTCCTGCTGCAACGCCAGGTGATCTCGTCGACGCCGGACAACGAGGTCGACATCCTCCTCCACGCGGTTGCCGACCTCAGGACCGAGTTGCTGGCGTGCCGGAGCTTCAACGAGCTGGTGCAGGGAGGCTCCCTCGACCGGTTTCGCACCCTCAAGCGCCGTCTCGGAGAAACGTTGCTCCACCCCCGCCTCCTGCCGTCGCTCCTCGACACCACGGTCGCGATCAAGAACCGCTTTCGCGAGCTCTGGGAGGACGAGGAGAGCCAGATCATGGACGACACCAACCGGGTCATCGAGCTGAAGCGCCAGCTCGCCGGTCACCCCGAGCTCGTCAACCAGGAGCTCCGCGAAGCCCTCGAGACGTTCGACCTCGCGCATCGCAAGTACGACCAGGCTCGGCAGGACGAGAACCTGCGTCGCGAGGACATCGCGCAGCTCCGCCGCACGCTGAACCTGATCCTGGAGCAGTTCGACACCACACTTGCCCCGGTAGCAGTCACCACTCCGCTGTCGTTTTCCGAGCCGGTGTCCATCGACGACGCGCCAGACCCAGTCGAGTCGGGCGCCAGTGGGGACGAGCACGTGCCTCACCAGATCGAGACCAACCTCCCCGTCGATCCGCTCCTTTCCGAGTATCTGAGCAAGATCGTCTTCGCCCTGGAGTTGGTCGGCCGCGACAAGGACCCGGCGGAAGCGGTTCGCGCCAAGGAGTTAGCGACGCTGCGTCTGGAGCCGCTGGAGGTGGCGGCGTGCCGCAGGGTCATGGAGGGCCAATCGCGCGAAGGCGCCCTCACCGGCCAACGGGATCGGCTGCTGCTCCACGCGGCGGCCCTGCGCGTACGCCTCGACGAGGAAGCACGCGAGATCGACCGACTGCACCGCCGTGGGTCCGAGAGGCTGCCCGACCTGATCGAGCGGGCCACCCAGTCGCTCCAGCGCGCCGCCGAGATGGAGCGGCGGTTTCAGTGGTTCATCGACGATGCTCTATACCGCGGAGATACCGAGCACCTCGAGCCGATGTACCGCTCGAGGTTCCGCCTTCTCCGCGCCTACTCCGGACTCTGGCTGATCCACAATGAGCGCGGCGGCACCTCCCCGTTCTGAGTGCCGCCAACTCCGCCTCCGCTTCGGCCCCGAGGTCTACTCGCTGGACCAGCCGAGGGCGGTGGTGGGACGGAGTCGCTCCTGCGAGATCCGACTCAAGGAGGACACCGTCTCGCGCCTCCACGCCGCGCTGGTCTGGCGTGACGGCGTGCTCATCCTGGAGGACCTAGGCTCGTCGAACGGGACCTGGCTCAACGGAGAGAGCGTGAAGGAACCTCACGTCGTCCACCTCGGCGACGAGGTCCGGTTCGGGGCCTTGCGCGGTGCCATCGAGCCAGCCGACGAGGCTATACCGGACGATTCCGTCCCGCGCTCGCACTCGACTTTCGACTACACCGCCGGCGTCGTACCTGCGACACCCGCAGGATTCGGCTGGCGGGTGCTGGCGCTCGTTGCCGACTCGCTGCTCTTCGGGTTTGGCTCGCTGATCCCGTTCTCGCCCCTTCTCGCCACCGTCGGCGCCGAGCGGTTCCTCCTCTCCCCCGACATCGTCACGCCATCGGCGCAGACGAAAGCGCTGATCGCTACGGGGTGCGGCGCCTTGTGGATGATCTACACCTGGTACTACGTGATTCACGGCTGGGCGCGCCGGGGCGGAACGCCCGGGCTGCGCGTGCTCGGGCTTCGCCTGCTGGACTGGCGGCAGCGGATGCCGATCGGTCACCCCCGAGCCTGGCTGCGCTTCGTGGGGGTACTCGTCACCGGACTCACATTCGGCCTGGGCTTCCTGTCGATCCTCTTCCGTCGCGACCGCAAGGCACTGCACGACCTGCTGGCCGGGACTCTCGTCGTGCACCGGCCCCGCGCGCTTGGTGGCGCGGCGGGTCCTGCGTAGAATCGTCGCGTGGGAGAGCTCCTTCATGCGTTCGGTTCGACGGGCTGGATCGCGAAGTTCGTCCTGGCGCTCCTCGCCGTCTTCTCCGTGGCTTCGTGGACGCTGATGGTCCTCAAGCTGCGGCAGCTCCGCCGCGTCGACGGGGCCAACCGCACATTCCAGGCGGAGTTTCGCAAGGCCACGCGGCTCGCCGACGTCCAGGCGGCGGCCGCGAAGAACGCCGCCGCGCCGCTCGCCGGGATGTTCCGCGCCGGGTACATCGAGCTCGAGGCGCAGGCCAGGGTGTTGCAGAGGGCAGGCCAGTCGGCCGGCCAGATCAAGAGCCTGGCTGGGATCGAGCGGGCCCTGCAACGGGCCATCGGGATCGAAAGCGCCCGGCTGCAACGGTTCCTCCCGTTTCTCGCCACCACGGCCTCGGCGTGTCCGTTCATCGGCCTCTTCGGGACGGTCTGGGGGATCATGACGACCTTCCAGGCCATTGCACGCTCCGGCTCGACCTCGATCGTGACGGTCGCTCCCGGCATCGCCGAGGCCCTCATCAACACCGCCGCGGGTCTGGCGGCCGCCATTCCGGCAGTGGTCGCCTACAACGCGTTCCTCGGGGCGTTGCGCCGCCAACGAGGGGTCATGGAGGACTTTCTGCTCGAGTTCCTCAACCTCACCGAGCGGACCTTCACGTAGAGGAACGGCGTGGCCTTTCGGACGACGACCGAGTTCGAGAACCTGGCGGAGATCAACATCACGCCACTGGTCGACGTGATGCTCGTCCTGCTGATCATCTTCATCGTTACCTCGCCGATGCTGGTCCAGGGGCTGCAGGTCGAGCTGCCTCGCGAGGCCGCGAGCCCCCTTCCGCAGAAGACCCGCGAGCCGATTGTGCTGACCCTGACCCGCGACCGCCTCATCCTCGTCGGTGACCGCCCGGTTCATCCGGATCTACTCGCACAACAGCTCGGCCCCCTCCTCGCCGGCGGGCCCCGCCCCGTCTATCTGAAGGGCGACCGTGAGCTCCCGTACGGTCTGGTCGTTCAGGTCCTGGCAGCGCTGAACCGCATGGGTGTCGAGGAGATCGGCATGGTCACGGCACCGCCGGAGCCCCGTTGATCGACCCGCTCGGACTGGAGCTGGATCGCAGGTGGGCGGAGCCGCTTCCCTGGCGATCGTCACTCGGGGTCGCCCTCGGACTTCACATGGCCATCGCCGCCGCCCTGCTCCTCGGTCCCTCCTTCCACCGGCGGCCCCTGACGCTCCCCTCGGTCCAGGTCCGCCTGGGCGCGGTGGCCCCGGCGCCCGTTCCTGCCGGCGCTCCCCGCGCCGCGGCCGCGAGCCGGCCGGCCCCTCCCGCACCTGTCGCGGCACGCAAACCCGTCACCCGGCGCCCGAAGCCCGCGGTTCAAGACCAGCATCCCGCAAAGCCCTCGTCCCGTGCCGCGCTACCGGCCCCGACAGAGCTGCCCGAGCCCCCGCAAGATCCCGTCCCGGGGGCCGCAGGCACTGGGGTCGATCCGGGAGAGACCAGATCGGCCTCTGGGGGCCTGGGCGTGTCTTCCGGCAGCAACGGCGGGGACGACAGCTTCCCGTATGCCTACTACTTGTCGCGCCTGCTCGGCGTCATCGAAAGCAACTGGTTCCGGCCGCCCTCGCCACCGGGAACGAAGTGTCG
The DNA here is from genome assembly GCA_016213245.1 of Candidatus Solibacter usitatus. Lineage (GTDB taxonomy): Bacteria > Acidobacteriota > Terriglobia > Bryobacterales > Bryobacteraceae > Paludibaculum > Paludibaculum usitatum_A. The sequence goes on along the minus strand of JACRBC010000013.1, from coordinate 4,429 downwards.
GGTGCTTTGCCGCCTCGACCGTTCCGGGCGGTTGCTCGATACCGGTATCGAGGAAAGCAGCGGAACGCCGGCGTTCGACCGCGCGGCGCTGCGGGCGGTCTACTCCTCTGCGCCCTTCCCGCCCCTCCCGCAGGGCTGGATCGGCTCGACACTGACCATCCACCTGGAGTTCGGCCCCTGATGCGAAACCTCACCTCGACAGTGGTCTTTTCGCTCGCCATCGCGTCCCCGGTCGTTGGTCACGCTCAGGAGGAGCTCTATCTGCACGTGACGAGTCCGGGCCTGCAACGGGTCGTGGTCGCAGCGCCCGACTTCGAGCGGCGGGCGGGCTCCGATCCGCCGGGGTCGGCGGAGTTCGCCTCCACCCTCCGCAAGGACCTCGGGGAAGCCGTCGCGATCACGCTCCTGCCAGACGACCGAGCACGGCTCGTCGAGGTCGACCCGACGAACCAGGGCCTCACCCGCCAGCGCTGGCGTGCGGTCGGCGCCCAGTTCCTTCTCCAGGGGAGCCTGGCCGGTGCCGGCTCGCAGCTCGTGGTCGAGGTGCGCCTGTTCGACCTCGCGTCGGGGGAGGTCGCCTACAGTAAGAGACTCCAGAGTGGGGCCCCGCTGGCCCCCACGATGGCCCACACCCTGGCCAACGACCTGGTGCACCTGTTCACGGGTCGGCCCGGACCGTTCCTCTCCCGCATCGCGTTCGTTTCCGACCGGAGCGGCTCCAAGGAGCTGTGGATCATGCGCTGGGACGGCGCCGACCCGCAACAGCTCACGACACATCGGTCGATCGCCCTGGGGCCCGCGTGGTCCCCGGATGGGCAGTGGCTGGCCTTCACGAGCTTCCTTCGCGGAAACCCGCAACTGCTGCTGCTGCGACCAACCGAGGGCTACCTGAAGCCGGTTGCCGCCCTTCCCGGGGTCAACACCTCCGCCAGCTTCTCGCCGGACGGCGCGCGGATCGCCTTCGCCGCCGGCGCGGACGGCAACACCGACATCTACGTCGTCCCCGTCGCGGGCGGAACCCCTGAGCGGCTGACCAGCTCGCGGGCGATCGATACGCAGCCGGCGTGGGCGCCGAACGGGCGGCAGATCGCCTTCACCTCGACGGCCGCGGGGGCGCCCCAGGTCTTCCTCATGGACGCCGAGGGCAGCAACATCCGCCGGCTCACTCTCGGCGACACGTTCGCCGACGAGGCTGCATGGGCCCCCGACGGCGTGCGTCTCGCCTACACCTCGTTCGTCGCCGACCGTTTCCAGATCGCGATCCTGGACCTGCGGACCAACACCCGAAGCGTGGTGGGTGCGGCGGGGAACAACGAATCGCCGTGCTGGTCGCCGGACGGTACCATGCTGGCATTCGTCTCCGATCGTAGCGGGAGGAAGCAGATCTACGTCACCGACCCGGCCGGCAAGCCGCGTCAGGTGACGATCGATGGCAACAACCTGCAACCCGCGTGGGTGGCGCAGTTGCAGTGAGTCCGGCTTGTCCGGAGCGAGTCAGTGGTGTAGAGTTCGCACCTCGAGGGGAGGGAACATGCCGAGGACGAGTAACAGAGCCCTGGTCAATGGTGTCGTTGCGCTCCTGGTCGTAGTGGCTGCGGCATGTTCGCGGCCGAAGGCGGTTGTGGCGCCAGAGGTGTCCCCAGCCGCAGAATCGGCGCAGCCGACCGACGGCAGGGATCGCGACGGCACGACTCAGGTGCAGTCCGAGCCGACGATCTCCGCGGCCGGAGTGCCGGAAGAGGCCGTTTCCGCCACCGACCTGCCCGCAGACATCGAAGCGCTCAACCGGGCGGGGTACCTGAAGGACGCCTTCTTCGAGACCGACAAGTCCGACCTGCGCGAGGACACGCGGGCCACGCTCGCCGCCGACGCGGCATGGCTCAAGGCGCACCCCACGGTCAAGGTCACGATCGAGGGGCATTGCGACGAACGCAACACGGCCGAGTACAACCTGGCCCTCGGTTGGCGTCGCGCCAACGCCGCGAAGGCGTACCTCGCTTCCCTCGGAGTCGCCGCGGAGCGGATTTCCACCATCTCCTATGGCGAGGAGAAGCCGTTTGCCCTGGGTCGCGACGAGGGCTCGTGGTCACAGAACCGCCGCGCCCACTTCGTGGTTACCTCGAAGTGAGGAGGAGCCAAATGCGAAGCCTGGTCGCCTCCGCGCTCGCCATCGCCGCCGTGGGCTGTGTGTCTGGGGGTGACATCGACCTCCTGCACCGCGAGATCACAGATGTCTCCCGCCAGGTCGAGAACATCGGCAGGCAATCCACTGGCAAGGAAGATCTCAAGGCCATGAGTCAACGCCTGGCCGACCAGAACAGCCAGGTACTGAAGTCCAACGCCGACATCCAGGTCGAGCTGCAGCAGTTGCGCGATCAGATCGAGGCGTTGCAGTCCAACCTGGAAGCGACGAACCAGCGCCTCGAGGAGCTCACCAACGAGCTCGCGGCCGCGCGCGATCGGACCAGTGGAAGCCTGACCAGCGCCCCCGGGCCGGTCGACGGAGCATCGTCCAGCGCTGCCTCCCCCGGCGCAGAGGGTTTCCCCGGCACGGCGGCGGCGGGTCGGCCCTCCGAGCCTGCCCAGCTTTACGGCTCGGCTCACGAGGATTACCTGCGCGGCAACTTCGACCTCGCGATCCAGGGATTCCGCGAGTACTTGAAGCGCTACCCGGGGACGGACCTGTCGGACAACGCCTTGTACTGGATCGGCGAGTGCCACTACTCGAAGCGGCAGTTCCGCGAGGCCATCGACTCCTTCACGGAGCTGCTCAACGGCTACAAGACCTCGGACAAGGCGGCAGCGGCCTTGCTCAAGAAGGGCCTCGCATACCTGGAATCGGGCGATCGCGCCCAGGCCGTCATCAACCTCCAGTACGTCCTCTACGAACACCCCGGGACGCCAGAGGCGAAACGCGCAAAGGACGAGCTCGCGAAGCTGGGCGTCAAAGTGAAGTGAACACAGGTCGCTCGTCGTCGCCGGCGGGTGCTCCCGACCAGCGGCTCCCAACCCTGAGCTGTTAACTTCTGCCCAAGGAGAGGTCATGGCAAAGAGGATCAAGTCCGGTCTCAAGCGTCGTCGTCAGAACGAGGTCCGCCGCCTGCGCAACCGCGCGGTCCGCACCAGGGTGCGGAATGCACTGAGGGACCTGCGTGCCGCAATCTCCGGTGGCGATGCCGCAAAGGTCCAGGAGCTGCTGCCCCGCACGGTGTCGGTCATCGACAACGGCGTTCGCAAGGGCGTCTTCCCGCGCAACACCGCGGCGCGCGCCAAGTCTCGTCTGACGATCCAGGCAAACTCCGTCCTGCAGACCCAGCCCTGAGCGATGAGCTTTCCCGAGAGGCCCTACCCGCCAGAGCCGCTGCCCTCGGGTACGCTCGTCCGGCGCGGGAAGGTCCGCGACGTCTACGCCGCTGGGCCCGGCCGACTCCTGCTGGTCGCCAGCGACAGAATCAGCGCCTTCGACGTCGTCCTGTCGCCAGGGATCCCAGGGACGGGCGTCGTCCTCACGCAGCTCTCGAACTTCTGGTTCGACGAGCTTCGTGACGTGACGGCGCACCACCTGGTATCGACCGCGCGACCGTCCTTTCCTCCTCCCTTCGACGGCCTTGCCGAGCTCGACGGACGCGCGGTCGTTGCCCGAGCGGTACGCATCGTGCCCATCGAATGCGTCGTTCGCGGCTACCTGATCGGCTCTGGTTGGAAGGAGTACCAGGCGCGCGGAGCGGTGTGCGGCATCGCACTCCCTCCCGCGCTGCACCTGGCCGATCGACTCCCGGCGCCGATCTTCACTCCGTCGACGAAGGCGGAGGTCGGCCACGACGAGAACATCTCGTTCGACGAGGTCGTCGGCCGCGTGGGTGGCGAAACCGCGGAGCGGCTGCGCGACGTGTCGCTGCGCCTCTACACGCGGGCGGCGGAGTTCGCCGAGGAACGAGGCGTGATCATCGCCGACACGAAGTTCGAGTTCGGCGTCGACGAAGACGGCGCCCTGGTGTGGGCCGACGAGGCCCTCACGCCGGACTCCTCGCGCTTCTGGCCGCGCAGCGAGTACCGCGCCGGGAGCAACCCTCCCTCGTTCGACAAGCAGTTCGTCCGTGACTACCTCGAGACGTCCGGGTGGGACAAGCAGCGGCCGGCTCCGCAGCTTCCCGCCCAGGTCATCGCGGGGACCCAGGCTCGCTACGCCGAGGCATACCGGCGCCTGACCGGCAAGGAGATCCACTTTCCAAGGGGAGGCTAGGAGCCCGACGTACAGATTCTCCGGCGGGTCTTCGGCCAGCTCTCACTGTCAAGGCTCCTTAGGAATGTCCCCTTCGGAGACTCGTTAAGAATGTCCCCCTCCTTGGGGTTTTCTGGTTCCTGGTTCTTGGTTTGGTTTTGCCTTTGAACAAGTGAAGCGCGTGCCTTCGACTCGTCGTCGAACCAG
>JACRBC010000011.1 GCA_016213245.1 Candidatus Solibacter usitatus | reverse complement strand
GTCGAACGGCAACCGCCTGTCGGCACTGGCGAACACCTGGACCGGCTGCGACGGCGGCTGAGTGGTCGCGAATGCGTAGAAGTTGAGATGGCTGGGAACTACTGAATAGCCGGGAGAGCGGTCGATCACCGTCATCTTGACCGGGATGTTCTTCTGCAATCCCGGCAGCGATGGGGCCGTCAAGCGGATCTCCCCTTGCAGGACTGTCCCGATCTCGAGCCCGGCGGCGTTCGCTCGCACGTTGATCGCCGTGGGTGTCGTGATCGGCGCGGCATTCAGTACTGCCAGCCAGTTGCTCGCGCTCCCCGTGTACGGAACGGCCAAAACCTCCCGGCTGACGCCGTCCGAAAGCGAGACGCTGAAGTTCTTGGCGTCGGAAGCCTCGGGACCCACCGTAAACTCCAGGCTGTCCGGCACAGTCAGGAAAGCGAAGCCGATCACGTTGAATGTGATGTCAACCGAGGATGCCGGCAGCCCCGTGCCCGGCCCCGGCGTCACCGTGAACACGGCTGTGTAGGTGCCCGTCTGCATGCCGGTAGGATCGGCCGAAACAACGAACTCGATCGCGCCGCCACTGGCCAGCGTTCCGCTCGCCGGTGTCGCCGAGAACCAGCCCTGGTTGCCGGAGGCCAGGAACGTAAATGCGTTGCCGGAGTTGCTCAGCCGGACTCGCGCCGTCACCGGCGCCGCCGATCCGGCGGGCGCCTCAAGAGCGACGCTCGACTGACTCCAGGTGAGATAAGGGTTCTGGGCCGCGGCCGGAACAAGCCCGGCGGCAAACAGAACGAGGCGGGCCGAAGCTGTGAAACGCATTGTTTTACGATCCTAGCCCAATCATCGGGGGGGCGGGGGGCGAAATGGGAAGGCTCAAGCTCGAGGGTTGCAGGAATACGGCGATTCCGAACCAGCAGTTGGGCGTTCACCTGAAGCCGCGCGCCCCGCGCCGGTTCGGCGCGAGGGCGGCCAACCCCGTATAATGGGGCTGAACCCGCATGTACACTCGCAGGCACCCCTCTCTGGGTATTCTCGCCCTCGCCTTCTGCGCGGGCGCTTCCGCCGTTTCGGCGCAGGCGCCGCCGTCGCGGGCCCAGGCCATGAAGTCCGAGGAGGCCTTCAAGTCGTCTGTGGCCGAAGTCATCGTGCCGGTCACCATCACCGACGAGAAGGGCCGCTTCGTCCGCGACCTGGAGGCGAAGGACTTCGAGCTATTCGACGAGGGCAAGCCCCAGACCATCACCTACTTCACCCGCGAGCGCAACCAGCCGGTGGTCATCGGCTTCCTGGTCGACCTCTCCAATACCAACCGTCTGCATTGGGACAAGTTCAAGGAGGCCATTCAGGATCTGACGCTGGCGACATTGGAGCCAGACGGCAAGCCCGACTCCAGATTCTCCGGCTATATGATCGGCTACTCCACCGAGGCGGAGTTGATGGTCAACACCACCGCCGACCCGGAAAAGATCCTCGACCGCATCCGGCGCATCAAGCCCGGCGGCGGCGCGGCGCTCTTCGATGCGATTTACATGGCCTGCGCAAGCCGTACGCTGGTCAAGGGCGAGCCCATCGAGCCGCGGCGCGTGATCGTCATCGTCGGCGACGGGCATGACAACTCAAGCAAGAAGACGCTGGATGAAGTCGTCGAAATCGCACAACGCAACTTGGTGACCATTTATGGCGTTTCAACCACCGCCTTCGGCTTCGCCAACCCTGGGGAGCCCATCCTCAAACGCCTCGCCGAATCGACGGGAGGGCGCGTCGTGTACCCACTGGAAAACGTCTACTCCGATGTGAGCGGCTACCTCTCAACACCGTCCGACGAGGGCAACTTTGCGCTCAAGGTCGGCACGGGAGGTTACGCCGCCGCCATCATGAGAGGAATCGTCAGCGCCATCGCTGCAACGGCTGGCGAAATCACGACACAGTACATTCTCCGATATACCCCATCCAATACGGATGTGGCCAAGACTTTCAGGCGGATCGAGGTGAAGGTCAAGCTGGGCAATGTAAGAGTCCGCGCCAGGGAGGGCTACTACCCCTTCGCGCCCTAGGCACACGCAAGTTTCACGGCCAGCTTCACCCCCCTTCACGCCGATAAGCCACTCGACGCATGGCGCACTCTCAGCACCCACGGGCTCCGCTACCGACAAGGTCGGTCGAGTACCGCGTGTTTGAGGCTCTGGGCGAAAGTTGCGGGGTAATGCTCACCGACCACTCTACCGGTGACTGCGTATTCCGCTTCAGACGGGACTGGGAGGACTTTGCCGGCGCCGAAGCCGAGGTTCTGGCGGCCATCTGCGAGGACCTTCCGGAGAAGCAGCGCGAAATGGGCACGCATGCGTTCCTGGAGTGGATCGACACCTCGCTGTCGGGCACATTCCGGGTGGAACCGCCCGCTCAGACCATCTGCGCCGACCTGGAACGGACGGCACAGGCGCTTTACAGACGGCTGGTCAAGTCGACCGTCCGGGAGTACAAGACCCACCTGCCCCTGATCCCCATCGACCTCGCCGCCGGCAAACTCGGACAGGACCGTGCAACGGGCGTGAAGGAATGGATCGAGGCGGAGGTCCCCGGCCGCCGGGCGCTCAGCGAAGACCTTTTCATCGTGCGCATCCGCGGCCGGTCGATGGAACCCGACATCCCGGACGGCTCGCTGTGCGTGTTCCGGTCGTACTATGGCGGTTCCCGTACCGGCGGCATTTATATCGTCCAGCGCATCGCCACGCACGACGAGGGCGGCGAGTTCACCATCAAGCGCTACGCCAGCCGGAAGAAACAGAGCGGTGACGAATGGGAACACGAGCAGATCCATATGCGCCCGGACAATCCGGAGTTCGAAGCGTGGGACCTCAAGGAAGAAGACCGCTACGTCACCATCGCCGAGTTCGTCAGCGTGCTGGAAGACCCCGTCGCCTGAGCCGGCCTCAGGAATCCGTCTTCTCGATCAGCTTCTCGACGTTCATCATGTAGAGCGCCGCTTTGCCGTGACGGTCGCTTTGGAATACGACTCGCTGGCTGTTGGGCGAGAAGACCGGCGCTACCTCGCGGGCGCTCGCCGCCTTGTGCTCGCACAGCGTGAACTCCCGGCGCGTCGCCCTCAGTAGCGCAAGCACGGCGGGCGACGCCTTGTTGCGGCTGGCGCCCACGAAGACCGTGGCGTTCAGGTTGCGAGAAAACGAGGCGAACTGGCTAGTCAGCGCGACCAGCGAATCGGCGCGTGAATCCAGGCCCTGTTCGCGGATGGCGTTGAGCTGCGAGGTGTCGGCGGGCTCGATGAGATACAGAAGCGATTGGCCGCCGGGCGCCCAGTGCGCCTGGAGCACCCGGCCGGCCGGCGTCTCCACGCGGCGCACCCCCGAGCCATCATAGGCGCCGAGCCATAGTTCCCCGCCCGGGGTCCTCCAGCAGATGGTGGCGCGCCGCGGGTTGGGGGCTGGCTCCAGAATCGCACCCTCCTGTTCAAGCACGGTCTCCATCCCGCCCCTGGGAATCCGCAGGCGGAGCAGGCTGGCCGTTGACCCGCGAGTCTGAACGAAGAACATCGACGTGCCGTCTTCGGTGCAGGCGATGGGACCGCGGAGCGCGCACCCCTCGCCGGCGCCGTACAACTCCTGCACCCGCAGAGAAGACAGGCCGATCGACACCAGCTCCGGCCCGTTGATCAACAGCGCCGACCTGTCGTCGGAGGAGAGCGTCAGGGAGCCGGGATCGAATCTTTCGAGCACTCCGAGTTGGCGATTGCGGCCGCTGGAAAGCTCCAACTGCCAGGCCTGCCACGAACCGCTGCGCAGGGAGGCGTACAGCAGCGTCCGGCTGCGCCGGTCGATCGCGCGCCCCGGCGAGGCGGGCAGGCGGCTCTCAAAGGCGGGGTCGGTCAGGCGGACGACCTCAAACTCGGTGGCCGGGTCGGCGTAGCGGATGAGCTCGATGGGCGGCCTGATCTGGGCAGGGGCGGCGCCGGCGAGTGAGACCAGGAGCGCGCGCCGGGACAGCCTCATGGAGACGATCTTAGCAAGGGCCGGCGATGTCACTTCTTCGCGGCTGCATGGCCATGCGCGGCCGGAGCCGTCGCGTAGTGCTCCCGCAGCAGGTCCACGCCGAAGTCGTTTTCGAAATCTCTCCATACGCTATGGACGTGGTTGGCGTTGTTCTGGGTGTTGTCGTACTCGATCAGGAACGTGGCTGCCTGGACGCGGTAGTAGTGAGGCCCGCCCTTCTCGCCGGAGCCGGCCCAGGCGAAGTGCAAGTTGAGACCGGCGGCGTGAACTCGGGCGCGGCGTTGATCGGCCAATTCGGCCGGAAGGTTGTCCACGTATTCCTGAAGTACCGCTTGAAGCAGCTTGCGCTGGGGCGCGGTCATCTTGGAGGCATGCAGTCCGGAAGGCTGGCCCTCCAGCGCGGCCTTGCGGGTGCGCTCAGTGAGAATGTCGGCGGGCGCCTTTTCGCTGACCACGGCCACCTTGCGCTGGGCGGGCGCCAGGGCATCGAGCAACGCGCGGGCTTTGTCTTCCTCGGCGCCGAGGATCCGGAGGCTGGCGCGGGGGCCCTGGCGGACCTCGGCTGGATTCGACCCGAAGAAGGTGGGGTTGCCGGTGGCTTTGCCCTTGACGACGGTGAAGTGGAGGCTGACGTGGTGGCCCTCGATGCGATAGGCCCACGTGCCGGTCTCGCTGGGTTCGCCGAAGATGCTGAAGTGGTACTTCTCGGGGTTGCGCCGGCCGGCGGTGTCCTTTTCCATGATGCGGAGGATGTCCTCCAGGCTCATGATGGTGATGGCCTTGATGAAGCCCTGCTGGCTGAGCCCCGCGCTGAGCAGGGCTGAGGCGAGGGCTTTCTGATGGGGATCCATCTCGGCCAGGGTGAGGCCGCGGCGGGGCTGGTCGAAGCGCTTGGGGATGTCGTCGGAGGGGATGTAGTGCCAGAAGAGGCGTTCCTCGACGTCGAAGGGAAAGACGGCCTTCTGGCGCTGCTCCGGAGTGAGGGCGGCCAGGAAGTTGCGGGCGGTGGAGACCATGCGCGGGAGCGCGGGGTGGCCGTCGTGAGCCCAGATGGAAGCGGAGAGCAGAAAGAGAGCGGTCCCAGCCCAGATACGCATGAGGACGATTCTACACGAGCGGGCGGGGTGAGCGGGGGTCAGAAGGCGAAATCGCGGGAGGTGGTAGCCGTGGTGACAGCGGACTTGGCGAGGTAGCGGTAGGGGTTCATCGGGGTGCCGCCCTGACGCACCTCGTAGTGGAGATGGGGGGAAGTGGCGCGGCCAGTGGCGCCGGTGCCGGCGATAACCTGGCCCATGCGGACCTCCTGTCCGGCGATGACGTCCATGCGGGAGAGGTGGGCGTAGTAGGACTGGAGGCCATTGCCGTGGTCGACGATGATGAGTTTGCCGTAGTTGCCGCCCCAATCGGCGGAGATGACGACGCCGTCGGCGGTAGCGCGGACAGGGGTGCCTACACCGGCGGAGATATCGACACCGGCGTGGAATGCCTGGTGGCCGAAGAAGGGGTCCTCGCGGTTGCCGTAGTGGCTGAGGAGGCGGCCCATGACGGGCCAGAGACTGGGGGTGGTATTGACCATCCAGCGGCGGGTGGAGAAGCGGCTGGGGGCGGTGAGAGAGGCGGTTTTGAGGCGGTTGAACTGTTCGAGGGTCTCAGACAGCGAGGGGGTCAACTGGTGATCGCTGAGGGAGGCGAGGGTGGCCGAGGGGGAGGAGTCGAGCTTGCTGTTGATGCCGTAGGCGACGGAGACCTCGCTGGCGAAGATCTTGAGGCTGGCCATGCTCTCATTGGTCTGCTGGGCTTCGGTGAGGAGGCGCTGGTAGCGAACCTTGAGGAAGTCGGTCTCTTCGCGGAGGCTGTTGTAGTTGGCGACCTTCCAGGCCATGCGGAGGTAGCTGGAGACCATGCCGAAGAGGGTGAAGCCGCCGAGCAGGGCGAGGCCAAGGACGGCGAAGACGACCTTCTGGTCGATGTGGAAACGGCGCAGACGCCCGTGGAGGGAGTGGGCGAGGACCACAATGAAGTAAGGCTGGTTCATCGTCGGCTCGGAGGCGCCTGCCGGTGAAGGCCGGAACGCGCCCCCTCAAGTAGTGGAGGGCGCGAAGTATTAACGCTATCAATAGATGGATTGGATGTCAAGCGTGGAGATGGGGCGCGTCCGGTGGCGAGCTGCCAACCGACTTTCAAAAATTCTTATAACTTATTGAAAACAAACAAAAAACGCGGGCCGTGTGGGACGGCCCGCCAAACCGCGACTGTGAGTCGCCGGGTTAGGGAAGAGACGGCCGAGCTGGGAGCGCGGCAGCCTCGGATGCAATGAAGGTCCCGAGGCCGCTCAAGCAAAGCCCGTTCTTCCCGCGCCGATTGGGTTGGAGGGTGGTCAAGCCTCCAGCTCGTGCAGCGCGGGGGATAGCGAACGGGTTTCGCCGAGAGGCGCGGAGCGGGTGGCTGGAGGAGGTTGCCACCATCGCCCGGTACCCCTTGAGCGGCCCGGTGCGGCCTCGAAATCGCACCGGGTGAACCAGGGAATCATTCATTGCCTGGGAAGAGGAGTTGGACAGGAGAAGAGTGTGACGAAGCGCGGCGCCTCCGGCGCCGCGCTTCGCTCGGGCGGGGTTGAGGCTGAGGCCGGACCGCGGAGCCGCGGCGGCCGGCCAGGGAGCCAGCGCCAGGACGAGTGACAGAGCCCGACGCAGCGCGATGCCGCCCGTGTTGCGCATGCCTAGAGCCTCCGTCCGGCGGCTTTCACCTTGGGCGTGGCCAGGTAGCCGACGACGGTGTCTTTTCTGACTTCGTTGACCACCAGTTCGTAGGGCTGGCGGGCCTTGGAGACGACGTAGAACTGAACGGGTTCGTTCACGTTGCGGTCCTTCTTTTCGACGGACTTGTCGTCGGCAACGATTTGCAGGGTGAATCGGTTGCGTTTGGGGTCGGCGCGTTTGAGCTGAACCTGGATGTCGCCGACGCGTTGGGGGGCGGAGGTCCTGGCGATGGTGAATTCGAAGTACTCGCGCTCGCCGATTTCGCGGAGGGCGGCGAGTTCCTTGCTATTGGTGGCGATGAGGCCGCTCATGATGCCGAGGTCGCCGGTGGTGCGGTGGAGGTCGGCGATGGTGCGGTCGAGCTGGGAGCGGGTGCTGGCGACGTCGGTCTTGACGGTTCCGACCTCGGTGGTGATGTCGGTGAGGCGGGCGGTGGCCTGGTCGGCGCGCGACTTGATCTGGTCGAGCTGTTCGGCGACCTGCTTTTGCTGCAGTTCCTGCCGCTCATTGAGCTTGGTGGAGAGTTGGGAAGCGAGCGTCTCGGCCTGCTTGCCAGCGGCGGCCTTGGCGCGTTCGGTGGTGGTCTGGTTCTCCTTGCGCGCGGAGTCCAGTTCCGTTCTCAGGACGCCCAGGGCCTGGGAGAGGTTCATGTCGGAGTTGCTGATGGTCTGCCGGACGGAGGACAGCTCGCGCTGCAGGGAGGCGATCTCCATGCGGGTATTGACGATGGTATTGTGCTGCCGCAGCGCGACGCCGAAGCTGGCCGCCAGGCCAAGGCCGAGGACGACGACAGCCCAGGGGAAGCGGCGGGGTTCAGGCTCGGTGGCTTCGGCGGGGGTCAGACTGACTGGATTGGTTTCGCTCATGGGGTATTCGCCCTTCGGCCTTGTCTGGTGCAGATCTCATGCCAAATCGATTTGTCTTTCGTTGCAACACTTTAGATTCCTGGGTGCCGACCAGCTCCGGTAAGAATTACCTTTTGGAGCGAGAGCGGGAATGGCCAGGGGTGGAAAGGATTACCAGGAAAACCGAGCCGGCGAGGCTCGGCGGACCGCCGGCCGGCCAGGTGGGCCGATGCCACTTTGCGATCAAGTTCGAATGTTCATTCTCTGGTTGGCCGCGACTTGAGCATGGGATGCCATGATGACCGGTTCCATTCCAGAAAAAAGGGCGGCTGACCGCGAAGAGCGGCAGCCGCCGAGAGCAAGACGCGATGTGCGGTGCGAGTGTAGCAGCGGGGTGCAAAGAAACCAAGGGGCGGGGTGGGCGGAAAATACAAAAAGCATAGGGGAAACGAGCGGTTGTTCAAGTTGCTAAGTGCTGTGAACGGGTTGGGGAGGGGCATCCTCACGGTGGGCTTGCATGGCGCTTGTCATCGGGCTGCTTCATGCGACCGCCGACCAGGACATCCAGGCAGCCTCCAAGGCGAGAGGCGCTGGATTCGCGGCAGCCGAGATGGACGGCGTGCGGTGGCGGTGATCGCCGGGGCGGATGCCAGACAGGTAGCGCGCAACTATCCCGCACATCCGCGACACGGCGGCCGAATCCGGTTTACTTAAGGATGCGGTGTTCGAGGTCGTAAAGCTGCCGTCCGGGTGTGTGGTGACGGGCGGCCGACTTGCAGGAGTTCGTCCGCGGTAAGGTCGCGCCACTGGCCGGGCTGCAAACCTTCGAGAGAGAGTCCGCCGATGGCCGCGCGGACGAGCCGCAGGGTGGGAAGGCCGGCGGCGGCGGTCATGCGGCGGACCTGGCGGTTGCGGCCCTCGGTGAGAATGAGCTCGATCCAGGAAGTGGGGATGGACTTGCGGAACCGGATGGGCGGATTTCGAGGGGGAAGGGGAGGTTCGGCGGGGAGGAGGCGTGCGGTGGCGGGCCGTGTGCGGTAGCCCTGGATGGTGACGCCTCGGGCGAGGCGGCGGAGGGCCTCCGGTGTGGCAATGCCTTCGACCTGCGCCCAGTAGGTGCGGGGATGGGCGTAGCGCGGGTCGGTGAGACGGGCCTGGAGCGCGCCGTCGCCGGTAAGTAGCAGGAGGCCTTCGCTGTCGTGGTCGAGGCGGCCGGCCGGGTAGACGTCGGGGACGGGGATGAAGTCCTTCAGCGTGGGGCGGCCGGCGCCGGACTGGTCGGTGAACTGAGTGAGGACGCCGTAGGGTTTGTAGAAGAGCAGGTGGCGGTGGGGCACGCGGGTTTCCGGCGGCTGGGAGCGGACGTTTCCATTATGCCCTGGGGAGGCGATCTCATGCGACGCGGGCGGGGGTGAGGGGATAGTACGGGTTGGAGACTGTCAGCAAGCAAGGGTGGTGCTGACCCGCTCGCTACCGCTCGCGGCTCTATGGGCTGGCGGTAGCGGCTGTCTGACGCGCTCGCTACAGGAAGCGGTCCAGGACGCGGCGGGAGTGGTGGTCGAGGCGGCGGGCGTCGGGGATGTGGTAGCGGATGCCGCGGGAGTCGACGATGGAGAAGTGCCAGGTGTCGTGGCGGTGGACGTAGTCCTCGCTGTCGAGTTGAAAGGTGGTGATGCCGCGGTCGGTCTCGACGTGCCAGTGGGCGGGCTCGGTGTCGGGCGGGGTGTTGATGATGCGGGTGATGGTGGGGACGAATTCGCGCTGGGCGAGTTCGGCTTCGAGCGTCCGGCGGAGATCGGGCGGCAGTTGGGAGAGATCGTCGATGAAGGCGACTTCGCGGCCCTCGGCGTCGCAGAGGGAGAGGGCGTGGCCGGGGTCCGACAGAGGGAAGGCGCGGACCGGCTCGACGCCGGTGTGGGCGACGCCGTCCCCGGTGGTGAGGACGAGACGATCGAAGGAGTCGCGGGAGAGGGTGAACATCAGGCGCCGGCCTCCTCTTCCCCGTTCTCCAGGTCTTCTTCTTCAAACTGCGCCCGGTAGAGGCGCGCGTAGGCGCCGCCGCGCTGGAGCAGTTCCTCGTGGGGGCCGACTTCGGTGATGCGGCCGCGCTCGACGACGGCCAGGCGGTCGGCGCGCTGGAGCGTGCTGAGGCGGTGGGCGATGGCGATGGTGGTGCGGCCCTGGACGAGGTTGGCCAGGGCGAGTTGGATCTCGCGTTCGGTCTCGGTGTCGACCGAGGAGGTGGCCTCGTCGAGGATCAGGATGCGCGGGTCGATGAGCAGGGCGCGGGCGATGGAGATGCGCTGGCGCTCGCCGCCGGAGAGGAACTGGCCGCGCTCGCCCACCAGGGAGTCGTAGGCGTTGGGCAGGCGCAGGATGAACTCGTGGGCGCGGGCGGCGCGGGCGGCCAAGATGATCTGGTCGCGCGAGGCGTCCGGGCGGCCGTAGGCTATGTTTTCGGCGATGGTCCCATAGAAAAGAAAGGGCTCCTGGAGGACCAGGCCGATGTGGCGGCGGTAGGCGGCGATGGGGAAGTTGCGGATATCTGTGCCGTCGACCAGGATGGCGCCCTCGGTGACGTCGTAGAAGCGGCAGAGGAGGTTGATGATGGTGGTCTTGCCGGCGCCGCTGGGCCCCACCAGGCCGATCATTTCGCCAGGCCGGATGTCGAGATCGATGCCGCGGAGGATGGGACGGGCGCCGTAACGGAAGCCGACGCGGCGGATGGCGATCGCCCCCTGCAGGCGGCCGGGATCGACGGGTTCCTTGGGCTCAGAGACCTTGGGAACGCAGTCCAGGATACCGAAGACACGTTGCGCGCTGGCGGCGGCGCGCTGGGTGGCCGAGACCATGCGGCTCATGGAGTCCAGCCGCGCGTAGAAGCGGCTGATGTAGGCGACAAAGGCAGTGAGGACACCGACCGTGATGGCGCGCTGGGAGACGCGGTGGACGCCGAACATCCAGATGATGAGGAGCCCCGTGTCGGTGAGCAGCACGACCATGGGGGTGAAGAACGACCAGATCCTGTTGACCTTGTCGTTGGCGTGGAGGACGCGATCGTTGGCGCGCCTGAAGCGCTCGACTTCGCGTTTGCCCTGGGCGAAGGCCTTGACGACGCGGATGCCGGGGATGGTATCGGCCAGGATGGAGGTCATCTCGGCCCAGGCGCGGTTGCCGGAGGAGAAGCCGCGGCGCAGGCGGCTCTGGACGCGGTGGACCATGTAGGAGATGACGGGGATGGGGACGAGGGTGACGATGGCCAGGTTCACATTGACGCTGAGCAGGATGCCGGCGGTCATGATGAGCATCAGGACGTCGGTGGCGAAGTCCAGGACGTAGACGGAGAGGAAGTAACAGATGCGGTCGGTGTCGCTGGAGACGCGCGAGATGAGGTCGCCTGTGCGCTTGCCGCCGAAGTACTCCAGCGAAAGGCGGTGGAGGTGGGCGTAGGTCATGTTGCGCAGGTCGGCCGAGACGCGCTCGCTGACCCAGGCCAGAACGTAGGTTTGTGCCCAGCCGAGCACCCAGGCCAGGACGGAGGCGCCGGCCAGAGCGGCGAGGTAGAAGCGGACCAGGCCGAAGTCCACGGGGTTGCCGTTTTGAAAGGGGATGAGGACCTTGTCCAGCAGCGGCATGGTGACGTAGGGCGGGATGAGGCCGGCGGCGGTGCTGGAGAGGGTGAGGAGGAAGCCGAGCAGGGTCATGCCCAGGTGGTTCCGGGCGAGCGAAAAGAGGCGCATCAGGGAGCGCAGCGGGGGGCGGGAGACCGGGTTGCCGCATTCGCTGCAGGCGTGGAGATCGGCGCTGAACATGGCGCCGCAGAGGACGCACTCGGCGGTCTCGGCGATGGTGGAGGCGGGCGGGGCGGGCGGAACGTCCCGGCGGAGCGCCTCGTGGCGGTCCAGCAGGCGCTGGGCGCCGGGGGCGCGGTTGACGGTGTAGCGCCACTGGGCGAGGCGGCGGGAGTCGTCGAGGAGCTCCAGTCTGCCGACGCCGGCATGGTCGTGGGCGCGGAGGCGGGTGGCGGGGGTGAGGGGAAAGGCGTTTTGGGAGAGGGGGGCGCCGGGGGAGCGGCCACCAGCGCGGGAGTCCGGGCCGAAACCGTAGGAGAGGACGCGGCGGCCGGTGAGGACGACCAGGCCGGCGGCGTAGCGGAGGCGGGTATCGAGGTCCGGCTCGAACCAGGCCAGCGGAGACTCGCCGGGCGCGAGTTCGGCTTCTACCAGGCTTTTGGCCCAGGCCGGACAAGTTCCCCAAGTCTCATTGGATTCAGTCATTTAGGGGTGTTTCGATGGCACTGACCGCGGCGGAGCGACGGCCGGGCGCCGGGAAAGGCCCAGCCCCTTCATGTCCAGTATAACCATGCCTGCGGCGATGATCCCGCCAGCGGCGGCCCGCGAGCATCCCCTGGATAGGGAGTGCCGGCTTACGAAATAGGGGTAGGCGTCTTAAACTTCGTAAATCACAGGTAAGATTGGAACTGGCAAGAGCCCAGCCCGGCTGTGATCAGCCAGGGGCAGGGTTCCCGGAAGAGATAGAAAACAAATGGAATTCCGTAAAGTCCTGGCGCTGCGTGGTCCGAACATCTGGGCGAACTTCCCGGTGATTGAAGCGTGGGTCGACCTCGGCGAACTGAACGATAAGGGGTCGGACGAGATCCCCGGCTTCAACGAGCGGCTGATGAGCTGGTTGCCCTCGATGGTCGAGCACCGTTGCAGCGTGGGTGAGCGGGGCGGCTTCTTTGAGCGGCTGCGGCGGGGCACCTACCTGGCCCACATCCTGGAGCACGTGACGCTGGAACTGCAGGCGCTGTCGGGCGTGGAGGTGTCGTACGGACGAGCCAGGTCCACGGCCGAGCACGGCGTCTACAAGATCACGTTCAAG
The DNA here is from genome assembly GCA_016213245.1 of Candidatus Solibacter usitatus. Classification (GTDB taxonomy): domain Bacteria; phylum Acidobacteriota; class Terriglobia; order Bryobacterales; family Bryobacteraceae; genus Paludibaculum; species Paludibaculum usitatum_A. The sequence continues at coordinate 20,369 of JACRBC010000011.1, read as the reverse complement.
TACAAGGAAGAGACGCACGCCAAGGCCTGCCTGGAAGCGGCGCGCGAGCTGTGCCTGGCGGCGGTGAACAACACGCCGTTTGACGTGGCCGCGACGGTGGAGAAGCTGACCGACCTGGCCGAGAGCAGGCTGCTGGGGCCGAGCACGAACGCCATTGTGCAGGCGGCGCGGCGGCGCAACATCCCGTTCCACCGGCTGAACCGGCACAGCCTGGTGCAGTTCGGCTACGGGTCGAAGCAGCGGCGGATCCGGGCGGCGGAGACCGACCAGACCGGTTCCATCGCCGAATCCATCGCACAGGACAAGGATCTGACGCGGCAATTGCTGCAGGCGGCGGGCGTGCCGGTGGCCGAGGGGTATGTGGTGGACGACGCCGAGGATGCCTGGTCGACGGCGCAGAGCATCGGGGTGCCGGTGGTGGTGAAGCCGCAGGACGGCAACCAGGGCCGCGGCGTGGCGACCAACCTGACGACGGAGGAGCAGGTGAAGGCGGCCTACGCGGCGGCCTCAGAAGAGAGCTCGTCGGTGATGGTGGAGAAGTTCGCACAGGGCCATGACTACCGGCTGCTGGTGGTAGGCGACAAGCTGGTGGCGGCGGCGCGGCGCGAGCCGGCCCAGGTGATGGGCGACGGTGTGCACACCATTGAGTACCTGGTGGACGTGCTGAACCAGGACCCGCGGCGCGGCGAACACCATGCCAAGGCATTGAGCAAGGTGCACATCGACCAGGTGGCGCTGAACGTCCTGACGGACCAGGGCTATACGCCGCAGTCGGCGCCGGCGAAGGGCGAGGTGGTCTACATCCGCCGGAACGCCAACCTGAGCACGGGCGGACAGGCGATCGACGTGACCGACCAGGTGCACCCGGAGGTGGCCGCCAGGGCCGTGGACGCGGCGCGCGTGATCGGGCTGGACATTACGGGAGTGGACATCATCGCCAGCGACATCACGGTACCGCTGGAAGAGCAGGGCGGCATTATTGTGGAGATCAACGCTGCGCCGGGGCTCCGCATGCACCTGGCGCCGTCGGTGGGCGATCCGCGGCCGGTGGGAGAAGCCATCGTCGACCTGCTGTACAAGCCGGAAGAGAACGGCCGCATCCCGATCGTGGCGGTGACGGGAATCAACGGCAAGACCACGGTGACGCGGTTTGTCGCGCACCTGCTGAAGGGCAACGGCAAGCGGATCGGCATGACGTGCACGGACGGCATCTACGTGGGCGACCGGCGCATCGACAGCGGCGACTGCAGCGGGCCGCTGAGCGCGCGCAACGTGCTGATGAACCCCAACGTGGACGCCGCCGTTTTCGAGACGGCGCGCGGCGGAGTGCTGCGGGCCGGGCTGGCGTTCAACGAGTGCGACGTGGCCGTGGTGACCAATATCGGCGAGGGCGACCACCTGGGATTGAGCGACATCAACACGCCGGAAGACCTGGCGAAGGTGAAGCGGGTGATCGTGGACGTGGTGGGCGAGAACGGCACAGCGGTTCTGAACGCCACCGATCCGCTGGTGGTGGGGATGGCTCCCCACTGCCCGGGAAAGGTGATGTACTTCGCCATCGACGGCGACCATCCGGTGCTGGCCGCCCATCGCAGGGAGGGAGGCAGGGCGATCTTCGTGCGCGACGGCGAGATCGTGGTCTCTGAAGAGGGCCGCGAACAGGTGATTACCACGGTCGGCCGGGTGCCGCTGACTTACAAGGGCAGGATCGCGTTCGAGGTGGAAAACACGCTGGCCGCTCTGGCGGCAGCCTGGTGCCTGGGAATCCCCAACGAGACTCTGGCGGTCCGCTCGAGCACGTTCGGATCGGACATGAGCAAGGTGCCGGGGCGGTTTAACATTCTGGAGATCAAGGGCGCGACGGTGGTGGTGGACTACGGCCACAACATGGACGCGCTGAAGGCCATGATCAGCGCCCTGGAGACATTCCCGGGTAAGCGGAGAGTGGCGTTGTATTCGGCCGCGGGGGACCGCCGCGACGCCGACATGGTGGCGATGGGCAAGCTGATCGGCGGGTACTTCGACCGCGTGATCCTGTACGAAGGCCACTACATGCGCGGCCGCAAGCAGGGCGAGATCATCGACCTGTTCCGCAAGGGTATGGAGGGCACGTCGAAGGCGAAACAGGTGGAAGGCATCATCGGGCCGGTGGCGGCGGTGGAGCACACGCTGAACACGCTGGAGCCTGGGGACGTGGTGCTGCTGCAGGCCGATGAGATCGACGAAACGATGGACTACATGCGTCACTACCTGGCCAAGATGGACCATGCGCCGGAGCCGCTGGAAGTGAAGTTCCACGAGCCGCACGGTCCGGACCTGGAGGCCGACGAGGACGTGCCGGTGATGATGGCGCCGGCGCGGGTGTACATGACGTGGGAGTACTGCAACGGGGTGTACGCCGAAGCGCCGCTCGGGGCCAAGCCGTACTAGCGGTTAAGTTAAGCAAAGACGCGCTCAATGTGGCGGTCGTGGAGGTTGGCGGTGACGTTGCGCGCGACGCTCTCTTCACATTCGCGCACCGTGCCCAGATAGCGCTCTCCCATTTTCGCCGCCACCTTGTAGCCCACGTGTAGCAACTGCCGGAGGTGCGGGTTGAAGGCCGGGCAGGACTGCTCATGGCGCAGGGCGCCGGCATACTCGGCCGGGCTCCAGGAATTGACTTCCGACGGCTGGGGCAGACGGGACTCGTCGATGTCGATCACCGCGGCGTAGGGGGCGCAAAGCGCCGAGGCATGCGCGAAGGCCTCCGCGTAGACCTCCCTGGCCAGGGCCAGGGCCTCGCCGCCGGCCTCGGCCAGGCCGATCAGTTCCTCGAGCCACGTCGTGCCGGCGGTCTTCAGATGCACGCCCGCGCCGCTGGCCTTGAGCGCCCGCGCGATGGCCGGACAGATGGAGAACTTGTCGCTGCCGGAGTGGACGCTCAGCTTGAGGTTGGCCGGCAGGCCGTAGCGGCTGACGGCGTGGGCGATGACGGCGATGTCGTCGTTAAACTCCCGTTCGAACTGCTCCACGTCCCCGACATAGTCCACGCCCTTATTGAAGCGGCCGGTGAATTTGGGGGCGATGGTCTGCGCGGGAACGCCTTCCGCCGACAGTGCGGCGAGGATGACGAGCAGTTGGTCCGGCGTCTGTGGCAAGTCCGTCTCGTCCATCGAAACCTCGGTGATGAAGGCGCCGGCGCCCTTGGCCTGCTCCACGCGGCGGTAGATGCGACCGGCCTCCTCGACGGCGTGGAGGTACTTACCGGCAGCTTCGCGGACTTTGCCGATGGTCAGCCCGAACGCGCCGCCGAAATCACCGTAGCGCTTCACGAAGTCATTGATCGATGCCTGTCCGCAGGGCGTGCCGATGGCGCCGGCCACGTCCAGCGTGAAGAAGTCGCTGGGCGCGATGAATCGCTCGACGGTGCCCAGGTTGATGTGGTCAGCGTCCACATGGTAACTGGACGCCCAGCCCAGGGCAGCCACGGCGGCATCCGCCTCCGCGCGCACGCCGGACGGTTCGGAGCCGACGATCAGGTGCTCGCGGTTGCTCTTGTTCCAGACGGGTATGACGTTGACACCGGCGGCGGCCGCCTTCTGACAGGCCGCCAGTTGGGCGCGGCCCTGCTGGGCGAAGCGGTCGCCCATACCCAGTGAAAACCTGCCGAGAGTGAGTGCTGAGGACATCGTTCGTACTAACATATCAGTGATGACCGAATTTTCCAAGGCATTTTCTCTGGAGGGCGAACTGGCCCTGATCACCGGGGGCGCAACGGGCATTGGGCGCGCGATGGCGTACGCGTTCATCCAGGCGGGGGCGCGCGTGGTGCTGGTGGGCCGGCGGCACGGCATTCTGGAAGCGGCAGCGACGGAGCTGGGACCGGGGGCGGGCGTGGCGATTCACGACGTGGTGGACACCAGGCACGCGCAGACGCTGGCCGCGGAGGTGCGGGAACGTTTCGGCACGGTGACGATCCTGGTCAACAACGCCGGCAACCATTTCAAGAAGTCCATCGAAGAGACGGAGGAAGACGAGTTCCGCAACCTGCTGGACACGCACGTGACGGGCGCCTACGCGTTGACGCGGGCCTTTGTGCCGGGCATGGCGGAGGCGGAGAAAGGACACGTTTTGTTCACGGCGTCGATGGCCTCGTTCATGGGCCTGCCGAAGGTCTTCGCCTACACCACGGCCAAAGCCGCCTATCTCGGCATGGTGCGGTCGCTGGCGGTGGACCTGTCGCCGAAGGGCATCCGCGTGAACGGCATCGCTCCGGGGTTCATCGAGACGGAGATCTCCCGCAAGGCTTTCGAGGGCGATCCGCAGCGCAAGGAGAAGGTGCTGGGGCGGACGCCGATGCGCATGTTCGGCAAGCCGGAGGATATCGGCTGGGCGGCGGTGTACCTGAGTTCTCCGGCGGCGCGGTTTGTCACGGGCGTGGTGCTGCCCGTGGACGGGGGTATGCTGGTGGGGTTCTGATGCTCACCAGGCGACGGTTGCTGCATTGGCTGATTCAGGCCGGATCACCGGCGGTGCGGGCCATCACAAAGCCGCCCGGCCATCACTGGTTCGGCTACTACGACAAGCTCCAGTTCGACCCCACGTCGCGCTACGCGCTGGGCATGAAGGTGGACTTCGAGCACCGGTCGCCAGGCGCGGAGGATGTGATCCGTCTCGGTGTCATCGACACGGAGGACGGGGACCGGTGGCAGGACCTGGGCGAGACGCGCGCCTGGAACTGGCAGCAGGGCGCGATGCTCCAATGGGTACCCGGATCGAAGACCGACGTCATCTGGAACGACCGTCGGGATGGACGATTCGTCTCGGTCATCAAGAACGTGCGCACCGGCAAGGCGCGGGTCCTGGCGGCGCCGGTTTATGCCTTGAATCCTGACGGCCGAAGCGCCATCTATCCGGATTTCGCGCGGTTGAACGACTGCCGTCCCGGCTACGGCTACGCCGGGGCGCCGGACCCGAATCGCGACACGCCGGCCCCGGAGGACGCCGGCATCTGGTCGTTGGATCTGCGCAGCGGCAAGTCGAAGCTGCTGATATCGTTTTCGCAGGCGAGGGCGATTCCATACGCACCTGGCTACTCCGACGGCGCCAAGCACTGGTTCAACCACCTGCTGTACAACACCGACGGCACGCGCTTTGTCTTCCTGCATCGCTGGCGTGGGGGCAAAGAGGGGCGCGGCTTTGCGACGCGGATGTTCACGGCCGGCGCCACGGGAAAAGACCTGTACGTGCTCGACCCGCATGGCCGGACATCGCACTTCATCTGGCGCGACCCGCGGCGCGTCCTGGCGTGGGCGTGGCACCCGTCGCGGGGCGAGAAGTTCTACCTGTACACGGACAGGACGGAGCAGGTGGAGTGCGTCGGGTCCGAGGTGATGACGGTGAACGGACACTGCTCGTACCTGCCGGGCGGGCGTTTCATCCTGAACGACACCTACCCGGACGGAGAGCGCAACCAGAACGTGTACCTGTACGATGCCGGGGACGGGCGGCGGATTTCGCTGGGTAGTTTCCCTTCGCCGCAGCAGTATACGGGCGAATGGCGCTGCGATGCGCATCCGCGCTTCAGCCCCGATGGAAGGAAAGTGGTCATCGACTCGGCGCACGGCGGCAACGGCCGGCAGATGTACCTGATCGACATCGCCGGGCTGACCTGATGCGATGGCGGCGGCACCCGGTCAGCGGAGAATCCCGGCCAGGATCCCGGGGATCTCGAAAATGGCGCGGTTTTTCACGGCGGCGGCGGCCTGGCGCATTTCAGCGAGGCGGGCGCCGGTGAGCAATTCCCGAACGGCGGAGTCGATCCGGCCGAAGCTGGTGATCACGAGGCCCAGATTCCGCTCGCGCAGCCACTCGGCGTTGTAGCGCTCCTGCGGCAGGGTCCAGGCATTGCGGACGGTGATGGCGGGCAACCCCATGTGGACGGCCTCGCTCAGGCTGCCGGGGCCGGGCTTGCCGATGAAGAAGTCGGCCAATCGCATCCAGCGCGGCACCTCGGAGGTGAAGCCGACGATATGCGTCCGCATGCGCGTGCGGCGCGAGGCGAGACGGCTCCTGAGTGCCTCGTTCTTGCCGGCGATGAGGATGAGCTGCAGGTCCAGTCCGGAGCGGTCGAGCCGGGAGAGGATGTCATCCATCACGCCCGTGCCATACCCGCCGAACATGACCAGGCCGGTGGGCAGATTGGGGTTGAGCCCTAGCGCGGCGCGTTCAGCGGCCACGTCGAGATCCAACGGCTGGTAGAAGCGCGGGTGCAGAATCATGCCCGATGTCAGAAACACGCGCCCGGCGGGATGGCCCATCTCCAGCGCCTGCCGTCGCGCGCGCTCCGTGCCGCAGATGAACCACTGCGGCTGGCGTTCGATCCAGAAGGCCGGCGGAAAGTCCGCGAGGTCGGTGAGGATGGTGATGTAGGGTGTGCCGGGCGCGGCCAGTTGGAGCCCGTCGTAGATGGCCCGGTTGAAATTCGGCACGACGCTTACCACCGCCTGCGGTTTCTCGACGCCGGAGCGGTGCTCCCACCACTCGCGCATGAGCCTGACTTCCGAGCCGTGATAGAGCCGGATGACGGCCTGCATGAAGCGAAGACCCTGTTCGGAGCCGAGGGTCCAGCCGCGCCTCAGCATCTGGTTGTAGATCTCCTGCAGGTCGATGCGCAGGACTTTCCTGAACACGTCCACCGGCGCCAGGATGTCCTGCAGGTGCACCAGCCGCGGCGACATGCCGTGAGGTTCGGTCTCCAGGACCTGCTTGAGCGCGGTGGCCGCGGCGCGGTGCCCGCCGCCGGCGTCGAAGAAAACGAAGTCGAGTATTGGCATCGCTGGAGGGCGGCGGCCCCGGAAGATCCGCGGGCGCCCCGTTTGGGAGAATAGCAGAACCTTCGGAGCAACCGAGGTGCGACTGCATCTTGCTGCTATCATGAAGCGACGTGCGTTCCACCGGGAGCGGCTATGCTGTCCCTCGAAGAATCAGCGCGGACACGATTGGGCGAGAGGATCTGCGGGACATGCGAGTACACTTAATCAACCCCAGCGACGATTCATTTGGGGTCGGTGTCATCACGCCGCGGTGGCTCTACGTGCTTGCGGCGGCCACGCCGCGCCACTTCGGCGATCCCATCATCACCGATGAGACGCTGGAGCAACTCGACTTCGATACCATCCAGGCGGGAGATATCGTCGGCATCGGCATTCATACCGCCAACGCGTACCGCGGCCTGGCCGTCGGGCGCGAGGCGCGCGCGCGGGGCGCGACGGTCATCTTCGGCGGCATCCACGCCACGCTGTATCCGGAAGAGGCGCTGGAACTCGGCGGCGCGCACGCCGTGGTGAAGGGCGACGGGGATGTCATCTGGCCCCGTATCCTGGATCACGCCTCGCAGGGCACGATGCAAACCGTCTACGACGGCGGCCGCGCCGCGGGCGCGCAGTTCATGTCCGCGCGGTGGGACCTGCTGCCGCCGGACCGCTACATGTGGGCCTCGGTCCAGACCGTCCGCGGATGCCCGAAGCATTGTTCGTTCTGCTCGGTATGGCGCACCGACGGCCAGGAGCCGCGCCAGCGTACCACCGACGCGGTGGTCGGCGAGGTGGTCGAGCTCCGCCGCAAGGGTTTCCGGTTCATCGCCCTGGCCGACGACAATTTCTACCCGGCCTCCTTTGAAGACCTCGAACTGGCCCGCCGCCAGAACAACATGGAACGGCTGGAGGAGCTGGAAGCCATGCGGCGCGAGCGCTTCGAGCTGATGCAGCGGCTCGCCGAACTGCCGCGCGACCTGGTCTTCTTCACGCAGATCACCATCGAAGCCGGTGAAGACCCGAAGTTTCTCGAAGCCATGCGGAAGGCCAACATCAAGGGCGCCCTGGTGGGTGTGGAATCGGTGACCGAAGAAGGCCTCAAGACGGTCTTCAAGAGCTTCAACCCGACCGGCGAGGCGCTGACGCAACGCCTCCGCGCCTTCCGGGAGCACGGCGTGCACGTGCTGGGTTCGTTTATTTTCGGTCTTTCCTCCGACCGCGAGTCCACGTTCGACGCCACGGCGGTCCTGGCTGAGAAGGCCGATCTGACCTTCGCCCAGTTCGTCACCATGACGCCTTACCCCGGCACGGTGGATTTCCAGCGCTGGGAGAAGGCGCAGGGCGAGGACGTTGAGAAGGTGGACGGCGTGCCTATCACGCGCTACTGGCTCATTCCGGCGTTGCGCCGGCCCAAGCTCTACACGAGCCATCCGACGATGTCGATGGACGAAATCCGCCTCCGCACGCAGGCCGTCTGGGACCGCTTCTATAGCTTCGCAGAGATCTGGAAGCGCTCGAACTGCGTCAAGAGCCTGCGGGGCCGCCTGGCGTTCATCTTCGTTTCCAAGCTCTACCGCCAGATGTACGCCAAGACGGGCATCGCCACCGACAGCGCCCGCCGCAAGAGCGCCAACCGCTGGGCGCGCTGGATGGCCAAGCCCTGCCTGCGCCTGTTCCAGGGCACTCCGATGCCCGGGCTGCAGATGCCGGGTCTGACGCCAGCCCGCGCCGAATTCGGCGGCATCCCGATCAGCGGCGACTAGCCAACGGTCTTGTCTGTCTTGATTTCACGCCGGGACCCGGCGTCACAGGTGTCGGCCATTCAAGTGGCGACACCGATCTTCGGCAGCACCCATTTCATGAGTGCAAAATAGCCGGCGCCGATCAGCACGATATTGAGCCATTCAGGCATTGGTGGGAACTCTCGCTCTCAGCATAGCTTCTTGTCGGGAGGGATCGCCAGGACAGGCACCTTGGCCTGCTCGATGGTCCGCGTGGTGACCGAACCCATCCACACTTCGCGCCAGCCGGTACGGCCGTGCGTGCCCATCACAACCCAGGAGTTCTCGCGGTGCGCGGCGGCGATGATGGCCTCCACCGGCGGCGCGTCCGACACTTCGAAGTGCACGTCGAGCCCCTCCGGAATGTGCGGCTGCACCCAGCTCCGCAAGTGCGCTTCCGCCTCCGTCCGCACTTTGGCCCACTGCTCGAGGATATCCTCCCTGTGCTTCGGCGTCAGATAACCGGGCATGTCGATGTGCACGGCGTGGAGCAGGCGCAACGGCTTGTTGCTGGTCTGCGCCAGCCACACGGCCCAGCGCAGGGCATTGGCCGAACAGGCGCTGAAGTCGATTGGGCAGACGATGCTGTCAAACGGCGGCGGGATCATTTTCCTGTGCCTCCGTCCATGAAGATACACCTTCTCAACGGAAGGTGACACCCCGGATGCAAGATCGTGCCAAACTACGAATGGCATGGGCGGCCGCCAGCGCGCTACTCCGCCCCGCCGGGATAACCGACGTGAACCGGCTACTCGACGACGCCCTCGCCCTCTGGGCCGCCTGCCCGGACACTCTGCCTGACTTCGGCCCCAGCTTCCAGCCGGTTGAGCAGTCAGCCGCCGAGGCGCAACTGGACCGGTTCCTGGGCTGCCTTCAGGCCGAACTCGAAGCCCTCCCGCGGAGTGCCGCCGCGCGCCGCGCCAGCCACACCCGGATTTCCGCCGCGTTCGACGAGTTTGGCCGTGGGGCTCTGCATCTGGATGAGGACCAGATGCAGCTCCTTCTCAGCGACGGATTCGCCGGAATCGGCGCCCGCATGGCCCGCCGCGCGCGCGAGTTCGATGCGGCGGTTCCCCTGGCGGACGTCCAGCAAGCCAGCCGCAACGCCTGGACCGCCTGCGGCCTGCAACTGCTGTTTGGCCGGAAAATAGCGCTTACTCCGTCGATTTTCGCCTACAGCATGCTCTATCCTTACACCGACAACTATCTGGATGACCCGGCCGCCTCCCCCCAGGACAAGCTCGGTTTCAGCCACCGATTCGGCTCTCGCCTGGCGGGCCGGCCCGTTCCGGCCGCCAACTCCCGCGAAGAGACCATCTGGCGCCTCGCCGGGCTGATCGAGGGAGAATACGCCCGCACCACTCACCCCCGGATCTTCGAAAGCCTCCTCGACATTCACGCCGCCCAGCACGACAGCCTGCGCCTGCGACGCAACTCAGAGGCCTCATACGACGAGGTCCTCGGCACCAGCTTTCACAAAGGCGGCGCCTCGGTCCTGGCCGATGCCTGGCTCGCCGCCAGCGATCTTTCCCCCGAGCAGGCGCGCTTTGCTTTCCTCTGGGGCGTTCTGCTGCAGCTCGGCGACGACCTGCAGGACCTCACCGAGGACCTGGATGCCGGCGTGCTCACCCTGTTCACGCAGGCCGCCGCCCGCATCCCGCTCGACCGGCTCACCTGCCGCACGCTGCACTTTGCCGGCGCCGTCATGGCGCTCATGCCTCAATCCCCCACCCCAACCTCGCCCGCTCTGCGCGGCTTGATTCACAAGAGTTCGTTTTCGCTGATCATCCGCGCCGCCGGCGCGGCAGGCGGCCGGTACTCCCCCGCTTACCTCGCCGGCCTCGAGCGCCACTCTCCCTTCCGATTCGCCGCCCTGGCCGGCCGGAAGCGCTCGCTGGGCCGGCGCTCGGCGCGCCTCTCCGGCCTTTTCGAAGCATTCCTGGAGGGGTCCGAAGATGAACCGGTGTTCCCCTGGCTCCCCAGTTCCCTCATGCCAAGGTAGGAAAAGTGTTTAAGCGGCACGATCCGTGCCACACTGTCCCAATATGCTCTCCCGGCGCCAGCTTCTTCTATCCGCCACCGCCCCGCTGGGGCCTGACGTCAAGCGTGAGCTCTTCGTGGCCTCCCCCGGCAAGGGAACGGCCGTCATGGCATCCGCCTTCTACACGGGCCGGCGCGGCGGCGGCATGATGTCGATGGAAAGCCGCTGGTCCCGCTCCGACACGATCGACGTCGCCTTCCTCCGCTACTCCGGCGACTACGGACGCACGTGGTCGAAGCCGGAAAAGATGATCACCGGCGAGAAACGCCCCAACGGCATGTGGCGGAAGCACGCCCGCATCGGCTGGGTGGATCCGCACACGGGCCGATTCATCCAGTTCTGGCTCGAAGGACTGCTCCCCACCGACGATCCGTTGGAGGGTCTGCGCGAATGGCGCATCCACTGGGCCGTCAGCAAGGACGACCCGCGCGCGGTGCGCGGCACCGGGCTGTACGACCACAAGGGCGTGATGCTCGGCGACCAGACCTGCCAGCCCGTCAGCGCGGCCGATGGCGGCATCCTCCTGCCCGTTCAGATCCCTCGCTTCGGCCCTGATGGCAACCTCCTCAATCCCGGCGGCGGCTACACCTGGCACGACTCGGCCGTCCTTCATGGCCGCTGGAACGGCTGGAACCTCGACTGGCGGATGAGCGAGGTGATCCGCGGCGATCCGGCGCGCACCACCCGCGGTTTCATCGAACCCACTCTGGCCCATCTTGGCGGCAGACGCTGGATGCTGGTGCTGCGCGGCTCCAACGACGCCCGGCCGCAATTGCCCTCCTGGCGCTGGGTGTCGTTCTCCGATGACGGCGGATGGAAATGGTCCGATCCGGCGCCCTGGACCTACGACGACGGCCAGCCGTTTTACAGCCCCAGCGCCTGTTCGCAGTTGCTGCCGCATTCGAGCGGCCGGCTCTACTGGCTCGGCAACATCAACCCGGAGAACCCCAGGGGAAACCGCCCGCGGTATCCGTTCATGGCGGGCGAAGTGGACCGCCGCAGCGGCAGGTTGATCCGGCGCACCATCAAGCTGGCCGACACGCTGCAGCCGGGCGAGGATCCGCTGCTCACTCTGTCGAACTTCTACGCGCGCGAGGACCGGCAAAGCCGGGAGATCTGCGTCCACATGACGCGGCTGTTCGCGAAACCGGACGGTTGGGAAGGCGACGCAATGTTGTACCGGGTTGCGCCGTAGGGGGGGATCCGCTCGCGGCTCTGCTGCTGCCTATCTCTTCCGCGTGAGGGCGGCCTGCCAGGCGGCCCTGAGTTTTTGCTCCATCTCGGGTGGAACCGGCGGGCAGTCTTCCGCACTGTGAAACCCCTTGGAGACCTCGACGCAGCGCTTCAGGCTGCGGATGAACTCGACGCAGGGGGGGCAATCGGCGACATGGGACTCGATGCCGGCGCAGTCGGCGCCGGGCAATTCGCCATCGATGTACTCGGAGAGGCGGGCAAAGACTTCCAGGCAGGCCGGATCGCGATGGCTGTGCGAGTGTGTCACGGCGTCAACTCCTTTCCGGCGGAACCAAGATAAGCCGCCAGGCGCTTGCGAAGCGCAAGACGGCCGCGATGCAAGCGTTGCTTCACCGCATCTTCGCTGAGGTCGAGCACCCCGGCGGTCTCAGCGGTGGAAAGTCCTTCCACGTCCCGGAGCAGAACGACGGAGCGGTAGATCTCGGGCAGTTCCCGGAGCGCCTGCTCCAGCTCGCCGCTGAGTTCCGACCGCAGCACCTGCTCATCGGGGAGCTCCCCGGAATCGGGAACCTGAATGGTCCGCGTGCTTTCGCCTTCCGCTCCAGGGAGCAACTCATCCAGCGACAGTTCCCGCTCCGGGGCGAAGACGCTCTTGCGGCGCTTCATCAGGCAGTAGTTCTTGGCGATGCGAAAAACCCACGCCTTTACCTTTTCGGGGTCCTGCAACTGGTCAAAGCTTTCAAAGATCTTGAGGAGCGTATCCTGAGAGACCTCCTCGGCGTCTTCCCGCTGGCCGCACATCAGCCAGGTGTACTGGAAGATGCGGTGTTGAAACGACTCGACAAACGGGGTGAAGGCGGAGGCGTCTCCGGCCAGGAGGCGCCGGGCCCATTCCACCTCGGGCGCGGTCGATGAGGGCGGCTGCACAAGATCATGTTACCTGCTCCAGAACCGCGGCGGCCGGCGCTTCGACGGTGATGGAGATGGACGGCGGGATGAGCATTGTATTCTTGACCAGGCATCTTTCGGCCGACCGCCGTATGCCTTCCACGTCCTTCTCCGAGGTGACACCGGGCGCCTCGATTGTAATGACGAAGTTGTCCAGCCGGGCGGGGTGGAGGACCTTTTCCGACACCACCTTGACCTGTAACCCGGCGCTTGGTAAGGTTCTTGCACGCAGGTATTGAACCGCGTAGAAGCCGGCGCAGGTTGCCAGCGAGGCCAGGAGGAGCTCAGGGGGCGTCATCCCTTCGTCGGCGCCACCCCCGTCCAGCGGTTGGTCGCAGATAATCTTGTGCCCGCGGGCTTCGGCTTCAAACTGCACATCTCCGAGGTAGCTGACTTTGACTTCCATAACGATTCTTCCGCCATGTGTGATGCGGTTGCCGGCCAAAGGTGACTTGTCACCCCGGGCCATGGGCCGCATCATGTGGAACGTGCCAAGACTAATTCAGATGGTCAGTTTGTGCCTGGCGGGGGCGACCGCCAGCGCGCAGGACCCGCTATCTCTGAAGGACGCGGTGAAGCAGGCGTTGCGCGCTCATCCGTCCATGGAGGTGGCCGCGGCCAGGATACAGGCGGCGGGGAGCCGCGTCGGGCAGGCCAGGAGCGGGTACCTGCCGCGCGTGCAGTACATGGAGACGTTCCAGAGCGGCAACAACCCTGTCTACGTCTTCGGTTCGCTGCTGACGCAGAGGCAGTTTACGGCCGGGAACTTCGCCCTGGACAAGCTGAACAGCCCCGACGTCCTGAACAATTTCCAATCGGTGGTATCGGCCGAGCAACTAATCTATGATTTCGGCGGAATGAAGAACAACGTGAAGGCGGCCGAACTCGGCCGGCAAATGACGGAGCAGGAGAGGAAGGCGCTGGAGCTGGTGCTGATCGCCGGGGTGGCGCGCGCCTATCACGGCGTGACGCTGTCGGGCCAGGCGCTGGAGGTGGCGCGCGAGGCGCTGAAGACGGCCGAAGCGGACCAAAAGCGGGCCGAGACCGTGCGCGACGCGGGCATGGCGACCGAGGCCGACGTCCTGTCGGTGAAGGTGCACGTTGCGGCGATGAGGGAGCAGGTGATCCGGCGGGAAGCGGACGCGAGGATCGCGCGGGCAGCGTTCAACGAAGCGCTGGGCTTGCCGCTGGACGTTGAGCACAAGCTGACCACGGCGCTGGCGCCGGCGGCGGGCGCGCAGGGCGAGGCCGGCCGGGCGCGGCCCGAACTGGAGCAGCTCCGGCTAGCACGGCAAGCGGCCGAGGCGCAGGCGGCAGCGGCGAAGTCGGCCTATCTGCCGCAGATTTTCATGAAGGGCACATTCGAGGCCGACCGGCGGGAGTTTGCCCGCAAGGGCGGAGCGAACTGGATGCTGGTGGCCGGGCTGAAGTGGAACCTGTTTGACGGCTACCGGACACGGGAGAGCGTGGCAGAGGCGCGGGCGATGGCGTCGGCGGCGCAAGCTTCTGAAAAGCAGTTTGCGAGCGCGGTGAACTTGGAAGTGCGCAAGGCGAAGTCGTATTTCGACGCCGCCACCGAGCGCATCGCCGTGACGGAGGCCACCGTGGCGCAGGCGGACGAGAGCCTGCGGATTCTGAGAAACCGCTATTCCAACGGTTTGGCCACCGTCACCGACCTGTTGCGGGCGCAGACGGCGCTGCTCGACGCCCGGACGCGCCGCCTGGCGGCGATTCACGATCAACGGCTGGCGGCGCTGGAAGTGGAGAGAGCGGCGGGAATATTGAATGGAGATTCCGATGTTTTGCAATAAGTGGTCCGTGAGCGCGGCAGCGGCCGCGATGGCTGTCATGACGGCCGCCTGCGGCGGGCGTGAAAAGGCCGCCCATTCGAGCAAGGCCGGTGAAGCGGGGGCTGTGCAGGTGCAACTGGCCAAAGCCGTGGAGGAGCGCATTGCGGAGGAGTACGAGGCCACGGGCACGGTGCGGGCCAGAACGACATCGGTTCTTTCGGCGCGCGTGATGGGCTACATCCGGGAGATCCGGGCGCAGGCAGGGGACTCTGTGAAGGCCGGACAGGTGGTAGCGGTGTTGGAGGCGAAAGAGGTGGAGTCGGCGGTGCGGCAGGCCGAAGCGGCGCGGGCCGAGGCGCGGAGCGCGGTGCCCGAGGTGAACAACGCCATCGCCGCGGCCAAGGCTCAATTGGAGCTGGCCAACTCGACGCACAAGCGGATGCAGCCGCTCTTCGACCAGAAATCGATCACGCCGCAGGAGATGGACGAAGCCACGGCGCGCCAGAGGATGGCCCAGGCCAATTTCGAAATGGCGCGTGCCAGGCGGTCGCAACTGGACCAGAAGATCCGCCAGGCTGATGAGTCGGTGGCGCAGGCCGAAGTGACGAAGGGCTACACGCAGGTGACCGCGCCGTTTGCCGGCATGGTGATCGAGCGCAAAGCAGAGCCGGGAATGCTGGCCTCGCCTGGCATGCCGATTGTGGTGGTGGAGCAGGCCGGCAGCTACAGACTGGAGGCGGCCGTGGAAGAGAGCCGGCTCGCCAGCATCAGGCCGGGGATGGCGGTGCGGGTGGACGTGGAAGCGCTGGGCAAGAGCGTGGATGCGCGCGTGGAGGAGATTGTGCCGGCGCTGGACGCGGGTTCCCGCACGTTCGTCGTCAAGATCGGACTGGCGGGCGGCACGTTGCGTAGCGGCATGTTTGGCCGCGCGCGCTTCGCCGCCGGGCACAGCCAGGCGCTGACAGTGCCCCAGGCGGCGCTGGTGGAGATGGGCCAGGTGCGGAAGGTCTTCGTGGTTCAGGGCGGGATAGCGAGGGGCCGCCTGGTGACAACGGGCGCGGCGAATGAGGGAAGGATGGCGATACTGAGCGGATTGAGCGCGGGCGAAATGGTGGTGGCGCCGGTGCCGGCGGGCCTGCTGGACGGCGGGAAGGTCGAGGTGCGGCAGTGAAGGAGCAGCCCAAGTATGGCCTGGCCGGGCGCATGGCGCACGCCTGGATCCACTCCAAGCTCACGCCACTGGTGATTCTGGGTTCGCTGCTGGTTGGGGCGTTTTCCGTGTTCATGCTGCCGCGCGAAGAGGAGCCGCAGATTATCGTCCCGATGATCGACGTGATGGTGGCCATGCCCGGCGCCAGCGCCCGCGAGGTGGAACAGCGCGCCACCACACCGATGGAGAAGTTCCTGTGGGAAATCCCGGGCGTGGAGTACGTCTACTCGACGTCATCCCCTGGAGCGGCGATCGCCATTGTGCGCTTCAAGGTAGGCGAAGACGAGGAAAAGAGCATCGTCAAGCTGAACCAGAAAATGCACGCCAACTTCGATAAGATCCCTCCCGGCGTGACCCCGCCGCTGGTGAAGCCTCGTTCCATCGACGACGTTCCGATTCTGGCGCTGACGCTGCACTCCGCGCGCTACAGCGACTTCGAGCTGCGCCGCGTCGCCGCGCAGGTGCACGACGCGATCAAGCAGGTGCCCGACGTCAGCGAGGTGACGCTGCTGGGGGGCCAGCGGCGCGAATTGAAAGTGACGCTGGACGCCGCGCGGCTGGGCGGCTACAACCTGGGCCCGCTACAGGTGGCCGGCGCGCTGGGCATGTCGAACCAGGTTCTGCCCGCGGGCAAAGCCAGCGCGAAGAACCGGGAAACGGTGCTCGAGGCGGGCGGCTGGATCAAGAGCGCCGCCGACGCCGGCAACCTGGTCGTGGCGGTCTCGGGCGGACGTCCCGTTTATCTGCGCGACGTGGCGCAGGTTGAGGACACGGGCGAGGAGCCCGTGCAATACGTGCAGTACGCCGAGCGGGGCCGGTTTGAGCCGGCGGTGACCATTTCGGTGGCCAAGCGCAAGGGCACCAATGCGATTACGGTTGCGGACAGGGCGCTGGAGAAGGTGGAGGGACTGAAGGGAGCGCTCATCCCGAGCGACATCGAGGTGTCGATCACGCGCCACTACGGCGAAACGGCGGCGGAGAAGTCAAACGAGCTGCTGTTTCACATGGGCATCGCGGTGGTCTCGGTGAGCCTGCTGATCGCGCTGGTACTGGGCTTCCGCGAGTCGCTGATCGTGTTCACGGCGATCCCGGTGACATTGGCGTTGACGCTCACCGTATTTTACCTATACGGCTACACGCTGAACAGGATCACGCTGTTTGCGCTGATCTTCTCCATCGGCATACTTGTGGACGACGCCATTGTGGTGGTGGAGAACATCGTCAGGCACACGCGACTTCCTCAGAACGCCGGCAGGCCGCTGGCCGACGTGGCGGTGGAGGCGGTGGACGAGGTCGGCAACCCGACCATTCTGGCGACGCTGACGGTGATCGCGGCGATCCTGCCGATGGCCTTCGTGGGCGGCCTGATGGGACCCTACATGCGGCCGATCCCGATCGGCTCGACCGCGGCGATGGTGTTTTCGCTGATTGTCGCGTTCCTGGTGACGCCGTGGGCGGCGGTCCGCATACTCAAGCAGGACACGGGCCACGGCCACGAGCACGGCGAGGACCGGATGACGATGGCGTATCGAACGGTGATGGACAAGCTGCTGCACGTGCCGCTGTTCCGTTACGGCTTTCTGTTGATGGTGACGGGACTACTGATGGGCTCCATGGCGCTGGTCTACGTGGAGTTCGTCAAGGTGAAGATGCTGCCCTTCGACAACAAGAGCGAGTTCCAGGTGATTGTCGACATGCCCGAGGGAACGACGCTGGAGGAGACCGCCCGGGTGACGCGGCAGCTTGCCGAAGCCACCTTCAAGCAGCCCGAAGTGGTGAACGTCCAAACCTACGCCGGCACGTCGTCGCCCTACAACTTCAACGGTTTGGTGCGCCATTACTTTCTGCGGCGCGGCTCGCACATGGCTGATATTCAGGTGAACCTGCTGGGTAAGGGCGAGCGCGATTTGAAAAGCCACGACATCGCCAAGCAGGTCCGGGAAATCCTGGCGCCGATCGCCAAGTCGTGCGGCGCGCGAATCAAGGTGGCCGAGGTGCCGCCCGGCCCGCCGGTGCTACAGACGCTGGTGGCCGAAGTCTACGGCCCTTCGGCGGAGGGGCGCGACCGGCTCGCCGGGCAGATCCTCTCGGTCTTCGACCGGACCGAAGGCGTGGTCGACGCCGACTGGTATGTGGAGGACGCCCAGCCGAAGCAGATGTGGCGCGTCGATCGTGAGAAGGCGGCGTTGAACGGCGTTTCGACCGATGACGTGGCCAGGGCGCTGACGCTGGCCTCCGCCGGCATGGGCGCCGGGCTGCTCCACGACGAATCGGCCAGGGAAGATGTCCCGATCACGCTGCGCCTGGACCGGGCCACGCGCAGCGATTTCGAACGGCTGAAGGGATTGAAGGTAGCCGGGCGGACCGGCAACCTGGTGGCGCTATCGGAGCTGGTCCGGGTGGAGAACACCACGGTGGAGAAGAGCATCTACCACAAGAACCTGATGCCGGTAACCTACGTGACCGCCGACGTGGCGGGCGTGATGGAGAGTCCCGTTTACGCGATTCTGAAGCTGGGCCCGGAGATCGCCAAACTGCCCGTCGACGGCGGCTATGAAATCGAACAGCACACCGCCAGCCAGCCATTCGAGGACTCGAAGTACTCGATGAAGTGGGACGGCGAGTGGCACATCACCTACGAGGTGTTCCGCGACCTCGGCATCGCCTTCGCCGCCGTGCTGGTGTTGATCTACGTGCTGGTGGTCGGCTGGTTCCAGAGCTTCCTGACACCGCTGATCATCATGGCGGCGATTCCGTTTTCGCTGGTGGGAATCCTGCCGGCCCATGGAATGCTGAACGCCTTCTTCACGGCTACATCGATGATCGGCTTCATCGCCGGCGCCGGAATCGTGGTGCGCAACAGCATCATCCTCGTTGATTTCGTGGAGTTGCGATTGAAAGAGGGCATGCCGTTGGACCTGGCCGTCATCGACGCCGGCGCGGTCCGCTTCCGCCCGATGATGCTGACCGCGGCGGCGGTGGTGGTGGCGAGCATGGTAATCTTATTCGACCCGATCTTCCAGGGGCTTGCCATCGCACTGATGGCCGGGGAGATCGCCTCGCTGGCGTTGTCCCGCATGACGGTGCCGATCGTGTACTACATAGCCAACAAGGGGAAGCAACGATGACAGTAGATCGATGGTTGAGACTGATTGCCGGGTTCTTCATCATGCTCAGCGTGGCGCTGGGGATCCTGCACGATCCGCGCTGGTTCTACTTCACGGCCTTCGTGGGGCTGAACCTGTTCCAGAGCGCATTCACCAACTGGTGCCCGATGATGGCGGTCCTGCGCAAAGTGGGCGTGAAGGGCTGACACGGCCCCGCGCCGTCGCCTTCCAGGGCCGCTTCCCAGCGCGACCGCTGCTGGGATGCCAGGCGCGGCGCGGGCGAATCCTCATCCAGGCGCGACGCCTCGCACGGAGGTTGAATTGCGATAACCTGGGGTGTGGACTCTGATGTATGGACTCCGCACTTGCCCTCCACCGTTTTCATTTCGCCTTCACGATCACCTTCCATTACCTCTTCGTCCAACTGACGCTTGGACTGGCCCTGCTGATCTTCCTGCTGAAGACGCTGGCGCTCCGGACCGGCGACGAGCACTACAACGACTGCGCCCGCTTCTGGGCCAGGATCTTCGCCGTGAACTTCGCTCTCGGCGTGGTGACCGGCATCCCGATGGAGTTCCAGTTCGGCACGAACTGGTCGAGGTTCTCCAAGGCTGCCGGTGGGGTGATCGGCCACACGCTGGCGATGGAGGGCCTCTATTCGTTTTTCCTGGAAAGCAGCTTTCTGGGCCTTCTGATTTTCGGGGAGAAGATGCTGGGCCGAGTTGGACACTGGTTCTCCTCCCTCGCCGTGTGGGTGGGCAGTTGGCTCTCCGGCTATCTCATCGTGGCGACCAATGCATGGATGCAGCGCCCCGCCGGCTATGAGCGCGGCCCCGGCGGCGAAATCGTCCTCAATGACTGGTCTGCTCTGCTCTTCAACGATTGGGCGTTCTGGCAGTTCTGGCACACGATGATGGGCGGAGTGATCACCGGCGCCTTCATCGTGGCCGGAGTGGGCGCGTTCTATCTGCTCCTGGACAAGCACCGCGGCTACGGGGAGACGTTTCTCCGCGTCGGGGTGACAGCCGGCCTGTTTGCGGCTTTGCTTGCGCCGTTCCCCACCGGCGACCGGCAGGGCATGCTGGTCGCCCGCCATCAGCCCGCCACGTTGTCGGCCATGGAAGGCCACTTCGACACCGCCACCAGCGCGCCCATCGCCATCCTCGGGCAGCCCGACGTGGAAAAGCGCAAGCTCGACAACCCCTTCTTCGTCCCCGGCGCCCTCAGCTTCATCGTCCACAAGCGGTGGGACGCCGAGGTCCGCGGCCTGGACGCGTTTCCCCCTCGAGACTGGCCCGACAACATCCCCCTGCTCTACTACAGCTTCCACATCATGGTGGGCCTGGGGACCCTCTTCGTGCTAGTGACCGTGCTCGCCGCCGCCCTCCTCCCGCGCGGCCGGCTCTTCCGCTTCAGACCCATGCTGTGGGTTCTGATGCTGGCGATGCCGCTCCCCTACGTCGCCAACACGGCCGGCTGGATGACGGCCGAACTCGGCCGCCAG